>JBJKRU010000057.1:0-21078 GCA_046704485.1 Candidatus Limnocylindrales bacterium | reverse complement strand
GGGCTTGGCCGCCATGGTTGCAGTCTGGGACTCCTTGAGCGGTGCCCAGGCAGTGGTGCCGGGCCATTGCGTGACCTAAGCACGCTTCCGCCGACTGCTGGCTGTACACAGGTAGTGGTGCCACAGGTGGCGACGCTCGGCCCGGAGCCGATCGCCGCCGCCGCCCGGACAGGCGCGGTGCGCATGCGGCGTCCGGCATCGAGGATGCCGGCTGGTCGACCGTGATCGGCCACCCGGCGTTTGTGGGCGCCTGGGCCTCGACGGACGAGCTGGGCGACCAGACGCAGCTGGTCGGCGACTTCGCCTACCCGGGGCGCGAGCCGCACGCCGTCGTGACCATGATCGACCACAACTTCCAGGGCCTCATCCGCCAAGCGATGCTTGCCCCTAGCGCCGACCGGGTGCGGGCGACGTGGACGGAGGTGTCAGGGATGGCGACACGTCCCGTGGGCGCCCAAGAACTCGCGGACCTGTGGGCGCAGGGCCTGAGGATGCTCGACCTTTACCTCGATCCGCCGATCGACGACGAGGTCCCGCGCCTCGCCGCCCTGCTCCGCTCCCGTCTCTATCTGCTTCCTCCCGCCCTCGAGATCCCGTGGCCCGAGGTCAAGCCCGGCGCACGACGCTCGCTCGTCGCCGAGTTCCGGCGTTCCAGCCACGGGTCGGGCGTGGCCGCAGCCGGGGGCCTCGCCCGGTACCTCGTCGACTTCAAGTGCGACTTCCACGACGGCGACCCGCTCCGGTGGAGCCCGACCGTCGTCGGGATTGCGCTCGCCGACTGGTTCCCCCGCAAGGTCAGCCTCGAGGATCCGGAGGTCGATGCGCTGACCGCGGTGCTGCGGCGGTGGATCCGGTTCGCCGGCGAGAAGCGGAGCGTGTCCGAGCCGGCCATCGCGGAGACCCTGGATGCCGTCGACGCCTTCGAGCCGGTATACCTCGCCGCGATGCGCGACCCGAACGCCGCCGGCCCGGCGAAGGGGCTCGTGCGCGCGATGCAGGAGGCCGGCGTCGACGTGACCGACAAGCGGGCCGTCAATGCCTGGATCCTCGCGTTCAACGCCATGCCAGTCGAGCAGCGGGATCGCATCCTGGGCGGCTGACAGGCCGGCTGGCCAAGAGCCCGGAGCCGCTGCATGCCCAGCGGACGCGTTGTACGGGACTGTTCGACACTGGGCGGGACTCCATCGCTGCCACTTGGCGATGACGTGTTGGTTCTGGGCATGCGCCTCCCCCCGCGCGGAACCGTGTCAGCGGCTCGGGAAGAGCGAGAGCTGGACCTCGGCGAACGGGTCCACTTGCTCGGCGCCCCGCTCCTGCTCCCAGGAGGCCTCCGCCAACGAGAGCAATCGCGGCGTGGCGATGTAGTAGCGGCCCCGCTTCTCTCCCTTGGGCTCAAGGAGTTCCGCATCGACCATCCGCTTGAGGTCCCGTCCGCCGGCGTACTCCGAGAGCTCGGCGTGCTCCTGGTAGACGCGATTGCTCACGCGGAAGCGTTGTGCCGCGTCGAACAGGGCCAGGACCGCCCGGTCCGGGATCCCCAGCCGCTCGACCTCCGCCTCAAGGAGCGCCCACAGGCGCTCCGTCTGGCGGACGCGGCGGAGGAGCCGCTGCGCCTGGCGGAAGTGCGCGGTCAGGGAGAACCGGACCCACCGCCGTGCGTCCCGCTCGGGGTGCCAGGCGCCCGCGCCGACCTCGGCGAGGACGTCGTAGTAGTCCTGCGTGCTCCTGCCGAGGTACTCCTCGATGCTGGAGAACTCGGCCGCGAGGATCCCGTCCTGCGAGAGCACGAGGGACTGGAGGATCCTCGCCATCCGGCCGTTGCCGTCCCGGTACGGGTGGATCATCACCAGGTTGAGATGGGCCATTGCGGCTCGAACCATGACCGGCGTCGACCCGGGCTGGTTCAGGCTGGCCATCAGGTCGTCCATGAGGCCCGGAACGCGCTCGGCGTCCGGGCCCTCGTACACGATCCGGCCCGATGATTCGTGCTGCACGAATACCGGCCCTGGGCGCGTCAGGCCCGGATCCTTGCTCATGTCGTAGTTGAGCATCATGAAATGGAGGCTGTTGAGGAGGCCCTCGCTGTACCGGAAATGCGGCGAGCCCGCGAGCTGCAACACGTAGGTCATGGCATTCCGATAGCCTGCGACGGCCCGGGCAGTCTCCTCGGCGGCATCGAGGGGCTCCTCGCCCTCAGCGACGGCCATGGCGTCAGCGAGGGTGACGTTGTAGCCCTCGATCGTGTTCGAGCCTTGGATGGCTCGAGCGAACATCACGCGCCGCAGCGATCCCGTCCAGCGGCGAGGCGTCTGGACAACCTGGTAGCGCAGGGCAGCCCGAAGCTCCTCGATCCGCGAGACGACCTCGAGCTCCTCGGGGCTGAGCTCCGGCGTGCGGAAGAGGGACCGTCCGGCGGGTGCCGGCTGGGTGATCATGTGCAGGATAATAACCTGCATGTTGCAGGATGGCAAGTTGATAACCTGCGGTTCCGCTCGCCGCCGTGGCCATCGCCATCCTGGTCGTCGGGTTCGCCGCCACGGGATGACCCACCGGCCGGTCCGACCACGCCGTTCCGCGTCGCGGCGACAAGCGCCGGTCGCCATCGGCGTCGGCGTGCCGCTCGTTGCCCTGATCCGGCGCCCGTCGGATCCGCTACGGGACCAGCACGAGGGGGACCGGCGTTCCCTGCTGCAGGTCTAGCACGACCCGGTCGCCGAGCGGCGCCGCCAGTGTCGCCGTCGCGGTGCGCCGTGCCCCGACGGCCGAGCACGCTCCGAGCGTCGCATGGGGATGCCGGGTGACGATGACCACGACGGCGAGATCCGACTCGATGGCCTCCGCCGTGTAGTCCTCGCCGCACGGCTTGTCCCCCGGATCGGGCGCACCGACGAAGGCGACCGTGAGCTCGGTGCCCGTGGCCGACCCGCTGGCCGAGTCGATGGCCAGCCCGAGCCCCCAGCCGCCGTCGTCAGGGGTGACCACGACCGGGTTCGCGATCGCGACGCGGGTCACCTTGACCGCGGTGCCCTCGAGGGTGAACACCCAGATCGGCGCGGTCGCCGGTCCCCGGGACGTCTGGATCGGCCCCGACGCCAGCTCCGCGGCCGTCGCAAGGAGCATCGTGCAGTCGGAGCACGGCGCCGCGGCGGTGTCCTGGATCGCGTTGACGGCATCCTGCGCCGACAGGAGGGGCACGGTCGTCGTCGTGCCGTCCTGCCAAATCACCTCGCCGCCGGGCGGCGCGACATCGGACAGGGGGCTGGCGGACGAGACCATGCCGGCCATGAGGGCGCGCTTGTTGTTGTCGCCGAACGCCTCCTCCCAGTCGCCGATCTGGCCCGTCAGCTCGCCGACCGGGGTGACGGCCGCGTGCCCACCGGCCCTGGCCACCGCATCCGCCCACGCCGAGAGCACGGCCTGCGCCCGCTCATGGGCAGCAACCGGATCGGTAGCCGCGGGAACGACCCCAGGCACAAGGGTGCACCCGGCCAGCGTGAGTGCGGCCAGGACCGAGGCCGCGAGCCGCCTCGTCGCGCTTCGCGCCATCTCAGCCCCTACGAGCCGGGCACGGGCGTCGGCGCCGGCGCCGGTCCCAGAGTGCACGCCTTGTCGGGCGGGAAGTCGGCGTTCAGCGCGACGTCGCCCAGCGGCTGGAGCATCACCTGCGTGGAGCACTCGCCGCGGGGCGCGCCCGCGACACCGCCGCTGTACGGTGCCAGCCACGCGGCGACCGTGTAGCCGCCGGCCGGCAGGACGAGAGGCCCGGAGCCGTAGCTGCCGCCGTAGGTGGTGGAGTCCGTGCCGCCCGACTCGCCGCCCTGGACCGTCCCCTCGTAGACGATCGTGCCGTCGCTGGACGTGACCCTGTCGAAGGCGAGCACGTCGCCCGAGCAGCAGTCGACCCCGTGGGCGGTGGCCATCGACCACAGCCGCGCCGGCCGGTAGTCCGCGCCCAGCTGAAGCGGGTGGCTGGCGACCACCTTCCCGGTGGCGTCGTCGACGAGCCAGACCGTCTCGGGGCGGGTCTCGACTGCGCCGGGCCCGGCGGCCCGCCCGAGGGACCGCACCAGCCACACGACGCCGTCGCCGTCGAAGTTCCAGCGCGGGTCGATCGTGGCAACGTCGCCCCTCCTGAAGGCGGCCCCGGTGAGCAGGTCGTCGCCGAGGCCGACGGCCGCCGCGACCTCGTCGAGCGTCATCCGGGCGGTGCCGGTCTCGGGTGCCGTGGGCGGGACATCGCTGCCGTTCGCCCAGGCAACCCGGTCCACGACGAAGGCCTTCGCGCACTGGGCCTGGGTCGTCGCGGTGCACTGCCACTGCCGGGCGTCGCCGGCGTGGCCGACGAGCACGAGGGCGCTCGGCTCGCCGGTGGCGCCCGCCGACATCCAGCCCCACGTGTTCCCGCCCGTCTCGGTCATGAACCAGGGCGACAGGTTCGTCCCGGACGCCTGGTGGCAGCTCATGCCGTCGGTGCCCAGCGGCTCGCACAGCTTGGCGCTGGCGCGGGTGGCGGTGAAGGCAGCGAACCGGCACCAGTCCTCGAGCGGGCCGATGTAGCGGCCCGGATACGGGCAGGACGGGGTGAACTGCTCGTAGTAGCCCGCCACCGCGACCGCCTGACCGTCGAGCTTGCCGGACTGGAGGAGGCCGACGGCGTCGGCAACGCTGATCACCGGCAGACCGGCGACCTCCGATGGGAACGTCGCGTCGACCGGGTGACCAGACGACACAGCTCCGTCGCTGGCGGCCGGCGTCCAGGCACCCGGGGAGCCCGTGCACCCGGCGAGGACCATCGCCATCAGGAGCGCAAATGCGCAGCGCCGCATCGAATTCGGCATCGACATCTGATCGGCCCATCGCGCAACCAGCCAGGGCGATCGCGGCATCTGCTGGGTCACTCCCCCTGGTGCGGCGGGAGCCTATGGCCGGGCCGCCTCCGGGTCAAGAGCCGTCCGGCGGCCCGGCTCCGCGTCCACGTCTGGCGAGCCGGTGATAGCCGGGGACCGGGAGTCCCTGATCCTGCTAGGGGGCTCTCGCTCCAGTCTCGCGGCCGGCCGACTCGATGGCCCGCCTGTCGCGCCGGCTTCCCTTGGATGGCCGGTTGGCATTGAAGGCGCAGCGGCGCACGCGCGCGTCCAGCGCGATAGGGCGGCCTCGCGCCCATACTCCGGTCGGGCGCGACGTTGGCCGCAGTCGGGCGCATCGCGCCACGGCTCAGCCCCAGCCCGAGTGCGACGCGCGCCAGCCCAGCCCAGCAGGCGTCAGGGGCATCGGTCCATTCAGGGGTGCGTATGGTGAAGCCGCTCTTCGTATCGTCCAGAGATGGCACCCGGATCGCCTATGAAGCAGCGGGTCACGGGCAAGCGGTGGTCATCATCCTCGGGGCATTGAACTCGAGGAAGTCCGGGACCAGACTCGCGAAGCTCCTCGCGTCCCGGTTCAAGGTCGTGAACTACGACCGCCGGGGGCGCGGCGACAGCGGTGACACGGCGCCCTACTCACCAGAGCGCGAGGTCGAGGACGTCGCGGCGCTGGTCTCGGCGCTGGGCGAGCCCGCCTGCCTCTACGGCCATTCCTCTGGTGCTGCGGTCGCGCTCCGGGCTGCAGTGGCACTGGGCATGCAGGTGGCGAAGGTCGCGATCTACGAGGCGCCGTACGCCGTGGACGCCGCGAGTCGCGACTCCGCCAGCGAGTACTACCGGACGCTCGTGCCGCTGCTGAGGTCCGGGCGCAGTGGCGACGCCGTCGCGCTGTTCGTCAGATCGGTGGGCGTCTCGGACAAGCAGGTGGAGGCCATGCGTGCGTTGCCGATGTGGCCAGGGCTCGAGAGGCTCGCCCCGACGCTCGCCTACGACAGCGAAGTGCTCGGTGAAGGGCATGCACTGCCAGCCGACCTCCTGCGACGCGTGACGACACCGACGCTGGTCATGCACGGCGGTTCCGGGGCGGCATCCATGCGCGCTGCGGCTCGCGCGATCAGCGAGGCGATCCCCGGGGCACAACTGCGGACGCTGGAGCGCCAGACGCACGGCGTCAGCCTCCTGAAGTCCGGGCCCATCCGGCAGCGGCACGCACCCCCGCCAGGCTGGCCCAGTCCATCAGCCTCCGGCAGACGCTCCGCCAGGATCCATGCGAGCTGCGCAGTCGTCGTCGCGCCAACCTTGGACTGGCTGGCGCGAGGTGATGCTTGACGGTCGAAGGCGACAGTCCGAGATCCGCCACATCGAGCCGGGCCGCGCCACGACGCTCGCCCTGCGTGGCGGTCCCCGTCGAGTCCCTTGTCACCCATGCGGTCGAGCCGTTGCCGAACGTCCGGCGGGCTGCGGGGGTGCTCCTGGCACGCGCTGACGCGCCGAGCAGCCCTTTGCCGGGTCTTGGCCGGCGCCGGACACTGGCGGGAGCGGCCCGGGGGTTCCAGTCCAACGACGTTCGCCGCTCAATCGGCGGCATCTCTTCCAGAGGAGACGGGAATGACAGGCAACACGCGGCCACCCCGCGGCACGATCGCCGGCAGCGGGATCGCGGTGGGCGCTGCTCTTGGGCTGCTCTTCGGCCTCCTCCTGTCGGCGGAGATCTGGATCATGGTCGCGATCGGGGTGATCGCGGGCCTCCTGGTTGGTGCCGTGGTCGACTTGCAGCGCACTCGCTGACCGGCCTGCCGCAGCCCCCCGGCTATGTCCGCGATCGGCATGTTGGCCCCCGGCGGCCGACGTCTCGCGGCGACCTCACGCGCCGGCCGCCTCGCCGCGGCCGACAGAACCCCGCGGCTGCACCCGCCCGCGCTCAGCGCCTCGCTGATCGCCTGCGACGCCGCGAGCTGCAGCTCGAATAGCGCGCGGTCGACCGGCCGGGGCTGGGTCGACAGCTTCGCGACGACGGTCTGCGACGGGTGGTGGATGAACAGCATCTGGCCGTGGATGCCGAGTGCTGCGTTGATGCCGGCCCGTGGATCGAGCACGACGGGCACGACCTCGCGATCAGGATGGTCGCCGCCTGGGACGCGACGCACTACGCCGCGGAGACGATCGCCGCCTGGGCCGAGCGGCTGGCCCGGTTCACTGCGCGTCGCTACGGGCAGGCATAGCCTCGACCGGGAGGCGGCGCCGATGCCGCGTGCCAGCGTCGATCAGGATCCCGCCGATGCCGCCGCCGGTCCGGCCCACGAGCAGGTGACCCTGACAGGCGTGCTGTGCCAGAGGCCGAGGTGGACGTACGTGGCCGTGATCACCAGCTGGCCGGGGCCGGGCGGCGCGGCGTTGGCCCGGCGCATCAGGAGCTGGATCTGGCCGGGCTGCATCCCCTGCTCGCCGAGCTCAACCCCCCACATCCACGTTCCCGGAGATCCCTGCGCCACCTGCGTCGCCATGTCGAGGCTCGGGTAGTCATGTCGACCCGAGTAGACGCCGTTCCCGGTGGGCAGTGCCGTCCGGAAGTAGTAGAGCTGCCGCCCCTCGGCATCGGTGCCGTTCCAGCCGAGGACGATGATGTCGAGCCCGCTCGGCAGCGGACTCGTCTGCGCCCACGACCAGTCGTAGGTCACGGTGATGGTCGACGGCGGGCTGGCGTCCGCCGAGCCGCAGTCGGCGGTGATCGAGGCGCGGAGGGCGGACGCGTGAACGTCAAGCACGCCACCCCACCCGAACACCGGCTTGCTGACCAGCATCGACGAGACCAGGAGCAGGGTCGACACGACGAGCAGCCCGCCCCTGCGGTCCGCGTGCCCGGTCAGGGTGACGTCCCGAGCGCCGAGCAGGACCCAGATCGCGAACACCACCTCGAACGGCAGCCGGAGCACTCCCTGCTGAGCGCCGACCAGCGTCGCCCCGGCGCCTGCCGCCATGAGCAGGACGATCAGTGGACGAACGACCGCGATCGCCCACGGGCGGCTGTGGTCGATGGCCCGGGCCACGACGAACTCGAGCGCGGCCAGGCCGATCGCGGCGGCGTTGAACGTGAGCGCCTGGAGCTGTGACTGCGGCAGCGGCGGCGGGAACTGGGCCAGCACCGCCCCGGCGACGTTGATGGCGGCGAGGGCTTTGAGTGCGATCGATGCCCGAGCCTCCCGCGAATCCGGGAGGGGCGGGATGATCTCGGGTGTGGGATCGAGGGCGGTACGGGCAGACATCTCGGCTACGTTACGCCGCCGCCGCTTCCGCGTCGGTGCATCCGACCCAGGACGCCACCGGCCCAGGCGCGGGCCGCGGCACCCTGCTAACATCGTGGTGATATCATCACGCGATCAGGAGGATCGATGATCCGAGAGCATGAGGGCCGGGCGGTCTCCGGCTATCCGGTCCTGTTCGGGCTGCTGGCCGGGATCGCGGTGCTGGTCGCGGCAATCGCGTTCGACCTAGCGGGCGGCGGACCCCCGGCGTCGATCGGGCCTGGCGTGTTCCGGCTGGCGATCGGCCTGCTCGCGCTCGCGGTGGTGGTCGGCTCCGCGGGCCTGACGGTGGTGAACCCCAACGAGGCCCGGGTGCTCGTGCTGCTCGGGCGCTATGCCGGCTCGCTCAAGCATGAGGGCCTGTGGTGGGTCAACCCGCTGAGCCGGCGGCGGCGCGTCTCGATCAAGATCCGCAACTTCGAGAGCCAGCGGCTCAAGGTGAACGACCACGACGGCAACCCGATCGAGATCGCCGCGGTGGTCGTGTGGCGGGTGGTGGACACCGCCGAGGCGCTGTTCGCCGTCGACGACTACGAGCAGTTCCTGCGGATCCAGGCCGAGGCCGCGATCCGGACGCTCGCAACCGTGTACAGCTACGACGGCCACGGGGAGGGGCAGTCGCTGCGGGGCAACCCCCACGAGGTGGGCGAGGAGCTGAAGGGCGAGGTGCAGAGCCGGCTTGGCCAGGCCGGGATCGAGGTCCTGGACACCCGGATCAGCCACTTGGCATATGCCCCGGAGATCGCCGGCGCGATGCTGCGGCGCCAGCAGGCGAGCGCGATCATCGACGCCCGCACGCGCATCGTCGGCGGGGCGGTGAGCATGGTCCAGATGGCGCTCGAGCAGCTTTCGAGCCAGCAGATCGTCGAGCTCGACGAGGAGCGCAAGGCGGCCATGGTCAGCAACCTGCTGGTGGTGCTCTGCAGCGAGCGCGAGAGTCAGCCGGTCGTCAACGCCGGCAGCCTCTACTAGGCGAGGGCGAGCATTCGGCGATGGCGAGCGTGAACGAGCGGAAACCGTTCCTCCTGCGGCTCGACCCGGCCACGATGGCCGCCCTCAAGGCCTGGGCGGCCGAGGACCTGCGGAGCCTGAACGGCCAGATCGAGTTCCTGCTCCGCGCGGCGCTCCGCGACGCGGGCCGCCTGCCGTCCAGGACACGCCGGGATCGGGCCGAGGCCGATGAGGACCCCGACGGGTCCGTCCCCCAACAGACGCCGAGCGGGACGCCCGCGCGGTCGTCGGCGCTCCGCGAGCCCGCAAGCGCAGCGCCCGCGCGGTCGTCGGCGCTCCGCGAGCCCGCACGCTCGGCGCCCGCGAGCGCAGCGAAGGCCGCGAGATGAAGGTGAGGCGATGATCGACGGCGGTCGAGTCCTCGAGATCGACGGCGTCTCGAAGCGGTACGGCGACCTGGTCGCGCTGGAGAACCTCACGTTCGAGGTCCGCGCCGGCGAGATGTTCGGATTCGTCGGACGCAACGGCGCCGGCAAGACGACCACGATGCGGATCGTGCTCGGCGTGCTGAACGCCGACGCGGGACAGGTCCGCTGGGCCGGCAGGCCGCTCGACTTCACGACCCGTCGCCAGATCGGCTACATGCCCGAGGAGCGCGGCCTGTACCCGAAGATGCACCTCGCGGAGCAGCTCGCCTACCTCGGGGAGCTCCACGGCATGAGCGATGCCGACGCGCGGCGGGCTGCCGCGGAGTGGCTCGAGCGCTTCGACCTGGCCGACCGCCGCGACGACGAGCTGCAGTCGCTCAGCCACGGCAACCAGCAGCGCATGCAGCTCGCCGCCGCGCTCGTCTGCTCCCCGGAGATCCTCGTCCTCGACGAGCCGTTCTCGGGCCTCGACCCGGTCGCCCTCGACGTCATGACAGGCGTTCTCCGAGAGCGCGCCGATGCCGGGGTCGCCGTCGTGTTCTCGAGCCACGAGCTCGACCTCGTGGAGCGCATCTGCGACCGGGTGGGGATCATCGACAAGCACCGGATGGTCGCCCAGGGCACGGTCGCGGAGCTTCGCGCGGGCGGGCCGAGACGTCTGTGGGTGGACGCGCCGGCAGCCCAGAGCGGCTGGGCGGGCGACCTCCCGGGCGTGACCCTCATCCGCTCCGATGGCAGCCGCGCCCTGATCGAGCTCGAGCCGGGGGCGGACGACCAGGCGGTCCTCGAGGCGGCGCTCCGGACGGGGCCTGTCCGCGAGTTCCGCCCGGCCGAGGCGAGCCTGACCGAGCTGTTCCGCGACGCCATCCGGGAGGTGCCGGTGTGACCGCGAGCGCGCCCCGGCCGCGGGGCGGGCGAACCGTGTACCTCGTGGTGCGCCGCGAGATGCTCGTGCGCCTGCGTTCACGGGTGTTCATCGGCCCCACCGTCTTGATGGTCGCCCTGGTGGTGATCGGCATCGTCGGGTACTCGCTCCTCGGCGGCCAGACCAAGGCCCTCCGGGTCGGGTTCAGCGGCGGGTCGCAGGCCCTCGAGCAGGACTTCAGCGCATCGGCGGCCGCGCTCGGGCAGCCGGTCACGGTCAGCATCGTCGCCGACGACGCCGCGGGCCGCGCCCAGGTGTCCGCGGGCACCCTCGTCGCTCTCGAGTCCGGATCCGCGACCTCGCCGACCATCGTTGTGCAGAAGTCCGCGCCCGCCGTGGTGCAGGCTGCCCTCGAGCGGGCCGTGCTGTCAGCCCGGTTCACGGCACTGGGCATTCCCCCCGGGGTCCTCGCGACGGTGACGAGCGGGCTCCAGGTCCCGGTCGATGCCCTCCAGCCCGCGAAGCCGGGCGTGACGCAGGACAAGGTGGTCGGGCTGGCGGTCGGGATCCTGCTGTGGATCGCGCTCGGCCTGTACGGGAGCCAGGTTGCGCAGGGCGTGGTCGAGGAGAAGACGAGCCGGATCATGGAGATCCTCCTCGCCACCGTTCGGCCGAGCGGCCTCCTCGCCGGCAAGATCCTCGGGATTGGGCTGACCGGCCTGCTTCAGCTCTGCATCGTGGCCGTGGCGACGCTGGGGGTCGTCGCCGTGACGAACGCCGTCACCACCCCGGCTCTCGGGGTGACCGCGGTCGTCGGGTACCTCCTCTGGTTCCTGCTCGGCTTCATGTTCTACGCGACGGCCTACGCCGCGCTGGCCGCGCTGGTCTCGCGCCCGGAGGAGGTCCAGGGCGCCGTCGCCCCGATCAACCTGTTCCAGATCCTCGCCTACCTGCTTGCCTACGTCTACCTGGTCAATCCATCGAGTCCCCTGGCCCTGGTCGCCTCGGTGCTGCCGCCGTTCGCGCCGATCCTCATGGCGGTGCGCATCTCCGGCGGCGACGTGCCGGCCTGGCAGCTCGGTCTCGCGCTGGTTCTGATCGTCGCGGCGATCGGCGCGCTCATCTGGCTTGCCGGTCGCGTCTACGCCAACTCGGCCATGCGCATCGGGAGCCGAGTGCGGTTCATGGATGCCTTCCGCGGGTAGCACCAGCCTCGGACAACACGTGCGGGCCTCTCCAGGCCGAATCGATTGGAGGAATCAGATGCCGTCTCGCGTGAGGTCTCATCCATACCTGACCCTGCTCGCGGTTCTATCCGCGCTCCTCGTCCTGGTCGGTCGGATCAACCGCACAGCCTCCTGGGGCGACTGGGTCTTCTTCGCAGGCATCGGCGTGCTTGTGGTCGCGGGCCTCCTCTACGTCGTCCTTTCGAGGCGCTGAACGAGGGAGCACCGCCATGTCTCAGCCCATCCTTCTCGCGCTCGTGATCGTGGCCGCCATCCTCATCGTGTCCGGCCGCCTCAACCGCAGGACCCGGTGGGGCAACTGGGTGGCCGTCGCCGGGTTCGCCGTGCTCGCGCTGGCCGCGCTGCTGCGGGTGCTGGGCTGAGATCGATGGCAGGACCTGCCGCTGGCCGTCGCGACGCCGTCAAGGAGGTCGAGCCGTGATCGCGCCGTCATCGGATCCCCACGGGTCGCGCTGGGCGAGGAACATCTTCCTCGTCGCCCGCCGAGAGGTCCGCTTCCGCCTTCGCTCACGGGTCTTCGCCGTCGGCACGGTGGTGATGGTCGTGGCGGTGGCAGGCGGCATCCTGCTGGCCCCGTCCCTCCAGGGTGGCACCAGAAGCCAGGCAGCGGCCGCGCGCGTCGCGTTCAGCGGGGGGGCGCAGGCCCTCGAGCCGGCCTTCCGCTCGATCGCCGCCGCCCTCGGGCAGGCAGTGACGGTGACGTCCGTGCCCGAGGCGGGCGCGGGCCGGGCACAGGTTCAGGCCGGCTCGCTCGACCTGGCGGTCAGCGGCACGGCCGTTGCACCCGCTGCCGTGGCCGACGAGAGCCTCCCCTCTGCGCTCGAGATCGCGCTCGACGCCGCGACCCAGGACGCGCGCATGGCCGCCGCCGGCCTCACGCCGTCCGCCATCACGTCGATCACGGCCGGGGTCCAGGTCGAGCGTGTCCAGCCGACCGGCTCGAGCACCGCGGGGGACGAGCGCGTGGTGGCCGCCCTGGCCGTGGCGATCCTGCTGTTCATCTCGATCGGCATGTACGGGAGCTTCGTGGCCCAGGGCGTCGTCGAGGAGAAGGCCACGCGGATCATGGAGATCCTGCTCGCGACGATCCGGCCAGCCGAGCTGCTGGCGGGCAAGATCCTCGGAATCGGCATGGTGGCCCTGCTGCAGCTCGGGATCGTGGCGATCGCAGCGATCACCGCGAGCATTCACACGAATGCGGTCTCGATCCCCGCCCTGGGCATCGCCGAGGTCGCGACGTACTTCGCCTGGTTCCTGCTCGGGTTCATCCTCTACGCGGCGGCCTACGCGTCTGTCGCAGCGCTCGTATCGCGCCAGGAGGAGGTCCAGGGCGCCATCGCGCCGGTCAGCCTGCTGCTCGGCGGGTCTTACATCCTGATGTTCTTCGCCCTGTCCAGCCCGACGAGCCTGTGGGTCACGGCGCTCTCGTTCGTGCCGCCAGCGGCGCCGATCTTCATGTCGATGCGCATCGCCGAGGTCGGAGTCGCCCCCTGGCAGGTGGTGCTCTCGATGGCGCTGACCGTGGCCACGATCGCCGGCGTCGTGTGGCTGGCAGGCCGCATCTACGCCAACTCGGCGATGCGCATCGGGAGGCGCGTGCCATTCCTCGAGGCATTCCGGGCATGAGGCCTGGCCAGCACCCGGTCTCGGGACACGGGCACGTGCGGGACGCGGTTCTCCGGCTGGCCCTCCTCGCCCTGGTGGCCGGGTGCTCGCCAGCGACGGCGACGCCCGGAGCCCCCGCGTCGGTGCCCCCGACGGGCTCCGGACAGTCCGGGACGCAGGCGTGCGCGTGGCCGAGGGAGGTCGAAGCGGTCTCGAACAAAATCCTGATCGTGGACACGGGCGCGGCCTACTGGCTCCACGTGTTCCAGATCGGACCGGGACTGCGGATCGTCCTCAACGGCACCTACCCTGACGCCCGGTACGCCTCGCTGGCGGTCTACACCCAGCCGACCAGCAGCCCGTTCACCGTCAATGGGGTCGGCTCCTCGCTGACCGACTACCAGATCGCCCCGGACCAGGGCAGCGTCAATCCCTGGCAGCAACACGCCGTGCCCGGCGGGCACTTCACGGTGACCCTCCGCGAGGACGTCGCGCCGGGGCAGGTCAACACGATGCCGATCGCACCGGCGGGCTCGACCAGCGGGGAAGGCCTCCTCGTCTACCGCGTCTACCTCCCGGCCGGCGGCGACTTCTCGAAGCTGGTGCCGCCCACGATCACGCTGGAGCAGGGAGGCCAGTCGGAGTCGCTGGCGCCGTGCACGACCCCCAATCCACCCGGGACTGCCCCGCGATCGTCCTCCTCAGCGCCGACCGCCGCGCCGACGGCGACGCCGGCTCCCTCGCCGACGGCACCGCCCGGCCAGTTCCAGTTCTTCAAGTCGAACATCGAGTCGCTGGGGCCGAACGCGGACACCCCGTACGTTCTCGCCTACCTCACGCCCCCGGCGTCCGGTGACGTCGTGGTGATCCGCGGCAAGGCGCCGACGCATGCGTCGGGAGACCACCCGTCCCCATGGCCCGCGGCACGTGAGGACGTGCGCTACTGGTCCCTGTGCAGCGCGCTCCTGACCGGGGTGATCCCGACGGTGATGAACCTGACGCCGTCAGGCGGCATCGACACCGGGTGTCGCGCGGACGACCAGGTGAGGCTCGACGCGGCCGGCGACTACGCCATCGTGCTGGGCACCGAGGCACAGCGCGACACCATCGAGGGCGTGGCGGACGCCACGTTCCTTCCCTTCTCCGCGGCACAGCCGACCACGACCCATCTCCTCGCGTTCCGGTACATGCTGGTGAACCCGAGCTTCGCCTACTCCCCCGGGCGCGTGGCCCAGGACAACGACCCGGCGGCGACCGCGGCCGTCATGGGTCCCTACTACCCGCGGACCGCAGTCTGCCCGCTGAGCACACTCGTCGCGGCCGGCGTGTCGGGGTGCCCCAAGTGACTGTGCGGGACGGCTTGTGCCGCGACGCGCCGGGGGAGGGCCGGGCATGACTTCACCCGCGCCACGGACGCGGCCCGATTGCGGCACTGGGCGCGAGTGGGCGGGGGCGAGCATGATTGCGGGGCGGCTCAACGCGCATCCAGAGGAGGCAGGCCGCCGCCCCTCATGCTCCACGCGCTCATCGTGCTCTTCGCCATCGCCGCCGTCTGGCTGTGGATCAACGGCGAGTTCGGCGTGGCGCTGGCGGGGGTCGCGGCCGGACTGGCGGCCCTGATCGCGGTCGCCCTCGCCGGCGAGTACGCGAGCCGGGTGAGGGCCGGCCGCACGCCGGCAGCCGACTTGTGGCGGGTCCGGGCCGCCATCGCGCGTCGGGGCGGGCATCCCGCCGAGGCGGCGGCCCAGTACGCCCAAGCGAGAGATGCCGTGGGCATCCGGCGACTCGCCCTCGACGCCACCGGCGACGCCCGGGCGGCCGATGCGCTGTCGCAGGCGGCCGAGGCCTACTTCGGCCTGACAGCCACCATCACCACCGCTCGCCGGCACGGGGTCGTGCCGTCGTCCCTGCTGGACCGGGCGGGCGAGGGCGCCGACGCCGCCGCTGCCCAGCTCTGGCGGTCCTGCGACCGCCTGGCCGTGGTGGGCGGCAGCACGAGTCCTCAGATCGTGGTGGCGATGGGCGCCTACGCGGGCGCCGTCGACGCGGTCCGCGATGAGCTCGACGGCGCCCGGGACGGGATCGTGCAGCTGGCGGTCGGCAGCGTGCTCGAGGCGCAGCTCGCCGAGATCACCGCCCGGCTCGCCCGGCTCGACCGTGCATCGCGCGAGGTCGACCGGGCCATGGCGGACGCCTTCGGCTGATCGGCGCTCGCCCGGTCAGGTTCCGAGAAGCCGGCTCGAGGAGCATGACCGTACGATGGCGATGCGCGCCACAGATCCGCAGCCGCCATCCGGAGACGACCATGCAGAGCGAGCAACCTTCCGCCTGGGGCTCGATCCAAGTGCGGGGCGCCCACGAGAACAACCTGCGCGACGTCAGCTTGGACATCCCCAAGCGGCGCCTGACGGTGTTCACGGGGGTCTCCGGATCGGGCAAGAGCTCGCTGGTCTACGAGACCATCGCCGCCGAGTCGCGCCGCCTGATGAACGAGACATACACGGCCTTCGTCCAGAGCTTCATGGGCACGCCGGCTCGGCCGGACGTCGACTCGCTGGAGGGCCTGACGACCGCGATCGTCGTCGACCAGGAGCCGATGGGCGCGAACCCGCGCTCCACCGTGGGCACCGCGACCGACGCCCACGCGATGCTGAGGGTGGTCTACAGCCGGCTGGGCCAGCCGCACGTCGGACCGGCGAGCGCCTTCTCGTTCAACACGCCGGCCGGCACCGGCAAGGGCGTCATCAACCTGGAGAAGGGCGGCAAGGGCACCGCGCGCGAGGTCAAGGACCTCAAGATCAGCGGCGGGATGTGCCCCGAGTGCGAGGGCCTGGGCAGGGTCTCGGCGGTCGACGTCGACGCCTTGGTCGACCGCTCCAAGAGCCTCAACGAGGGGGCCATCACATTCCCGGGCTTCGGGGTGGGCATGTGGAACCAGCGGCTGTACGCCGAGTGCGGCCTCTTCGACCCGGACAAGAGGGTGCGCGACTACAGCGAGGCGGAACTGCAGCGCTTCCTGCACGGGCCAGACCAGCGCATCAAGTTCAACGGCATCAACATCACGTACGAGGGGCTCGTCGACAAGATCCGGCGGCAGTGGCTGGTGAAGGATCCCGAGTCGCTCCAGCCGGGGGTCCGAGCGGCCGTCGAGCGCGCGGCCACCTTCGGCGCCTGTCCGTCATGCGGGGGGACGCGGCTCAACGCCCTCGCCAGGTCGTCGCTGATCGAGGGGCGGAGCATCGCGGACTGCGCGTCGATGCAGGTCAGCGAGCTCGCGGCGTTCGTCCGCGGCCTCGACGCCCCCGGCGTGAGGCCGATGCTCGTCCAGCTCGCCGCGCTGCTCGACAGCTTCGCGGCGATCGGCCTGGGCTACCTGTCCCTCGACCGCGAGACGTCCACGCTGTCGGGCGGCGAGACGCAGCGGACGAGGATGGTCCGGCACCTCGGCTCGAGCCTGACCGACGTGACCTACATCTTCGACGAGCCGACGATCGGCCTCCACGCCCACGACGTCCACCAGATGAACGAGCTCCTGCGCCGCCTCCGCGACAAGGGCAACACCGTGCTCGTGGTCGAGCACGACCCGGAGGTCATCCGCATCGCCGACCACGTGGTGGACATGGGCCCGGGCGCCGGCTCGCACGGCGGGACGGTCGTGTACCAGGGTGGCGTGGACGGCCTCGTCGCGTCGGGGACCGCCACGGGCCGCCACCTCGAGCTCCCGCTGACGCTGAAGGCGCAGCCGCGGGCGCCTCGTGGCTCGATCCCCATCCGGGATGCGCGGCTGCACAACCTGCGCGACGTCTCGGTCGACATCCCGCTCGGCGTGCTCGTCGCCGTGACGGGCGTGGCGGGCTCCGGCAAGAGCTCGCTGATCCACGGCTGCCTGCCCCGGACGGACCCGTCGGTGACGCTCATCGACCAGTCCGCGATCCGCGGCTCGCGCCGCTCCAACCCCGCCACCTACACAGGCATCCTCGACCCCATCCGCAAGGCCTTTGCGGCTGCCAACGGGGTCAAGGCGTCGCTGTTCAGCGCGAACTCCGAGGGCGCCTGCCCAGCCTGCAACGGGCTGGGGATGATCCACACGGACCTCGCCTTCATGTACGACGTCGCGAGCGTGTGCGAGGTCTGCGAGGGCCGCCGCTACACCGACGAGGTCCTCGGCCACCGGCTGCGCGGCAAGAACATCGTGGAGGCCCTGGCGATGCCCGTGGAGGAGGCGCGCGGGTTCTTCTCCGAGAAGCCGGTCCGGGTGATGCTCGACCGGCTGGCCGACGTCGGGCTGGGCTACATCGCGCTCGGGCAGGAGCTCGGCACGCTGTCGGGCGGCGAGCGCCAGCGCCTCAAGCTGGCGATCGAGATGTCGAGCGACACGGAGGTCTACGTCCTCGACGAGCCGACCGTCGGGCTCCACATGCAGGACGTCGACCACCTCGTCGGGCTGCTCGACCGGCTCGTGGACGCCGGGCGGACCGTGATCGTCATCGAGCACAACCTCGACGTCATCGCACGGGCCGACTGGGTGATCGACCTCGGCCCGGGCGGCGGCCACGACGGCGGGCGGATCGTGTTCGAGGGGACCCCGAAGGACCTCGCCCCCACCGAGGGCTCGCTCACCGGCGACTACCTGCAGCGGCGGCTGGCGGCCGGCCGGGCGGGCTGAGCGGCGCTCCGAGGACGCGCTGGTCGCTTGGGCGCGTCGACAGCCCGAGCGGGGCGTCAGGCACCGTGCCGCAGCCGATCCCGCGCCCGCTGCGTCGAGACGGCCATGGCCGCAGCCACGACCGCACTCAGCGCGCCGAGGACCGCGAAGAAGGGCAGCTTGGTCATGACCGGGTCGCTGCCCGAGTACCCGCCGATCATGAACAGGAGGCCGAGGGCGAACCCGAAGGCCAGCCCGTTCGACACGGCCGCCCGGCGACTCGGGCTCCAGAAGCCCATGGCCACCGCGGCCACGCCCCACGGCAGCAGCGTGAACCACTGGAGGAAGAGCAGCTTCGAGGCGAGCCCGCCCAGCACGCCCCCCGTGATGACGGCCACCAGCAGGCCTTGCGGACCACGCATATACTTCATGGTGCGATATAACGTATCACGTAATAGATCGGCGAGGGCTGCCACGATGAACAAGAGGCCGGGCGGGTTCGCGGACCCGTCGCTGCTGCTCCTCACGAGCCTCAGCGACGGCCCCAAGCACGGGTACGCCATGATCGAGGACATCACCCGCCTGTGCGGCATCGAGCTCGGGCCGGGCACGCTCTACGGCGCGATCAGCCGACTCGAGGAGCGCGGCCTGATCGAGCCGCTCGAGGCGGACGACCGGCGGCGGCCGTACCGCATCACCTCTGCGGGCGTGTCGCTGCTGCGCGCCGAGCTGGGCACGATGGACCGCATCGCCCGCGCCGGCCAGCAGCGGGTCGGCCGCATGCCCCTGGCGTCTGCGGGTTCTGCGACCACCTCGACGGGGGCGCGATGATGGGCGGCCGCGACCGTCGGCGCCGGCTCCTCGGCTGGCTGGTGGCGATCTACCCGCCCGACTGGCGGGCCCGCTACGGCGACGAGTACCTCGCCCTGCTCGAGCAGCTGCCGCTCACGCCGCGCGTGTTGGCGGACCACGTCCGGGCAGCGGTCGCCGTCCGGTTCGATCCGCGGCGGGACACGGCGAGCGACCGGGCTCTCGCCGACCGCCTGCGCCGGAGCGAGCTCACGGTCCTGATGTCGTGGCTCGCGCTGGTCGTGGGCGGCCTGGCGTACCAGCGGATGATCGACGACGCGGCGCTCGCCGGGGCGGGTGCCGCCCACGCGGCCGTCCAGATCGGCCTGGGCCTGGTCGTGGCAGGTGCGCTGCTCTCGCTGCTGGCCGTCCTGGTAGGGAGCCTGCCGGCGCTCCTCGCGATCGTGCGGACGGGGATTGCGGAGCGCCGGCCGGGGCTGCTCGGCCTGCTCGCCGTGCCGCCGGTGCTGCTGGTGGCATTCCTGGCGCTGACGCTGCGGCTGGCCTCGGGCGGCCCGGGCTCCGGCGCAGAGCAGGCCCATGTGATGCTGTTCGCTGCCTGGGGCGCCACATTCGTCGCCTCCCTTGCCGCGGGCGCCGCGGCCGTGTCGCTGGCGTCGGGCCGGGCGGGCGTGCCGGCCGCGTGCTTCCGGTTCGCGGTCCGGCCGGCCTACGCGGTGACCGCCGCCATGGCCCTCGTCTGGGCAGGGGCGCTGGCCTGGGGTGCCGCCCTGGCGACCCAGGCCCCCAGCCTCTTCTGGGGTGACCAGGGCCTGGTGGCCTCGAGCACGGCGCTGTCGTGGCTCGGCGTCATGGCCCTGATGTCAGGCGCCACCGTGATCGCGGCGCGCTCGGCCCTGCGGATGCACCGGTTGGCGACGGGCCCGAGCGTCTAGCCTGAACAGGTCAGCCCGACGGCGGGCGCATTCCGCCTCAGGCGCCTGCGGCGGCCTGGATCAGGGTCGCGATCAGGTCAGCGGGGGTGTCGGTCGGGATATGGTTGCGGAGCATCCCCGTGCCGTCCACCAGGAACGTCTCGGTGGTGTGGGTCACCTCGTAGTTGCCGCTGGCGTCGGGCGGGCTTGCCTGGTAGCCGACGCCCCACGCCTTGGCGGCCGCGGCAATCTGGGCTTCGGTCCCCGTCAGGCCGATGAATCCCGCCTTGTACGCATCGAGGTAGGTCTTGAGCACGGCGGGCGTGTCCCGGGCCGGGTCCACCGTGACGAACACCACCTTGGCCGGGATGCCCGACGCCCCGACCGCCGTGCGCAGGTCCGCGAGCGTGGTCGGGCAGACGTCCGTGCAGTGCGTGTAGCCGAAGAACACGAGCGCCACGGAACCGCTCAGGGATGACAGGTCGAAGGGCTGGCCGTCCTGGTCGGTCAGCTGGAGCGCGGGGGCATGGGGCGCGGGATCGTAGACGGTGTCCGCCTGCGTCACCGGGGGCAGCGAATCCGACACGTCCGGATAGGCGGTGAGGGCCGGACCTGCGCTGCTGCAGGCGGCGACGGCGAGCGGTGCCACCAGGGCGACGATGGCCGCAGCGGCGATCAGGCTGGCGGGACGGCGGACGGGCAATGCGGCCTCCTGGGTCGACGCCGGCCGATCACGGCTGGGCCGGGCGGGTCATTCGTAGCGGTGCAATGCTGACCTAATCTCCGCAAGTCCGCCGACAAGCTCGCCGGGCAGCGCATCAGCGCGGACCGACAAGGCCTCGCGCACCAGCTGACGGCGGCGCGCGACGATGGCCGTGCGGATCCGCTCGCCGGACTCGGTGAGGCGGACGAGAGTGGCTCGGCGGTCGGTCTCATCGCGTTGGGCGACGACCAGCCCGCGGCGTTCCAGGCGTCGCACGAGGCGGCTGGTCGTGGGCACTGCAGAGCCGATCCGGGAGGCGATCTCCCCCACCCGGATCCCGTCAGCGCGCGATCCGACGACCATCAGGGCGCGCCACTGCGCGATCGACAGGTCGACCTCCGGCGCGGCCTGAGCCAGTGCCACGGTGGTCACGCCGATCGCCTCGACCATCAGCCGCTCGATGGCCTCGACGATCCGCTCGTCAGGGGTCATTTCCTGCCCTCTTGAAGTTGTTGCTCTATGCTACCGGGACGTCCCGATGAGCAACTGGCATCTTGCACCCCAGGATCGGCCCCAGGCACTGACTGTCGCTGCTCTCAAGTCGGTGCGCAATGATGCCGTCCAGGGGGTCTCGCGCCGGGAGCTGCTCCGCGTCTCGCTCGGCGCCGCGGTCGGGATGTGGCTGACCGAGGTCCTGGCCGGCACGGTCGGCTTCCTGTGGCCCAACCTCTCGGGCGGCTTCGGCG
>JBJKRU010000056.1:0-9642 GCA_046704485.1 Candidatus Limnocylindrales bacterium | reverse complement strand
GCCGCGCGACGCCTCGGGCATCATCAGCGCCATGACCGACCAGCCCTTCGGACCCGACTGGTCCGCCGCCCGTGCCCGCGTCCCCGAAGCCACGCTGCGCGACTGGCTCGCGTTCGCGCACGAGGCGTGCGACGCGGCCGACGAGATCGCGCGGGCCCACTTCCGCCGCGACCTCGACCTCGAGCGCAAGCCCGACCGCTCGTTCGTGACCGTGGCGGACCAGGGGGTGGAGCGCGAGATCCGGTCGCGGATCCAGGCCCGCTACCCGGGCCACGGGCTGATCGGCGAGGAGTACGGCGCCGAGGCGGGCGACGCGCCGACGCGCTGGTACATCGACCCCATCGACGGGACGCACAACTTCATCCGCGGCGTGCCGGTGTTCGGCACGCTGCTCGCGGTCGAGGTCGACGGCGAGCTGCAGGCCGGGATGATCTCTGCCCCGGCGCTGCGCGAGCGCTGGTGGGCGGCGCGAGGACTCGGCGCCTTGGCGCGCGGGCTCGACGGCGAGCGGCGCGTCCGCGTCTCGCGCGTGTCTGCGCTCGAAGACGCCCAGCTGCTCTACGGCTCGCGCACCGACAACGTGGCGTCCGGGCTCATGCCCGGCTTCGACGCGCTGATCGCCTCCGCGTGGCGGGACCGCGGGTTCGGCGACTTCTGGGGCTACACGCTGCTCGCGGAGGGCGCCGCCGAGGCGATGATCGAGGTCGGCATGAAGGTCTGGGACCTCGCGGCGCCGCTGGTGGTGATCGAGGAGGCCGGCGGCCGCGTGACCGACGCGTTCGGCAAGCGGCGGATCGACGCGGAGAGCTTCGTGGCCACCAACGGCCAGCTCCACGACGAGATCCTGCGGCGCCTGCAGGCGCCGGTCTGACGCGGCGCGCCCCGCGCCCGCCGAGCCGAGAACCTCAGCCGCGGTGCGCTGCCGCCGGGACGACGCACCACGGGATCATGAGCGGCCCCCGATCCCCGATGCCTCAGGCGCCAGCCGCGTCGAGCGCCTCGGCGATGATCGAGAGCGCGAGGTCCACCTCCTGGGCGGTCGTCACGAGCGGGGGGATGATCCGGATGACGTTGACGTACGAGCCGGCCGTCAACGTCATCAGCTTGCGGTCGAGGCACTCCGCCTGGACGCGCTTGGCCAGGGCGGCGTCCGGGACCCGCCCGTCACCCGCGCCGGGCTTCACGAACTCCATCGCGAGCATCAGGCCGATGCCCCGCACGTCGCCGAGGGCCCGGTGTCCCGCCTGCAGCGCGCGCAGGCCGGCGAGGAACTGCGCGCCCCGCTCGCGGGCGTTGGCGACGAGGCCCTCCTCCTCGATCACGTCGAGGGTCGCCAGCGCGGCAGCGCAGGACACGACGTTCCCGCCGTAGGTGCCGCCGTGGGAGCTGGGCGCGAACTTGGCCATGATGTCGGAGCGGGCGATGATGCCCGAGAGGGGCAGGCCCGAGGCGATGCCCTTGGCCATGACCAGGATGTCGGGCTCGACATCCCAGTGCCGCACCGCGAACAGCTCGCCCGTCCGGCCGAAGCCGGTCTGGACCTCGTCGGCGATCAGCAGGATCCCGTGCTCGCGAGTGATCTCCCGCAGGCGGGGAAGAAAGCCCGGCGGCGGCACGATGTAGCCGCCCTCGCCGATCACGGGCTCGATGATGATCGCTGCCACCTTGTCCGGGTACACGAGCTGGTGGAACAGGAGGTCCAGCTGCGCCTCCCAGTCGCAGGTGCAAACGGACGGGTCGTGCGGGCCGCCGGCGGCCCGGTAGCAGTAGGGGTAGCTCGCGTGGTAGATCGAGCCCGGCAGCGGCTCGAAGTCGCCGCGGTAGATGTCCTTGGCAGCCGTCAGTGCCATGGTCTGGGCCGTCCGACCATGGAACGAGTAGCGGAAGGCGATGATCGCCGGCCGCCCCGTGGCGATGCGAGCCAGTTTGACGGCAGCCTCGACGGCCTCGGCGCCCGAGTTCGAGAGGAAGGCCTGCCACGGCCCGCCCGGCAGCACGTGGGCCAGGCGCTCGTACAGGCGCAGCCCCGGCTCGTGGTAGACGATGTTCTGCTGGCCGTGGAGCAGCTTGGCGGCCTGGTCCTGGACCGCCTTCACGACCCGCGGGTGCGCGTGGCCGGTGTTGGTGACCCCGATGCCGCACGTGTAGTCGAGATAGCGCTGGCCGTCGCGCGTGATCAGCCAGGAGCCCTCGCCGCGATCGACCTGGAGGTTGAAGATCCGGCCCCAGACGGGCGGCACGACCGAGGTGTCGGGCAGCGACTTGGCGGGGGACGGGGCGGTCTGCGTCATGGGTGTCCTCCTGGGACATGGGCGGCGTAGGCGGTCTCGCTCGTCGCCGGACGACGGGTCAGAACGTTGGCGGGGTGTTGATCCACAGCACGCGGGTCTCGACCTGGCCGAGCGCCGTGATGCGGTGGTCCACGGTGGACGGGAAGGTGAGCGCGTCTCCTGGCTCGAGCCGGTAGAACTCGCGCGGGCCGTCGAGCCAGACGCCCAGCGAACCCTCGAGCACGAACATGAACTCCTCCCCGATGTGGCGGTAGTACCCGTCGGACGAGGCGCCAGGTGCGAGCACGAACAGCTGGGACTCGAGCGCGGTCGGAGCGGCGAACAGGTCCTCGATCTTGATGCCGCGGCCGGCGTCGAGCACGCGCCGATCAGAAGGTCGGACGAGGCGCCCGCTCTCGGGGGCGTCGCCCGCCAGGAGGTCACCGACGGTCTGCCCGTAGGCCCCGAGGAGGCGGCGCAGCGCGGCCAGCGACGCCCCGGTCACGCCGCGCTCGAGCGAGGAGATGAAGGAGGCAGACAGCCCGCTCGAGGCGGCCGCCGAGCGCAGGGTGAGGCCCTTCGAGCGCCGGATCGCCCGGAGCTGCGACCCGGCGGACCACGGCCTCGTGCCGTCGACCGGATCCGAGTCCGTGCCGTCGGTCCTCATCGGGTCGAGGCCGGCTTCCGGCGGCGCTGCGTCCCCGCCCGCCATGTCCCGGTGGCGGCCGCCGGACGCGGGCTCAGAGCCGCCTCGCGACCTGTCCAGCAGGCGCCGGATCGCGGCCGCGTTGATGCCGTCCACGGTGCGCCAGGTCCTGATCCGCTGGAGCCGCTCCACATCCGTGGCGAGGTATCGGCGGGCGCCGCCAGCGGTGCGAGCGGGCCGGACCAGCCCCTGGCGCTCCCACTCGCGCAGGGCAGACGGGGAGGCCCCCACCCGGCGGGCGGCCTCCTCGATGCCGATGGAGCCGAGCGGGCCCGCCGCCGGGGGTTGCGCACCTCCGGGTCGGCGGCCCATCAGCGCGTCTGCCGACGCCGCCCGGCGACCGTGGTGATCGCGACCGAGCCCACAGCGATGAGGAAGATCCAGGTGCCGATGACGTTCACCTGGACCGGAATGCCGATCCGGGCCGCGCCCCAGATGTACATGGGGAACGTCACGGCCATGCCGGACGTGAAGTTGGTGATCACGAAATCGTCGATCGAGAGGCTGAACGCCAGCAGCGCGGCCGCGATGATGCCCGGCAGGATCAGCGGGAAGGTCACACGCCAGAACGTCTGCCACTCGTTGGCGAACAGGTCCATCGCCGCCTCCTCCAGGTGGCGGGGGAAGCCTGCCAGCCGGGCGCGGACGGTCACGACCACATAGCTGATGTTGAACATGATGTGCGCGATCAGGATCGTCACGAAGTTCAGCGGGAAGAACGGCGGCTGCCCGATGGACACGAACATCGTGAGCAGGGAGGCGCCCATGATGATCTCGGGCGTCGCCATCGGGATGAAGATCAGGGCGTTGGTGAACGACTTGCCGCGGTAGTGGTAGCGCTCGAGCGAGATGGCCATCAGGGTGCCGAGCGCCGTCGCGATGGCGGTGGACAGGACCGCGATCGTGATCGACAGGATCACTGCGCTCCCGAGGCCGTCGGGTCCGAACGGGTTGAACCAGTACTGGAGGGTGAACCCCTTCCAGATGAAGTTGGTCTTGCCGGTCGGGCTGTTGAAGCTGAAGAGGATGACCACCGCCACGGGCAGCAGCAGGTAGATCACCGCGAGCAGCGTGTAGACGAGCAGCGACCAGCGATCGATCAGGCGCCCGACCACAGCCGTGAGGCTTCCGCGCGGCCGCACGGCCACCGTGGGGGAGATTGCCGTCATCTCAAGCCCTCGCGGCTGCCGCGGAGAGCTCCTCGGTGCCGAGGATCCGCGCATAGACCATGACCACGATCAGTACGCCGAACATCATCACGAAGCTCAGCGCGGAGGCGGACGGGTAGTCGTTCTCGGTGAGGAACTTGGCCTGGATGACGTTGCCGATCATGCTGGTGTTCGGCCCGCCCAGCAGCTCGGCGTTGACGTAGTCGCCGATGGCCGGGATGAACGTCAGCAGGCCGCCGGCGAACACCCCCGACATTGAGAGCGGGAAGGTGACCCGGACGAACGACTCCGACACCCTGAAGTGGAACAGCACCCCGCCCACGACTGCCCCGATGATCGCGAATATGAGCGGGTCGGCGTTGAACACGAAGCCCAGCACGGCCAGCAGCAGCCCGCCGGTCGCTGCCCCGATGATCGCCCCGCCCGGCCTCCACGGGCCCGCATAGAGGTCCTTGGCGGCCTCGACGAGACGGTGGTCCACCTTCTCGAGCGCCACGTAGATCGGCAGGGTCATGAACGGCAGGAACGCGTAGGTGATGCCGGCGATCACGGCCATGGGCGAGGCGAGCAGGTGGAACTGCTCGGGGACGAGCCCGATGTTCTTGAGCGGGCCGAGGACCGGCCCGCTGTCGCTCAGGATGATCTTCCAGGCGATCGTCCGGAGCAGGAAGCTCGTGAAGAACGGCGCGACCACGAGGAACAGCATCAGGTTCTTGTAGCGGCCGCCCTTGAAGGCGATGGTGTAGGCGAGCGGGTAGGCGATCAGGAACGTCGTGACCGTCGCTGCGACCGCGTACAGCACCGACCGGATGTAGACCGGCGCATACGTCGACACCGAGTTGGGGTAGTTGACCCAGTTCGAGAGCGAGAACTGGAAGCCGGTGGCGAAGCTCCCGCTCCAGAAACTGGCCATGAACATCTGGAACGACGGGTACAGGTAGAACACCAGCAGCCAGGCCAGGCCGGGCGCTAGCAGCGCGAGCGGCGTGACCCATCGGTGGCGCTTGAGGAAGGTGCCCATCGACGAACTGGCCCCTTGGTGGCGGACGTTGGCCGGCAGCGGCGGGGTGGACTCCCGCCTAGGCGCCCGTGATCAGGTTGTCGAACCCGGCGTTGAAGTACTGCTCGTCGTCGGTGGACAGCCCGCCGAAGATCTTGCACTGCGCGAGCGTCGCGTCGGTCGGGAAGATCAGCGGGTTGCTGGCGACGGGCGGGTCGATCTTCTTGAGGACATCGGCCGCGCCGTTGACCGGGCAGATGTAGTTGACGTAGTCCTCGACCAGGGCTGCCTGCTCCGGGATGTAGTACCAGTCCATCAGCAGCTCGGCCGTGTACGGCTGTGCGGCGCCCTTCGGGATCATCATGTTGTCCGTCCAGAGCATGCCGCCCTCGGTGCCGAGGTTGAACTTGAGGGCCTTCCCCTCGGCAAGCAGCTGGACCATGTCGCCGGACCAGACCATGGCGAGGACAGCGTCCCCGGCCGTGAGGTCCTGCGAGTAGTCGTTGCCCGTGAAGCGGCGGATGATCCCGGCGTTCTTGGCGGCTGTGAGCGCCGTGATGCACTGGTCGAACCCGGCACGCGTCGGCTGGGACGGGTCGAGGCCGAGCGACAGCATCGTGAGGCCGATGGTGTCCCGCATCTCGGTGAGCATGTCGACCTTGCCGGTCCAGCGCGGGTCGGCCGTGAAGAACGACTTGAGGCTGGTGACGTCGCCGCAGACCTTCGGGTCGAAGCCGATGCCCGTCATGCCCGACTGCCAGGGAGCGTGGAAGTCCAGGCCGGGATCCCAGTTGACGCCCTTGTAGGTGGCCTTGACATTGGCCTGGAAGTTGGGCATGGCCGCCGGGTTCAGGCGCTCGATCCAGCCCAGTCCGATGAGCCGCGCCGCCATCCAGTCGGTCATCGTGATGAGGTCCCAGCCGGTGGGCTGGCCCGCCTGGAGGTTGGGCTGGATCTTCCCGAAGAAGTCGTTGTTGTCGTTGATGGCCTCCTTGTAGGTCACCTTGACGCCGTACTTCTTCTCGAAGGCCTGGATGGTCGGGTGCTTGCCGTTGCTGTCGACGTCGATGTACAGCGGCCAGTTCGCCCACACGACGTCGGCGGGCGTGCCGTTGGCGATCATCGGCACTTCGGGCGTGGGCGCGGGCGTGGGCGAAGCCGCAGCCGCCGACGGACCCGTGCTGGCGGCAGCGGATGCCGCGGCCTGCGACGGGGCGGCGCTGGCGGCGGCAGTCGGGGCGACTGTGGGCGCCAGTGTGGCAGTGCCCTTCGTGCCGCATGCGGCGAGGAACGCGGCCGCGCCCACCAGCGCTCCGCCCTGGAGCAGTCGTCGGCGGGAGATCGGGGTCTCGGTCAACTGGTCCTTCGTGGTCATCGGTGTCCTCGCTGCTCTCGGCTACGCGCGCGATCTGGTGGGTGGTTGTCGGTTGGTGTGCTGGGGCTATTCGACAGCGGCAATCCCTACCTGCTCGACGACCCCCTCGTCGGGCACGACGAAGCTGTGGTCGGGCAGCCAGACCATGGCGACTCGCTCGCCCGGCGCCCACGCTTCTGCCTTGGTGGCGCGCTCGACGTTCTGCTCGAAGACCGTGACGCGCCGGCCGTCGTCCAGGTGGACGATGTACTGGGTCGAGACGCCGATGTACGAGGAGCTCCGGATGACGCCCTCGAGGCGGTTGTACTGGCCACCGACCTCGTCGGTGGTCTCCTTGAGCCGGATCTTCTCGGGACGCACCCCGAGCGCCACCGGTCCGCTCGCGCCGTCGAGCAGCGAGCGCGGCGCACGGACCGCGGTGCCGTCGGGCATCCGGAGGACCGCGTACTCGTCGGCGGTTCCGTCCGGCTTGGCGGGGATGAGATTGCTGACGCCGAGGAAGCCAGCCACGAACCGCGTCTCGGGCCGCTCGTAGAGGATCTCCGGTTCGCCCAGCTGTTCGTAGTGGCCCTTGTTCATCACGGCGATGCGGTCGGACATCGTCATCGCCTCCTCCTGGTCGTGGGTCACGTAGATGAACGTGATCCCGACCTCCTGCTGGATGCGCTTCAGCTCGACCTGCATCTGCTTGCGGAGCTTGAGGTCCAGGGCGCCCAGCGGCTCGTCGAGAAGCAGCACCGCCGGCCGGTTGATCAGGGCCCGCGCGAGCGCGACGCGCTGCGCCTGGCCGCCGGAGATCTGGCCGGGCTTGCGGTTCTCGTACCCGGAGAGCTGCACCAGATCGAGCGCCTCGGCGACACGACTCTTGATCTCGTCCGACTTGACGTTCCGGCGCCGGAGGCCGAACGCGATGTTCTCGCTGATCGTCAGGTGCGGGAACAGCGCGTAGCTCTGGAAGACCGTGTTGACGTTGCGCTTGTACGGCGGCAGCCAGGTCACGTCCTGGCCGCTCAGCTCGATGAGCCCTGTCGTGGGCTCCTCGAATCCGCCGATCATCCGGAGCGTCGTGGTCTTCCCGCACCCGGACGGTCCAAGCAGGGAGAAGAACTCCCCGTCGTGAACTTCGAGGTTGATCGCGTCGACGGCGGTGAAGTCGCCGAACCGCTTGGTCACGTCGACGAGGCGGACCTCGATCTCTGCCACGCTCGGAGTACTCCTGATCTGCCTGCCGTGTGGGTGGGTAGACGAACCTGGGGCCCGATGGTGCGGGACGGCCGTGGCTGTCCGCAAAGGCTGCCGAACTACAGTAGGGAACGCGGCCGAACAATAGGTCCGGCGGATATCGGTGTCAAATGGCACACGTCCGCAGGCTGCGAGGTGCGCTCTGCGGGACAAATGTCACAACGAATCTCGTGACGCCCGGCAATTCAGCCGACGCGATTCGTTCGATGCCAGCACTGACTCCCGGGAACGGCGGCAATTGACATCGCGCGCCTGGACACCCGCGCGGGCGTGCTTCGGTCGACGGCGGTACGATCGTTGCTCCGGCGTTCCGGCGTCCTTCCCGCCGGCGCCCACCGTCCCGCTCAGCGAGGAAGCCCAATGCCCGCGCTTTCCGAGGCCGCCGTCCTCGAGGCCCTCCGCACCGTTCAAGAGCCCGAGCTGGGCGGTGACCTCGTGACCCGCAACATGGTCCGCGACCTGGCCATCAAGGGCTCGGAGGTCGCCTTCACGATCGAGCTCACCACGCCGGCCTGCCCGCTCAAGGACCAGATCGAGGTCCAGGTCCAGAAGGCGCTGAGCCCGCTCGGCGTGACAGGCGTCGCGGTCGAGTGGGCCGCGACCGTCCGCCGCGCCGCGCCGCGCACCCCGGAGCAGCTGGTGCCGGGTGTCAAGAACGTCATCGCGGTGGCCTCCGGGAAGGGCGGCGTCGGCAAGAGCACAGTGTCGGTGAACCTCGCGGTCGCGCTGGCCAAGGCGGGCGCGTCGGTTGGCCTGCTGGACGCGGACATCACCGGCCCCAACATCCCGATGATGCTGGGGATCGACGGCCAGCCCACCGCGAGCGCGAACAACAAGATCATCCCGCTCGAGCGGCATGGGGTGAAGGCGATCTCGATCCAGTTCTTCGTCCCGGAGGGTCAGCCCATCGTGTGGCGCGGCCCGCTCATCGGCGGCGCGATCAGCCAGTTCCTGCGCGACGTGGAGTGGGGCGAGCTCGACTACCTGGTGGTGGACCTGCCGCCGGGCACGTCGGACGCGCAGCTCACGCTGGCACAGGCGGTGCCGGTCAGCGGCACCGTGCTCGTGACGACGCCGCAGGATGTGGCGCTCGCGGACGTGTCCAAGGCGCTCTCCATGCTCCAGCGGCTCAACGTGCCGATCATCGGCATCGTCGAGAACATGAGCGCGTTCGTCTGCCCGCACTGCGGCGAGGCGACCGAGATCTTCGGCCACGGCGGTGGCGAGAGGTTCGCCGAGCAGCACAACATCGAATTCCTCGGCAAGGTGCCGCTCGACGTGACGGTCCGCCAGGGAGGGGACGCCGGCGTGCCCGCGGTTGCCCAGCGCGAGCCTGGGCCTGCCGCTCAGGCGCTCGACCACATCGCGGGTCTCGTGGCGGCGTCGATGAGCGTGCGCGCCGCGAACTCGACCACGCCGATCCTGACGGTCAACTAGCGCTTCAGGGCCGCGGGGCGGCATCTCCGCGATCGCGGTCGCCGTCGGAGCGGCGCCCCTCGCCGGGGTTGCCGTCGTTTGAACACGCTGACGCCCGCCGAGTCCAGCGAGCACCTGCTCGCCCGCGAGGGTAAGCCCGGCGAAGGTGCGCCAGGCGGCCCGACGGTGCGCCGACTCTCGCCGCGCCGGCTCGTCGTCGCCGCTCGTTGCGCCCAGCGAGTCGCCTCCGCTCGTTGCGCCCAGCGACCCAACGGTGCGCCGCCCGCACGACTGCGTCGCTCCGTGTCGTATCGGTGCGCTCCCAGGGACGAATCCCTGAGTAGTGTCCCAACGCGTGGTGTAAGTCGGGGCCCTTGACGGCGAGGGTCACCGCGTGGTCTTCCAGTGAATGTCTGACGTTCACCCGGAGGAACCGCGCGATGACCGAACCGAGAATGGCACTC
>JBJKRU010000055.1:0-2963 GCA_046704485.1 Candidatus Limnocylindrales bacterium | reverse complement strand
ATCCGACCTCGAGCACTTGCTGACGTCCGCTGGCTCGGAACTCCTTTAGGACTTGCTTGAACAGCGGGTAGAACGCGGAATGGTAATAGGGAAGGTCGTAGACATGCTCATAGCCCCCCTCCCCATACATCTGATCGTAGGTCCCCGGCGTGCCGACCGATTAGACATCGAGGCCTCAGTGGACACCTGAAAACCGGCCATACGTGGACGGGTCAAAACCGGCCATAGAGCGGGCGCTCCAGGCGAGGGTGATGTTGCGCGTCCCGGTCTGCGGACGCAAGGGGGCCGCGTGGGGTGCCGCCGATCTCCGGGAGCGCCGTTTCGGGGGGTATGGCGGTGAGCCCCGGGGCGGCGATCGTCGTTCCTGGGGCCAATGCGGGGCTCGTCGGCCGCGGCGGCGGGCTTCACGCGGCGTTCCGGTCGCTGGGGAGCCGGGTGCGCCAGCTCCGTGGCCCACAGGTGAGGACGTGGCCGTGGTGGAGGAGGCGATCCAGGAGGGCGGTGACCGCGGCGGGGTCGCCGAGGAGTTTGCCCCAGTCTTCCACGGGCCGGTTGGAGGTGAGGAGGGTGGAGGCCCGCTCGTAGCGCCGCAGGATGATCTCGAGGAGATCCTCGGCGGCGGTGGGCGGGAGCTTCCGCATCCCCACGTCGTCGATGATCAGCAGCGGGACGGTGGTCAGGATCGCGAGCATCGCCTTGCGGGTGCCGGCGAGCTGGGCCTCAGCCAGTTCCTCGATGAGAGCGTGGGTTTCGCGGTAGAGGACGCGATGGCCCTGCTGGAGCACGGCGAAGCCGATGGCCTGGGCGAGGTGGCTCTTCCCCGTCCCCGGCGGCCCGAGAAACAGTCCGTCCTCGTGCTGGGTGACGAAGCGGGCGGTGGCGAGTTCGAAGACCAGCCGCCGGTTCATCTTCTTGTTGAAGTCGAAGTCGAAGCTGTCGAGCCGTTTGCCGGGGTCGCGGAAGCTGGCCTGCTTGAGGCGGCGCTCCAGGAGTCGGTCCTGGCGCCGCACCAGTTCGTCTTGGACCAGCACCGAGAGGAAGTCGAGCGGGGCGAGCCGCTCGGTTTGGGCCTGGAGCAGACGGGTCTCGAGATTGGCGGCCAGGCCGGAGAGGCGCAGCTGGCGCAGGGCGTGCTGCAGTTCGATGAGATTCATGTCGGGACCTCCACGTGGGTGAGATGCGCGACGACGTCGCGGTAGTGCGTCAGCTCCCGGATCAGGGGATCGACCTGGCGCAGCGTGAGCGGGGTGGCCGGCTGGCGCTCGAGGTACCGGCGGACGAAGCGGTACTCGGCGACCCCCAGGTCCAGCGCCGCCCGGCAGGCGTCCTCGACGCTCGCCGGGCCGTACCTCTTGGCGAGGCTGAGGACGCCCAGGATGCGGCGCACGCCGGCCTCGCCCTCGCGGCCGTGGATCGCCGTGCACAGCGCGCCGACGGCGGGCCCGGCCTGGGCGGCCCGGGCCAGGAGCGTCAGCGTCGTGGGCGGGGTCCGCGGCGGGCGATCGTCGGGATGGATCTGGTGGCGGCCGCGCAGGAGCTGCCGGCGGTGCTCGCGCAGCAGTTCGCCGGTGCGCGGATCCACCAGGCGCACGAGGGTGCGATCCCATTGCACGGCGACTTGGCGGCCGAGCCAGCCGGGCGGGGCACTGTAGTAGGCGGCCTCGATCTCGACACAGCCGTCCAAGTGCACGGTCCGTGTGCCAAACTGGTAGTAGCGGAAGGGCTCGACGGGCAGGGGGAGCAGCAGGGGCTGCTCCTCGGCAAACATCGCGGCCACCTGGCGCTTGGTGGTGCCGTGGATGCGGGTGTCGGCCCAGCGGCGGTCCCAGCGATCGAGGTAGGCCTGCCCCAACTCCATCGTCTCGAAGCGCAGGCCCTGGAGCGCCTCCTGGGTGTGATCAATCGCCGACTCGACCTTGCCCTTGCGATCCGGATCCCCCACCCGACACGGCAGCGCGGTGGCCCCGTAGTGGGCGAGCACGTCGCGGTAGAGCGGGTTGAGGGTGGGATCGTAGATGTCGGGGGCGAGCACGCCCTCGCGCAGGTTGTCGAGGACGAGGACCCGCGGGGCGCCACCGAGCCGGCGGAAGCTCTCCTCGTGCAGCTCGGCCCACCGCTGCACGCTGGATGCGAAGGTGAGCAGCCGGGCGCTCTTGCGGCTATAGCCCAGCGTGAGGACGAACAGCCGGGCGCGCCGGTACTTGCCGGTGGCCGGATGCCGCACCATCGGCCCACTGCCGTAATCGACCTGCCCCTCCTCGCCGGGGGCCGTGACGATCACCGGGTGGGCCTCGCGCGAGCGCTGGCCGCGCAGCGTGGCGACGAAGCGCCGCACGCTGGCGTACCCGGCCGGGAAATCGTGATCATCGACCAGGTCGCGCCAGATCGCCCTGGCGTTGCGGCCCAGCTCGACGGCGTGCTCGATCAGCTCCCGGTAGGGCACGCAGGCACTGGCGGTCGGCGCGCGCTGGGCGCGCGGCTCCCAGGGCGGTGCCGGGGATGCCGGCGGGTCGGTGGACACCCCTATGGCCGGTTTTTGCGGCGGGTGGCCCCAGCGCCCCGGGGGGCGCACGGCCACCCCTGCGGCCTTGAGGTAGGCGCTGGCCGTCTCCCGCCGCACGCCCGTCGCCGCTTCGATACGGCGCAGCGTCCAGCCGAGACGGCCAAGCGCAAGGACCTGTTGCTTCGTCGCGTCGCTCAAGAGGTTGGCCATGCGGCGCAGGGAGCACCGCCCCCACCGCCGCGTCAACGCCCTGAGCGCCTACCCCCTATGGCCGGTTTTCAGGTGTCCATCTATGGCCGGTTTTGGGTGTCCACCGAGGCGGGATGGGGGCGCTCGAGTTCCGGCCCGCGCTCAAGCTCCCGCGGACGCGCCAGGAAGAGGAGGCGCTCGCGATCGCCCGCCTGGTCGAGGAGGCGCGCCGGATCGTGCAGGGGCGCGTGGACGTCGCCGTGCCGCACAT
>JBJKRU010000054.1:0-4910 GCA_046704485.1 Candidatus Limnocylindrales bacterium | reverse complement strand
GGTACACGAGCGGCCCGGCGGTCGAGCGGGCGGGCGACCTGGCCGCCATCCTGACCGCGCTCGACGAGCGTGACGTCCTGTTCATCGACGAGATCCACCGTCTCAACCGAGCGGTGGAGGAGATCCTGTACCCGGCGATGGAGGACTTCGCCCTCGACGTCATGATCGGCAAGGGGCCGAGCGCCCGGAGCCTGCGCCTGTCGCTCAAGCCGTTCACGGTCGTTGGCGCCACAACCCGCGCAGGGCGGATCAGCGGCCCGCTCCGGGACCGGTTCGGCATGACCTACCGCCTGGACTTCTACGGCGAGGACGACCTCGCGGCCATCGTCCGGCGGTCCGCCGGGATCCTGGGAGTGGCGGTGGACGCCGACGCCGCTCGCCTGATCGCCAAGCGCGGCCGCGGCACGCCGAGGATCGTCAACCGGCTGCTGCGCCGGGTCCGCGACCACGCCGAGGTCCATGGCGACGGGTCGGTCCACGAGCAGGCCGTCGCGGAGGCGATGGCCGTCCTCGACATCGACGAGCTCGGGCTCGACACCACGGACCGGAAGCTCCTCGCGGCCATCGTCCAGAAGTTCGGCTCGGGCCCGGTCGGCGTCCAGGCGCTGGCCGCGGTGCTGGCGGAGGAGCCCGACACGATCGAGGACGTGTACGAGCCGTATCTCCTCCGCCTGGGGTTCCTGGACCGCACGCCCCACGGCCGCATCGCCACCGAGGCGGCCCGCCATCACCTCGCGGCGCTGGGCTTCGACGTGCCTGCGCCCCGTCGCCCCGAGCCGGACACGCCGGCGCTCTGGGACGACCTCCCCGGCCGGTGACCGCGGCCATGGAGCCGATCGGGCGCGTCCTGATCGTCGTCGGGCTGGTCATCGCGGCCGTGGGCGCCGTGTTCGTGTTCGGGTCGCGGCTGCCGTTGCTGGGCCACCTGCCGGGCGATATCACCGTCCGCCGCGACGGCGTCACGGTGTTCATCCCGCTGGGGACGATGGTCCTGCTCTCGGTGCTGGCGTCCATCGTGCTCTCGATCATCGGGCGCCGCTGACCCGTGCCAGGCGCGTCCAGGTTCGAGGTCAGCGTCCCGCCGCCCGCGGACGGGTCCTCGCGGGCCCGACTCGGTCGTCTGCACCTCCCGCACGGCGTCGTCGAGTCGCGGCAGTTCTTGCCGGTGGGGACCAACGCCACGATCAAGGCGCTGCACCCGGACGAGGTGCGCGCTGCCGGCGCCAGCATCATCCTGGCCAACACGTACCACCTCTACCTGCGGCCCGGCCACGGGCGGATCGAGCGCCTGGGCGGTCTGCACAGGTTCATGGGCTGGGACGGGCCGATCCTCACCGATTCGGGCGGCTTCCAGGTGGTCTACCTAGGCGACATGAGCGCCATCGACGACGGCGGCGTCACGTTCAAATCCCATCTCGACGGGACGGTGCACCGCTTCACCCCGGAGCACTCGATCGAGGTCCAGCAGGCCCTCGGGCCGGACGTCGCCGTCGCCTTCGACCACCCGGTCTTCCCCAGCTCGCCTCGGCCCGTCGTCGAGGACGCGATGCGGCGGACCCATCTCTGGGCGGAACGCTCGCTCGCCGCACACACGCGAACCGACCAGGCGCTGTTCGGGATCGTCCAGGGCGGCCTTGACCCCGAGCTGCGGGCGACATCGGCTCGGTTCATCTCGGCACTGCCGTTCGACGGCATCAACATCGGGGGCCTCGCCGGCGACGAGACGCCCGAGCAGCGCAACGCCACGCTGGACATGACCGTGCCGCTCCTCGACGGCGACCCGCGGCCGCGCTACCTGATGGGCCTGGGCTCGCCGCTGGACCTGCTCGAGGCCGTGCACCGGGGCATCGACCTGTTCGACTCGGTCCTCCCGGCGCGGGTGGCGCGCAACGGCCAGCTCTGGGTCCCGGGCGGTCGGCTCAACCTGCGCAACGAGCAGTTCAAGGACGACCCGAGCCCGGTCCAGGAAGGCTGCCCGTGCCCGCTGTGCACGCGGTTCTCACGCGCCTATCTGAGCCATCTCTTCCGGGCGAAGGAGATGCTCGCCTACCGTCTCGCGACTTGTCACAACCTGACCTACACCCTAGACTTCATGGCCGGGATCCGGGCCGCTTTGCGCGCCGGAACCTTCCCCGCTGAGATGCCGGAATTGCGCCGCCGCGCCGTCCGGATGAGTGGCGGCGAAGGGGCCGCAAAGCCCGCGTGAAGTCCCTGACGGTACCGTCGCGAGGCGTGGAGGCGCGCAGTGGGTTCAAGGGATCGCCCCCACAAGGAGCTCAAGAAGAAGCCCAAGGACAAGTCGTCCTCGCCGCACTTGGCGCCGCTGTCCGAGCCGCCTCAGCAGGCGGAGCTGATCCGGAAGCCGCGCAAACCCCGGCGGGAAGAGGAGTCAGAGGGCTGACGAACCGGCCGGGCGGGACCACCCCGCTCCGTCGGGCAGGCTGAAGCCGCCAGGAGCGAGGACGCCATGACCACCGGTAGGGATCTGGACGCACGCAGCGGGGAGAGGACGGCGGCCGAGCGCGGTCGCGCGGTCGACGCCGCAATCCTCGCGATCGAGAAGCAGTTCGGCCGCGGCTCCATCATGAAGCTGGGCTCAGCCGAGCGGCAGCAGGTCGAGTCCATCCCGACGGGGTCCATCGCGCTCGACCTCGCACTCGGCGTCGGCGGCATCCCGCGGGGCCGGATCGTCGAGGTGTTCGGTCCCGAGTCCTCGGGCAAGACCACCCTCTGCCAGCACGTCATCGCCGAGGCGCAGCACCGGGGCGGCATCGCCGCCTTCATCGACGTCGAGCACGCCCTCGACCCTGGGTACGCCCGGGCCTGCGGTGTGAACGTCGACGAGCTGCTCGTCTCCCAGCCCGACACCGGCGAGCAGGCGCTCGAGATCACCGAGACCCTCATCCGGTCCGGCGGTGTCGACATCGTCGTGGTTGACTCCGTCGCGGCCCTGGTGCCCAGGGCGGAGATCGAGGGCGAGATGGGCGACAGCTTCGTCGGCATCCAGGCCCGCCTGATGAGCCAGGCCCTGCGCAAGCTGACGGGCGCCGTCTCGCGCTCCAACACCGCGCTGATCTTCACCAACCAGCTGCGCGAGAAGATCGGCGTGATGTTCGGCAACCCGGAGACCACGCCGGGCGGCCGCGCGCTCAAGTTCTACGCCTCCGTGCGCCTCGACATCCGCCGCGTCGAGACCATCAAGAGCGGCACCGAGTCGGTCGGCAACCGCGTCCGCGTCAAGGTGGTGAAGAACAAGGTGTCGCCGCCATTCCGCGTCGCCGAGTTCGACGTGATGTACGGGGAGGGGATCAGCAGGGAGGGCGGCCTGCTCGACGTCGGCGTCGCGATGGACGTCGTCTCCAAGACCGGCGCCTGGTTCAATTTCGCCGACACCCGCCTGGGACAGGGGCGCGAAGCGGCCAAGGAGTTCCTCAAGATCAACGGCGACGTGGCGTCCGAGATCGACCGGCGCATCCGGGCGAAGATGACCGAGGTGGCCCTGCCGGTGGAGGGCATCGAGGAGGCGGAGTAGGGCGGCAAATGACGGCGGAGCGCGCCGGGCGGCCGCGCCCCCCCAAGCCCACGACGGCCGAGCGGCGGGAGCGGCGGGCGCCGTCTGACGATCCTGCCGAGCTGCTCGACGCCGCGGCCCGCTATCTCGAGGCGCGCCCGCGCTCGGAGGCCGAGGTCCGCCGCAAGCTCCTCCGCCTCGGCTACCGCGCCGAGATGGTCGACGCCGCGGTCGCGAAGCTGCTGGCCGTGGGCTACCTCGACGACGAGGCGTTCGCCCGTTCATGGGTCGAGTCGCGGGACCGCGCTCGGCCGCGGGGCGAGCACGCCCTGCGCCGCGAGCTCGGCCTGATGGGCGTCGGCCGGGCGCTGGTCGACGAGGTGCTGGACGCCCGCCGGGAGGCGGCGATCGAGCTCGGCGAAGGCGGCGCCAGCCCCGACGAGGACGCGGCGGAGCGGCTGCTCGCCAAGAAGCTGGCGCCCATCCTGCGCGAGCCGGATCCGCGCCGTCGTCTGCATCGCGCCTATGCGCTCCTGGCGCGCAACGGCTTCCCGCCGGACGTGTGCTCGACGGTGGCCCGGCGCGCACTGGCCGCCGGCGAGGCCGGGGATTCGCCCGAGGCCAACGGGGCCGGGTGACCGCCGCACGCCGGCGTCCGCACGGGCTCGCAGATCATCGAGTCGTTCGGCGCCCGGCGCCCGGCATGCGGCACGCGGCGTTCGGCGCCCGGCGCCCGGCGTCCGGCGCTCGGCGCTCGGCGTCCCGCCGTCCGCCCGGGCGGGACGACCCAAGCCGGCGAGGACGGGCCGAACTGATGGCGTGCTGGACCCCGAGTCCAGACGTCCGCCGAATGGCGCGCGCCCGCTGGACCGAGGGTCCGGAGACGACGCCGATGCGCGGCCAGAAGCAGCCCCGGGCCCTCGGCGACTGGACTCAGGGTCCAGCCAGCAGCCGGGACCTGCCGAGAGTCTGGCCTGTCAGTCCACGGCGTCAGTCGTCAGGGCCGCGTGGACCTCGCGCGCGATCGACGCCACGAGCGCCGGTCCGGCCGCCGTCTCGTCGAGCCCCTCGGTCAGCACCGCCAGCACGTACGGCGGCGCGCCCTCCGGGTAGACGACCCCTGCATCGTGGTACAGCGACGCGATCCAGCCGGTCTTGTGGGCGACGCGGGTCCCCGGCGGCAGCCCGGCGGGGATCCCCTCGTTGAACTCCTGCGCCGCGAGGAGCTCGACCATCGCCGAACACGCCTCCGGCCGGGCCGCCGTGCCGTCCGCGATCCGCGCCATCAGCGAGGCCAGGCCCGCAGCAGTGACGGTGTTGTTGAGGCCGGCGGCGAACGCCCGGTCGTCGCCCACGCCGCGCACCACCTCCACGCCGTGCACTCCGATCGCGCGCACGG
>JBJKRU010000053.1:0-4349 GCA_046704485.1 Candidatus Limnocylindrales bacterium | reverse complement strand
AGACCTCCTCCGAGGCCGCGCCGAGCGCCACGCTGACGACGCGCGGCAGGTACGCGGCGAGCTCCGACGCCGCCGTCTGCGGCGCGGCGTCGGCGATCAGCCCCACGGCCTCGCCCCGCCCGGCGTCGGCCAGCGCCGCCGCCAGCGTGGGGATCTCGGCGGACAGCTTGGTCAGGTGGCCGTCGGAGACCTCGCCCACCACGAGCAGCGCGGCCGCCATCAGATGATCCTCCGGTCGGCGAGGTAGTCGGCGATCTCGCGCGCCTGCGACGCCGGGTCGCCGGTCACGGTCCGCCCCGCGCCGCGCGAGGGGGGCGGCTCCACCGACACCACGCGGCTCGGCCAGCGGCGGTCGGCCGGGGCGAGGTCGGCCCCCAGGTTGGCGAGCGTCAGCGTCGTGATCTGCCGCGTCCTGGCCGCCATGATCCCCTTCAGGGACGGGTAGCGCGGCGTCCCGAGCGCCTGGGTGCAGCTGATGACGGCGGGCATCGGCGCCTCGAGCAGGTCGTACCCCTTGGCCGAGAGCCGTTTCACCCGCACGCGGCCGGCCGCCTCGTCGGGGTCGATATGCGCAGCGGCCGAGAGCAGCGGGAGCCCCAGCCGCGCCGCGACGCCCGCGGTGGCGGCGCCGCCGGCGCCGTCGGACGTGTCGAGGCCGCCCAGGAGCAGGTCCCACTCCTGGGTCGCGGCAGCGGCCGCGAGGACGCGGATCGTGGTGGGGATGTCCGCGCCCGCCAGTGCGTCGTCGGAGACCAGCACGCCGCTCAGCGCGCCCATCGCGAGCGCCTTGCGCATGGTCTCCACACCGCTCGCCGGCGCCATCGTCAGGATCGCCACCTCGCCGCCGTGGGCCTCGACGAGCTGGAGCGCCGCCTCGAGGCCGTACTCGTCGTTGCCATTGACCACGGTGGGCGAGGCTGCGCGGTCGAGCCGCAGGTCCGGCCCCAGACGCTCGGCGTTTGCCGCCGGGTCCGGCACCGGCTTGGTCATGACGAGGATTCGCACGCGGGTCTCGCTCCTGCCGCTGTCCCTGCCCGGGGGTTCAGCTCCGCGCGAGGAGCGACCGGGCGACGATGAGGCGCTGGATCTGCTGGGTGCCCTCGTAGAGCTGGGTGATCTTCGCGTCGCGCATCATCCGCTCCACGGGGAAGTCCTCGGTGTAGCCGTAGCCGCCGAACACCTGGACGGCGTCGGTGGTCACGCGCATCGCCGTGTCCCCGGCCACGAGTTTAGCGATGGCCGCCCAGCGCGCAGCGTCGCCGTTCCCCGCCTCGATCTCCTCGCATGCCGTGTACAGCAGGTGCCGTGCCGCCTCGGTCGCCGCGTCCATGTCCGCCAGCATGGCCTGGATCATCTGGAGCTCGGCGATGGGCCTCCCGAATTGGCGCCGCTGGTTCGCGTACGCCCCCGCGGCCTCCACGGCGCCTTGGGCGATCCCGACGGCCTGGGCCGCGATGCCCGGGCGGGAGCGCTCGAACGTCCGCATGGCGATGGCGAAGCCCTGTCCCTCGGCGCCCAGCCGGTTGGCCACCGGCACGCGCAGGCCGTCGAACGCGAGCTCCGCGGTGGGCGACCCCCGGATCCCCATCTTGTGCTCGACCCGGACCACCTTGAACCCGGGGCGGTCGGTCTCCACCAGGATCGCCGACAGCCGGTGGCTGGGCTTCTCCGCCTCCGGGTTGGTGACCGCGAAGACGACCACGTAGTCGGCGACGCTGGCGTGGCTGATGAACCGCTTGCCGCCGTCGATCACGTACTCCTCGCCGTCCCGGACCGCCCTGGTCCGGACGCCGGAAGGATCGGACCCGGCCTCGGGCTCGGTGAGGCCGAATGCGATGAGCTTCTCACCCGACGCGAGTGCGGGCAGCCAGCGGTCCTGCTGCTCGTCCGTCCCGGCGATCTGGATCGGGATGGCGCCCAGCGCCTGGACCGCGAGGATCAGGCCCGTCGTTGCGCAGGCGCGGCTCAGCTGCTCGATCGCCAGGATGAGCGTGAGCAGGTCTGCGCCCAGTCCGCCGTGCTTCTCGGCAAACGGGATGGCGAACACGTCGTGCTCGGCGAGCAGCCGTCGCACGTCCTCGGGGAACACGCCGTCCCGGTCGATGGAAGCCGCCCGCGGCGCCACCCGCTCGTCGGCGAGCACACGCACGGCCTCCCGCAGGAGGACCTGCTCCTCCGTGAGCCGCGTCGAGCCGAGGATGGGGCCGCTCTGGGTCACCCCGGCATCGTATCAGCGTCCACGGGGCACTCGGGGGCCGGGCGACGCGCAACAGCGGTGCGGTGCGACACCGAACTGGCCCGGATACGGCGAATCCCCGAGGTGACGGCTCTCCCGTCCGAGCCTACGGTCGACGGACCGGCGGGTGCCCCGCCGCGGGGGTTCGTGGGCACGAACCGGATGGAGGCGCCACCATGACCACCCCGTTGCTGCTCCTCGCGATCGCAGCCCTGCTGCTGATCGTCTGGGGCATGCTCACCGCCCGGAAGACCGCGACCGACCCTGACGACCAGCTCGCCACCAGCACCGAGGGCATGAAGATCTGCCCGCAGTGCGGCATGGGCAACCTGTGGACCGAGCGCAGCTGCTCCGCCTGCGGGAATCGGCTCCGGGGCTGACGCACGCCGCGGTCACGGATCGGCCCGTCACTTGCCGGCTGCGGGAGGAGCCGGCTCCGCGCCTGACGCGCGCGGCCTGACGGCGCCCCTCGGCGCTACTCGAACCGCGTCGCGTCCGTGTCGGTGATCTGCGGGACGAGGGGCAGGGCCAGCACCACGACGGCCAGCGCCCCCGCCGTCCCCGCCCCCAGCAGACCCAGGACGCTGCCGTCCGGGCCCGGCACGACGCTCGACGCCGCGCCGACCAGGCTGCGCAGCAGGAGCTGCGCCACGCCCGTGCCGAGGACGGCTGACAGCGCTGCGACCGCCGCCAGCGGCGCCGCGGCCTCGAGCAGCAGGACCGCCTGGAGCCGCCGCACCGGCAGCCCCGTGAGCCGGAGCAGCCCGAACGGAATGCGCCGCTCGACGAGCCCGGCGATGACCGCGATGGCGAGGCTTGCGCCGGCCATGAGCATGGCGATCACCACGCCCAGCGACACGACGCGGCCGAGCTCGGTGATCGACGCGGACCCGTCGGCCACCTCCTCGCCGATGGTCACCGCCACCGACGTCGGCATCGCCTCCTCGAGCTCAGTCCTGGCCCGCTCCACCGCTGCCGCCGTCCCGTCCGTCCGCACCACGATCCGGGTGGGCAGGAAGGCGGCCAGTTCCGAGGCGGTGAACGCGCTCGGCTCGAACAGCGCCGGCGGCAGAACATACGGCGGCGCATCGAGGCCGGACGGCGAGTAGTGGTCGATCCTGTCGGGCGGGATCGACACGGTGACGTCCTGGACGGCCTTGGACGACTGCCAGAAGCCGCCGCCCAGGAACAGCGCGCTGTACGCGACCCCGCCGGTGATCGGCACGCCGCTCGGCCCGAGGTGCTCGAGGCCGCCGCCGCAGCTCAGGCCGGACACGGCGAGCGTGGCGATGAAGGACTGGCAGTCGACGACCACGCCGAAGCCCTGGTCGCCGGCGGCGGGCAGCGCGATCTCCCGCAGCACGGCCGCCGCCGCGACACCCTCGAGCCCGCGGACTCGGACGGCCGCCGCATCGGCTGCTGCGCCGTCGTTGCCCGGGACGCTCGCGAAGAGCACGTCGGGACGGACCGGCAGGTTGTTGGAGCTGGGCGTGATGGCGCCCACGAACGCGGCGAACGACAGGTAGGCGCTGCCGACGAAGACGGCCAGCACCACCCCGCCGATCGCCCGGAATGAGCCGCGGGGGTCGTCCACCAGCCGACGGCCCGCGAGCAGCGCCACCGGTCCCCGGGCGAGCCGGACGATCAGCGCCCCGACCGCGGTCGTGACCCACGGTCCGGCGACCGCGATGCCGACCACGATCCCGAAGAACGAGCCGCCGAGGGCCCACAGGCCCCACGTCGCGCCCGTCGCCCGCGTGGTGACAATGAGCGCCAGGCTGAGTGCGAAGGCCGCCAGGAATCCGACGAGCGGCAGCAGCCGGAGCCGCCGCAGCGGGCCGGGCCGGTGCTGACGCTGGACGCCGAGCGGAGACACCACCAGCCGGCGGAGCGCGATCACGGCCGCGGCCACGCCGACGACCTGGACCACGAGCAGGAGGGTGATCGCGGGCAGCAGCGGCGGCGTGATGGCGTCCGGGAACCAGGTCGCCTGCATGAGCGGGACGTGGGCGACGAGCGGCCGGGTCAGCACGAACAGCAGCACCCCGCCGACCGCACCCCCGACCGTTGCCCCCAGCGCCCCGACCCCCGCCAACACCCACACCCCCCCCCC
>JBJKRU010000052.1:0-2726 GCA_046704485.1 Candidatus Limnocylindrales bacterium | reverse complement strand
CGACCCGGCGACGCTCGGCCAGAACACGCGCGCGGCTGCGGTGATCTGGCAGTGGCAGGCGGTGCGCCACTACACGTACGTCTGGCCGGCCGCCTACGCGACGGGCCAGATCGCTGACGTCCCGCTCGCCCGCTGACGCCCCCCGACGCGGAGGGCGACCGACCTTCTTCCGGACGCGAGCGCGCCGTCCCGGCCCGGTAAGCGGCCGATGCACAACGAGGGCGAGCGGCGGGCGCCCGGCGCGACCTCAGCCGAGCCGCAGGTTGCCGAAGGCCTCGAAGGTCAGGAACAGGCCCACGGCCATCACCGCCACGCCGGACGCGGTCGGCAGCATCCCGACGAGGCGCGCGAGGCTCTGGCTGCGGAGGCTCGCGTCGCCGCCACGGCGGCGGAGCAGGATCGCGCCGACGCCCACCGCCACGAGCAGCAGCGCCATGCCGACGCCGAAGCACGCCACGAGGAGAAGCCCCAGCGCCACCTGCCCGAACGAGATCGCCATCGTCAGGACGATCAGCGCGGTCGTGTTGGGGACGAAGCCGCCGACGATGCCCACCAGCACCGTGTATCCGCGGCCGAGGTCGAGCCCGGTCGCGAGCGCCGTTGCGCGGTCGTGCGTGGCGCCGGCCTCGATCAGGTCGGCTGCGACCTCGCGGTGGTCGTGGGGGTGGATGCTCGGGTGCGGGTGCATGTGCGGGTGGCCGTGGCCGTGGTCGTAGTCGGGCTCCAGGTCCAGTCGTGTTCGCGCTCGCACCGCGCGACGCGTGAGGTCGATGCCGAACACTACTACCAGCATCGAGGCGAGCAGGGTCAGCCAGGGTGTCAGCTGGTCGGGCAGGAGCGCGTCGTTGAGGACCAGGACGACGCCCGCCAGGAGCAGCACGCCGATTGTGTGCGTGACCGCCACCGAGACCGCCAGGAGGAGCGCCCGGCCGAGGCTGCCGCGGGACCCCAGCAGCGACGCGACCACGAGCGTCTTGCCGTGCCCAGGCGACACTCCGTGCGCGGCGCCCAGCAGCAGGCTCAGGCCCACCGCCACGACGAACCGGGCCGGTGACGCGCCCACGGCGCCGAAGAAGACTTGGTAGAAGCCCGGCAGCGCTCCCATTCAGGACGGGCATCGGGCGAGGCGGCGCGCCTCGACGGGGATGTCTGCGCGGGCGGACGAGTTCAGGACGCCGACATCGACCGGCTCGCATCTCGTCACGATTCCGGTGAACGGGATCGGCGTCGACAGGCGAGCGGGGCGCGGATGGGACATCTTGAGGTCGCGACCTTGCTGGTTCGGGGCTTTGCCGAGGTACGGTACCCGTTCCCGCCGAGGGACGGCGGCGACGCCGTCTGGAGCCCCGCGTCGTTCCCGCCACCGATTGGCGGCCGAGGCGGCGAACCGCGGCGACGACCCGCATGTCGGGACCAGTCCAGCCGCTTCGGTCTTCGCGGTCGTCGGCATCTGGCGACCCGCAGAGGAATCGGCTTCTGCGTTCCCGGTGTTATCGTCCGCGGATGGACCGCGACGACCTGGTGCGTCTCCGCCGCGCCCGCGACCAGATGGACCGCGAGTACGCGCGTCCGCTCGACGTCGAGGCCCTGGCCCGCACCGCCTGCATGTCGTCGGGCCACTTCTCGCGCAGCTTCCGCGCCGCGTATGGCGAGTCCCCATACAGCTACCTGATGACGCGCCGCATCGAGCGGGCGATGACCCTCCTCCGACGCGGCGACATGTCGGTGACCGACGTGTGCTTCGAGGTGGGCTGCCAGTCGCTGGGCACGTTCAGCACCCGCTTCACCGAGCTGGTCGGGGAGACGCCGAGCGCCTACCGGAACCGCGACCACTCCTGGTCCGAGCCCCTGCCGCCCTGCCTGGTGAAGGCGGCGACGCGACCGGTCAGGAATAGAGAAGCGGTCGCCGCGAAGGGCGATTAGAGTCCCGCTCATGGACCTACAGCTGCAGAACTGCTTCCTCCAGGTGGATGACCACGAGAAGGCGATCGCGTTCTACCGCGATGCGCTCGGCTGGGAGGTGCGCAACGACGTCAAGGCGTACGGCATGCGGTGGACTACGATGGGCCCGACCTCGCAGCCTGGCGTCAGCGTGGTGCTCGAGCCGCCGGCCGCGGACCCGGGTATCGCGGCGTCGGACCGCGAGGCGCTGAGCGACCTGCTCGCGAAGGGGCTCCTCGGACGCCTGAACCTCACGACCGCCGACGTTGACGCGGCGTTCGACCACGTGCAGGCCACCGGCGCCGAGGTGGTCCAGGAGCCGATGGACCAGCCGTACGGGGTCCGCGACTGCGCCTTCCGCGACCCTGCCGGCAACCTGATCCGGATCAACCAGCCTAGGGGCTGAGCCTCGCGCCCTGCCCGGGCCGGCGGACGCCAGCGCAGCGCCATCGGCGCGGGCCGCGGCTTGTCGAGCGCAGCGGCCACCCTTTCCGGATTCGACGCCCCGCCCGCTCCCGCGTACACTCCGGCGGCCTGCCGGCAGGTTTCGCATGTCCGCGATGAGCGAGCACGGGAAGCCCCGCCGGGACGCCCCCGCGCCGCTGGGCATCGCGCACGGGGAGCGGGTGCGAGACCCCTGCCCGAGGAGGTGAACCAGGTTTGGCCGAAGTCCGAGTGGGCGAGAACGAGACGTTCGAAAGCGCCCTCCGCCGCTTCAACAAGAAGATCCAGCAGAGCGGGATCCTCGCCGAGGCGCGTCGTCGCGAGCACTACGAGAAGCCGTC
>JBJKRU010000051.1:0-10940 GCA_046704485.1 Candidatus Limnocylindrales bacterium | reverse complement strand
GGGGTCATGCGGGGTGGCGTCGGGCGGATGCCGGCATCCCGCTAGTGTCAGGCAGGCTGGAGCTGCGTGCCGAAGCGATTCGCGCAGCTGCGAGCCGCCCCCGCCGCTCGCGCCGCGGTCCGGCAGGCCGGCCCCCAGCTGCAGAGCGGACCCGATGAGCACCGCGACGGCTCCAGTCGTCCCTGCCAGGAGCAGGAGCAGGCGGCGGTTGCGCCGGATCGGCTTGCGCCGCCGCCGTGGAGGGCGCATCGGCCCGGCGACCGTTTCGCCGCCGACGGTCGAGGCGCGCGCTCGATCCTGCATTGCCGGGGACGTGGCGTCAGGCACGCGGGTGGTGATCTCGGGAGCGCTGCTCGCCAGGCGCCTGGCCCACCCCGACGGCGCGGCCCCGGAATCGATGGTCCTCCATGTCGGCGGAGCCGAGTTCGGGAACGGCCACGACGGGTCGATGCGCCCGCGGACCGGCCAGGCGGCCGCCCCCGGCCCGGCGGGACTCGCGAGGGCGTCGGGTCTCGGGGGGCCAGGATGAGGTGCTGAGAAGCGGCGAGCGACAAGGGTGCCCGCCGCGACGGTGACCACCACCGCCAGCAGCAGCGCCCCGAACAACGCCAGGCCCAGCCCGATCGGCATGCCCGAAAGTCACTCTTCCCCGTGTGGTTCAGCGGAGGCTACCAGAACAGGTGATCGATCGACAATGGCGATCGTCACGTTCAGGCGCGCTTCTCAGGGGCTCCGGCTCGCAGCTGCGCGAATCGCTTCGGCACGCAGCTCCAGCCTGCCTGACACTAGCGGGATGCCGGCATCCGCCCGACGCCACCCCGCATGACCCCCGCCCGCACCACCCGGCGACGGCTGGGCAGCCTTCTGGTGGACACCGCCCCGCTGCGCTATGACCGCGACTTCCGCCTGCTGTGGGCCGGCCAGGCCATCAGCGCGATCGGCCGGATGATCACCGCAGCCGTGCTCCCGTACCAGATCTACGTCCTGACCGGCGACCTCCTGATGCTGGGCGCCCTGTCGATCGTCCAGCTTGTGCCGATCCTGGTGTTCGCGCTCGGGGGCGGTGCCGTCGCCGACGCCGTGGACCGCAGACGGCTCCTGCTGGTCACACAGCTCGGCCTCACCGCGTCGAGCCTGGCGTTCGTCGCCTTCGCGCTCGTGCCCGATCCGCCCGTCGTCGCCATCTTCGCGGTTGCCTTCGTCCAGGCCGGCATCGGCGCCGTCGACCAGCCGGCCCGCGGGTCGGCGATCCCACGCCTCGTCCCGCCAGAACGGCTTCCAGCCGCGATCTCGCTCAACCAGATCGTGTTCAACGGCGCGGCCGTGATCGGACCCGCGCTGGGCGGCGTGCTGCTCTCCGTCACCAGCGTCGCGACCTGCTATCTGGTCGACGTGGTCACCTTCGCCGCGGCGATCGCGGCCGTCGTCGTGATCGCGCCCATCCCGCCGCGTGCGGGCGCAGCCCGCCCGAGCATCGGCGCCGTGGTCGAGGGCCTGCGCTTCGCTCGGCGCCGCCGCCAGGTTCTGGCCACCTTCATCGTGGACATCACCGCGATGGTCTTCGGCTCACCGAGGTCGCTGTTCGCGCCGCTCGCGCTCGACGTCTTCCACGTCGGCGCGGCGGGCTACGGCCTGATGTCGGCCGCCACCGGGCTCGGGGCGTTCGTCGCCGCGGTCTTCTCCGGGTGGATCACACATGTCCGGCGGCCCGGCCTCGCCGTCCTGGTCTCGGTGGCGTTCTGGAGCCTCGGCATCGTCGGCTTCGGGCTCGCCACGTTCTCCTTCCCGCTCGCGCTGCTCTTCCTTGCGATTGCCGCCGGGGCAGACGTGTTCAGCGCGGTGCTGCGCAACGCGATCGTCCAGCTGCTCACGCCGGACGCCTTGCGCGGTCGGGTGAGCTCGATCCACATCCTCGTGGTCACCGGTGGCCCGCGGGTGGGCGACGCCGAGGCCAGTGTGGCGGCGGCCCTCATCGGGACGCAGTGGTCCGTCGTGTCGGGCGGCATCCTGTCCCTCGTGGGCGTCGGCCTCCTGTCGCTGGCCATGCCCGAGTTCGCGCGGCTCGAGATGGCCGAGGCGCGCGAGGCGGCCAGCCAGGACCTCGCGGCCGCTGCGCAGGCGGCCGTCGAGGCGACGAGCGAGCTCGAGGAGGTCCCCGAGTAGCGCGGCCGGGGCGCCGTCCGCCGGCGCTAGTGCTCGAGGGGCACGAGCGCGCTGGTCTCCATGTCGGTGGGGTCGTCGGAGTCGCTCCGCTGCTGCCAGATGGCGGCAATGCCGGATCCGGCGGCGCCGACCGCGAGCGCGAGCCCGAGCAGCAGGACCGGGAAGAAGGCCACCGGCACCGGCTGTGCGGAGGTCACCGCCGGCCACGTCCCGGCCGCCGCCGCCTCTGCCTCCGCGGCGGGCGTCCACCCGGGCACGGACCCCAGCGCCAGCCCGGTGGCCGCGATCAGGACGCCGGCGAAGAACGTGACGACCCGCTTGGCCCGGGCCGGGTGACGGCGGATCGCGTCGTTGACGGCATCGATGAGGTCGGGCTCGACCTCATCGCGCCCGTATCGCTCCCACAGGCGTCCGGCGTGGCCGATGGAACCGAAGGCCAGCGCCACGCCGAGCACAAGGAGGGGCACGTTGACGAAGAGGCCGACCGGCGACGTGGCGGCATTCCAGTCGGTGCGCGCGCCGGCGGCGAAGGCGAGCGCCACCGTCCCGACGCCCGCGGCGACCACGGCAACGTGCGCGAGGACCATCGTCCGAAGTGGGCGCCGGCGCACCGACGGCCCGGTGGCGGGCTGCGAGCGCAGCAGCCTCACCCACGCTCGGCTGAGCAGCGCCAGGAAGAGCAGGACGAGAGCGAGCAGCAGGAGCGGGATCACGCTCACGAGCTGGCCCCAGTCGGGCGTGACGAGGGGCGTCAGGAGAGACAGGACGCCGTTCCAGAAGCTGTCCAGGGGGCTCATCAGAGTGCCTCGGGATCCATGTCCAGGCTGCGGAAGACAGAGGCGCCGGCGAACAGCACGAAGCCGATCGGCACGGACACGAGGATCGTGATCAGGTTGCCGTCGAGCAGCCCAGGCGGCGCCTGCACGATGATGCCGAAGCTGCCGGAGCGGTGGATCGAGCAGGAGAACACGCTGGCGATCGGCGAGGTCGCGTCGACTGTGATGCTCTGGCCCGGCTTGATCAGCCAGCTGCCCAAGGTGTGGGTCACGACATCCTGGTTGCTGATGATCAGGCGGTCGTCCTGGTTGAGGATGACCTGGGCGGGCAGCGCGCTCGGCTGGCCGGCCGCCAGCAGGGCGGCCGTGCCGCGGGGGATGACCAGCTGCACATCGCGCGGCGGGGCCATCAGGTCCGCCCCGAACGCGATCCACGCGACGATGACCAGCACCGTGCCCATGACGAAGCCCGTCAGCATGGAGCCCGCCAGCACGCGCCAGGCGAACCAGCCGGGCAGCCGGTCGCGCACCCGTTCGCGCAGGCGCCGCCGGGCGGCGGTGCCTGCCGACGCGAGGGGCAGCTCGGCCGAGGTCACAGCAGGTACAGCACCGGGAACACGATCACCAGCCACATCACGTCGACGAACGTCCAGTACCGGACCACCGCGGTCACTCCCCAGTGGTCGCCCGGCCCGAACTGCCCCTTGCGGAGCAGGTTCGTGATCAGGAGCAGGCCGGCGAGGCCCGTCATCAGGTGGAACACGTGGAGGCCGGTCATGGCGAAGAAGGCCGTGCCGAATGGGGTCGCCTGCGGCGGCACGGGCGGGTTGAGCGCGGCGCCGAAGGACGCGGTGCTCCACTCGACGGCCACGCCGCCGATGAACAGGAAGCCCAGCAGGCTCGCCAGCAGCAGCGACCGGATCGCCTTGCCGCGGTTCCCGGCCGAGATCGCGCCGGTCGCCTGGTAGCCCAGCCACGACGAGCCGAGCAGGATGAACGTCATGACGGTGCCGAGGGGAAGGTTGACCTCCCCCTTGTCGAACCCGCCGAGGTAGAAGCGGGCCGCGGACATCGCGATGAACAGCATCGTCTCCGAGGCCATGAACAGCCACAGGCCCATGCGGTTGATCGCCGGCCGGTCGTGCTCATCTGCGTGGGCTGCGGCGTGCGCCTCCCCGTGAGGCGCCAGGTCAACGTGGAGCGCCTGGTCCTCGGCGACCAGCGGCATCGTCGTCACGCCATCACCTCCTCTTCGGACGCGCCGGCGAGGCCGAACACCGCGTGCGGGCGTCCGCCGATGCCGTAGCCGTAGGGGGACCCGACCACGATGGGCGCGGCGGGGAAGTTCTCAACGGGGGGTGGCGAGGACACGAGCCACTCGAGCGTCCGCGCCCGCCACGGGTTCGCCTCGGCGCGCGGCGCCTTCTTCGACAGCAGCGCCCGGAGCACGTTGAAGACGAAGAAGATGAAGCTCGAGCCGAGGAGGAAGGCGTTGATCGAGATGAACAGGTTCACGGTCGCCAGGTCGTTCTGGTAGGTGGCGATGCGCCGGTTCATCCCGTGGAGGCCGGCCCAGAACATGGGCAGGAACGTGGTGTTGAAGAAGATGAACATCATCCAGAAGTGGATCTTGCCGAGCCGCTCGGAGAGCATCCTGCCGGTCATCTTCGGGAACCAGAAGTAGAACGCTGCGAACAGGGCGAAGATCTCGCCGCCGATGATCGTGTAGTGGAAATGCGCCACCACGAAGTACGTGTCGTGGAGGCTCACGTCGGTCGGCACGTCGGCCAGGAAGATGCCGGTCACGCCGCCGATCAGGAAGTTGAACGTGAAGCCGAGCGCGAACAGCATCGGGGTCGTGAGCCACAGGCGGCCCATCCACACGGTGCCGAGCGCCGAGAGGAAGACCAGGCCCGTGGGGATCGAGATCAGCTCGGTGGTGACGAGGAACGGCCCGAGCAGCGCGTTGGGCATGCCGGACACGAACATGTGGTGTGCCCACACGATCCCGGACAGGCCCACGATGCCGACCAGGCCGGCGACCGTCCACCGGTAGGCGAACAGGGGCTTGCGCGAGAGGTGGGCGAGCACCTCGAGGGCCATGCCGAACCCCGGCAGCACGAAGATGTACACCGCCGGGTGCGAGTAGAACCAGAACGTGTGCTCGTACAGCAGCGGCGCGCCGCCCTGGCCCACGAAGAAGTTGGTGCCCACGACGCGGTCCAGGAGGACCATCGTCAGCGACGCCGCGAAGAACTGGGTGAAGAAGGTCGCGATCCACGCCGCGCAGAAGATCGACCACACGAAGATCGGCACGCGGCCCCAGCCCATGCCCGGCGCGCGCATCTTGATGATCGTCACGATGAAGTTGATGCCGCCGAGGATCGACGAGAGCCCGAACGTGATGATCGCCAGGTTGAACATCACCTGGCCGGACGCGTTCCTGACCGACAGCGGCGGGTATGCAGTCCAGCCGGAGTCCCAGCCGCCCAACGCCTCGGACAGGAACAGGCTGACGATCACGACGGGGATGAGCCAGAAGCTCAGGGCGTTCAGGCGCGGGAACGCCATGTCGCGCGCGCCGATCATGATCGGCACGAAGTAGTTCCCGAACGAGCCCATCACCGCCGCCACGGCCACCGAGATCATGGCGATGCCGTGGAAGCTCATGAGCCGGTTGTAGAGGTCGGGCGTGAGGAACGTGTTGTCCGGCTGCGAGAGCTGGATGCGCATCATCATCGCGCCCACGCCGGCGGTCAGCAGGACCACGACGAACGTCGCGAGGTACTGCAGGCCGATGACCTTGTGGTCTTCGCAGGTGGTCAGGTAGCGACGCCAGTCGGTGACCACCGGCTTGTTCTTGTAGCCGAGCCAACCTCGGATGACGGTGTCCAGGAAGCCGACGCCGATCAGCCAGCCCGGGACGGCGAAGATGAAGCCGAGGGTCACGATCTGCTCGGTGGAGGGGATCGTGCCGTACTTCGAGGTCTCGTTGGGGTCCCACGCATGGGCACCCGTGGCGAGGCGGATGGCGATGGCCAGCGAGGCGCCGATCCCGAAGCCGATGAGCGCGAAGACGAGGCCGCGGATGATCGGCCAGAAGCCGCTGATCACGGACGGGCGGGGGGCCGGCACGGCGCCGGCGGCAGCAGCGGTCATCGTCACTTCACCACCAGAGTGCCGGTCATGGTCGTCGGGTGCGCTTGGCAGATGAACTGATAGGTGCCGGGCGGGAGCGGGGCGATCGTGAGCTGCTCGGTGCCCGGCCCGGCCTTGAAGTCCGTGGCGCCGACCACCTTGCCGTTCTCCAGGATGGCGAAGTTGTGGACCGTGCCCGGGTCGTTGTTCGCGAAGTTGACGGTGATTGGCTGGGCGGAGTTGGCGGTCAGCTGGGTCTTGTCAAAGCCCTTCGTGGCCGCGCCGGCGCTTGCGCTGATGGCCAGCTGCTGACCGCTCCCGGGCGTGATATGCGGGGTGTTGGCCGTCAGCCAGGTCTGGAAGTCGGCCTCGGAGACCACCCGGACCGGGATCTCCATCTTGGCGTGGTTGAGGCCGCACAGCTGCGAGCACTGGAGCCGCAGGCCGCTGTCGGAGTTGTAGTCGCCGATGGACGTCGGCGTGAACGACATGTAGGTGGTCAGGCCCGGTACGGCGTCGATGCGCATCCGGAACGCCGGGATCCAGACCGAGTGGATCACATCGAGCGAGGTGATCTCGAACCCGATCTTCTTGTCCACGGGCAGCACCAGCTCGGTGTTGCTCTTGGCGCCCGAGGCCGGGTAGCTCACGCTCCACTGCCACTGCTGGCCCTGGATCTTCACGATCACGTCGGGCGTCGAGTCGAGATGCACCACGTTGGGCAGCTCCGTGAGGCCCGGGTAGACCATGACGCCCAGTGCCATCGCCGAGGTCACGACGAACCACGCGACGGGCAGCGGTCCCCGGCCGGTCAGCGGGACGCCGTCCCCGTCCGGAAGCCCACGATGGCGGAACGCGATCACGCTGTAGCCCAGGGCGGCGATCACGAACGTGAACACCGGCACCGACATGAGGAGCAGCGTCTTGAAGGTCTCGTCGATCATCTGGCCCTTGTCAGACGCGACGGCAGGCTCGAAGGGGATCTGGGCCACGATCAGACCGATGAAGGTCAGGACCACCCAGATCAGCCCCACGATCGCGATATGGCGCCTCACGAGCGCGCGACCTCCTCCCGGAACCCCCTAGGGGCTCGTGGACTTGAGTGGGAAACCAGCGACAGCCACCCCCTCAGGTGGCTACTGGAGCCCGAAGATCTACGGACGACCCCGGGCCGTTCGGCATGTCCGAATGGCCCGCCCGGGATATTACCTCCGGCCCCCTAGAACGGAAAGGGGCGGAGAAGCGGAATCGCGGCGAAATCGTCTCCACCGGAGCGTGGACGGTCCCGGCGGGGCCGTCGGTCCCACCCTGTGGTCCAGGCGCACGCTGTCCGCGGCGCTGACGGCGGCCAGGGGGTTGCCCTGGAGAGGCTCACGTCCGGCGCGGCAGCCACCGTCGGCAGACCAGCCACTGGGTGCACGCTCGCGCCCGACGCCCTGCGCTCGACGGGCACCTGGCCCGGCAGGCGCCTTGCCCACGCCGGCACGACTTGGACTGCCAGTCTCAACGGGCGAGTACCTGTGGTCGTCTCGCGGACTGGGGGTCTACTTCGGACGCATCAGCGACCGAAGACGGACCATCTCCAGCCCCGTCCTGGACTGCCGCTCTCGGATCGGACACGACGCGTCTGGAGTCTGGACTGCAGGTCCAGCCCAAGGGCCGTCGGCCCACTGCCTGATCGGCGGACCTCAGGACAAGGGCCAGGGACGGCCCCCCTGCCCGCGTCGTGCCGACAGCGGCGGACCAGACGAGACGGCGACAGCGCTACTGGGCTGGGCGCTCTGCCGGCGGCTCGGTCTGCGCGGAGGCGGGTTCGGCTGCGGCGGCTGGTGCCGGGGGTGCGGGCTCGGCCACGGCGGGTGCGGCGGCCACGGGCTCGGCCGCGACAGGCTCGGCTGCCACGAGCGGCGGCGGCGGAGGCGCGGCGGGAGCGGCTTCCGGTGCGGCCGGAGCAGTCTGCGTCGGCGCTGGCGGTGTCGCAGGCGTGGCCGGCGGCTGCACTTGGGCTGGCGGTGTCGCCGGCGACGAATCGTCCGAGGCCGCCCGGCGGAACTCGCGAATGCTCTTGCCGATCGCGCCCCCCACCTCGGGCAGCTTGCCCGGCCCGACCACGATCAGGGCGATCGCGAGGATCAGGATGATGTGGATCGGGGAGATCCCTTCGAGCATGGCCAACTCCTTCTGCCGGGCCCCCGTGTGGTCGGCAGGCCGCCTCTTCCCCGCGCAGGATACTGATCGCGTGCCTGCGCGCCTGTGCCGGGAGGTCCCGACAGTGCGTGACGATGGCCCTGTGCGCTGCACCTGGCGCCCGGACTCACGGGCTTCGACAAGTCTACGTCCGCCGCGATAGTCTTGGCAGACAAGTGAGTACTCACTAACATGCAACCGTGACCGCCCAGACCCATGCACGCACGAGCCACCGCCTTCCCGCTGACGAGCGGCGGGCCGAGGTCGTCGCGGCTGCCGTGGAGGCGTTCGCGGTGGGTGGCTATGCGGGCACCTCGACCGAGGAGGTCGCGCGGCTCGCCGGCGTCTCTCAGCCGTACCTGTTCCGGCTGTTCGGCTCCAAGCAGGCGCTGTTCATGGCCGCAGTCGGCCGTGGCTTCGAGCTGGTGCGCGAGGCCTGCATCGACGCCGCAAGGCACCCGGTGCCGGTGGCGGACTCCAACCCTGTCCTGGCGGCCATCGGCAACAGGTACGCCGAACTGCTGAAGGACCGCACGCTGCTTCGACTGCAGCTTCAGGCATATGCGGCATCCAGCGATCCCGTGATCCGGGATTTCGTCCGCGGCGAGTTCGCCCGCCTCATCGCCACGGTCACCGATCTCTCCGGCGCGTCCGCGGCCGAGGTGCGCCCGTTCTTCGCGGACGGAATGCTGATGAACGTTGCTGCAGCCTTGGAGCTGAGCGGGGCCGACGTGGCCTGGCAGCGCCTGTGCGAAGGGTGGGTGGCCCTCGACTGAGCAGAAGGCCCCTTCTTCCCGCCTACGCCCGGACGCCCGCCGGTCGCGACGCCTGGCTGCGGGTGGTGGCCGCCGCCGGTATCGCGGTGGCGATCGCCGTGGGGGGCCTGACGGTGCTGCCGACGCTTCTGCTCGGGCACCCGCTGTTCGGCCGATCAGCCGCGGCGGCCCTGGCGCTGCCGCTCGCCGTGGTGCTCAACGTGGGGGGTGCTCCGCGGCCGGCTCTTCGAGCAGCCGCTGCGGGGTCGGGCGGGGAGACACGGCGCCTTCCGGCTGGAGCGCGACGACGTCGAACGGCTCCGGGCAGCTGCGCCTCGAGCAGATCCACGTGCCGTGGGAAGGAACGGCGCGTGTGCCCAGTCCGCTCGAAGACGCTTACCGCCAGTTGTCGGATCAGCGCCGTGTCGTCAAACCCACCCGACCCGCAACGGTACTTCGGGATGCTGCGCCCGCCCTCGGACCGGGGCAACTGTGGTGGGTTCCCTTTTCGCCTGGGTGCACCACTCGAACCCGGCATGGCGCCGGTGCAAAGCCCACTCGGACCCCGGTGGCACCTACTCGGAACCCAGCCCTGCATCGCGCGCACGCACGATGGCCTGCCCCCGGTCCGCGACCTGGAGCTTGTTGAGGATGCTCGAGACGTGGTTGCGGACCGTCTTGTCGGACAGGCCGAGTCGTTGAGCGATGAGCGGGTTGGGGTCCCCGCGCGCGATGCGCTCGAGGACCTCGCGCTCACGTTCGGTCAGTTCCGGGAACGCCGCCTCGGCAGGCGTGGGCATCCCGCCGGAGAAGAAGGCCATGACGCGCCGGGCGATGGCGGCCCCGAAGATGACCTCTCCGTGGACCACCGCCCGCAGGGCCGACAGCAGCTCGTCTCGGTCGGCGCCCTTGAGGAGGTAGCCGCTGGCCCCGGCGCGCATGGCCGCGAAGATCGACTCGTCGTCTTCGAGCATCGAGACCACGACCACCAGAGGGCCGGTGCCCGGAGCCGTGATCCGGCGGGTCGCCTCGACTCCGCTCATCCCCGGCAGGCGAAGATCCATCAGCACGAGGTCCGGGTGCGAGGTCGCGATCAGGCCGAGGGCGGTCTCCGCATCGCCTGCCTCGCCGACCGGCTCGAAATCGCGCGAGGCGGCCAGCGTGAGCACGAGGCCGTCGCGGAACATCGGGTGGTCGTCTACCACGAGAACGCGAAAGCGACGCGCGGTGCTGGCGGCCCCGACGGGCTGGGCGTCCATCGGGGCCAATGCTAGGCGGGCGCGGCGGCTGCGTCAGCGCGGATTCGCGCCGTTCCGCGCCCGAGCCAGACCCCCCGCCTTCTCCCGGTCACATTCCCGGCCCCTCGGGACACCGCCCCCATGCGCCCGGGACAGCGTCCGCCGTACATCTGGTGGCGAGCCGCGGGGCATCCCGCGAAGCCGAGGCCGAAGCCGAAGGATTGGAGTGCATCGTGACCGCCTCCGTCAGCCACCGCGAGACCGCTGGACCGCCCGCCAGTCGCCTGGCCCCAGTCTGGGACGCGGGTCTTGCCTACGACACGTACCGCGACCGCATCTTCGCGAGCGTCCTGCGCTCCACGCGCGACGTGGACGTGGCCGAGGACATCGTCCAGGAGGCGTTCCTAGAGCTCGTGCGCGCCGGCCGGCGCGGCGACCTGCCCGACAACGAGCTCGCCTGGCTGCACCGTGTTGCCGCGAACCGGGTCATCGACTGGTCGCGCAAGCGCGCCCGCTGGACCGGCCACGTGCCGCCCTCAGAGGACACGGAAGAGGCGCCGGAGACCGCCGTCCTGCGTCGTGAGGCTCGACGCGAGCTGCACGCCGCTCTCGATGAGCTTCCTCGGGACACCCGCCGTGCGCTCATCCTCGAGGGCGAGGGATACCAGCCAGCCGAGTTTGCA
>JBJKRU010000050.1:0-3342 GCA_046704485.1 Candidatus Limnocylindrales bacterium | reverse complement strand
CCCCATGGTCGCACGTGCTGGCCCTTCGCGACCGGCAGTAGACTCGCCGGGCGATGGCACACGAGGACGGCGGGACCGGCGGGCCGGGTGCGGCGGGCACGGGCTCGCTCACGGCGCACTGGATCGCCGCCGCAAGGGCGCGGGAGGCGACGAGACCCGACGCCCTCTTCCGCGACCCGTACGCGGCGGCCCTCGCGGGCGGACGCGGAGCAACCGTGCTCGCTGTGTCGGAGGCGGCCTCCGGCGGCGAGAACGCGTTCCTGCCGCTCCGCACGCGGTTCTTCGACGACCTCCTCCTCCGGGAGGCCGCCGGACTGGATCAGGTCGTTCTGCTCGGGGCCGGCTTCGACACCCGCGCCTTTCGCCTGCCGGGCCTTGGCTCGGTCCGCTGGTTCGAGGTCGACACGGCGGGCGTGTTCAGCGTGAAGGAGCCCACGCTCGCCGCGGCCGGGGCCGTCGCCCCGTGCGAGAGGCGGCTCGTGGTGGCCGACCTCGGCGGCGACTGGGACCGCAGGCTTCTGGATGCGGGGCTGTCGGCCGGCCGACGCACGGGCTGGGTCGCGGAGGGCCTGCTCTACTACCTCTCCCCGGACGCCGTGGCGCGCCTCCTCGCCGTGAGCCGGCGCCTCTCCGGACCTGGCAGCTGGTTCGCCGCCGACGTCTCGGGCAGCGGGCTCCTGGCGCTGCCGATGATGGCGTCCGCACTGCAGGCGAGGCGGGCGCAGGGGCTGCCCCCGCCGTTCACGACCGACGATCCGGCTGCGCTGTTCGCGGGTGCCGGCTGGGCGGCCGTGGACCTCCCCGGGCTGTCGGAGCTGGCGCTCGCCTGCGGGCGGAAGCTCGCCCGGCCACCCGGATCCCTCGGCCAGGCCCACGCTGACAGGATGCGCACCCACCTCGTCGTCGCGCGGGCGTGACCGGCTGGTGACGGACAGCGCGACGGGTGCGCCCGGCGTCCGTGCTATCCTCCGGCGCCGAAGGGCGATTAGCTCAGCTGGTTAGAGCGCATGCTTGACATGCGTCTAGCCCCCGAGCGGTGTAGCCTCCCCCAATGCGAACGTAGAGGCGTGTCGCGAAGGCAGGCCGATTATCGTGGTGTCAGGGAACGGGAGGCCGGCGCTCATGACCGACGTGACCGAAGTCGGGTCCGTCGCCGGACGGCTCAGGGCCCGCGTACTCCGCAGAAGCCGGCGCCGCTGATGACATTCACGGCCAGCGACGTCATCGCCGTCGTGGCGATCCTCGCCGGCATTGCAACGACCGGGATCGTGTCCTGGATCGCCCACCTAGACCGTCGCACGGACCGCGAGCATGAGCGGAAGCTCGCTCTCGAAGCGCACGAGCATGAGGCCGCCCTGGCGCGCGACTCGCGGCTCCAGGATCGCCGAGCCAAAGCGTACCGAGACATGCTCGCGCTGGCGTTCCGTATCCAGTACGCAGTCATCCAGACCAGGCCGATGCTCGTCGTGAACCCCCCGCCGACGCCCGTCGCGCAGCCCACCCCAGAGGAGCAGCGAGAAATGGGCGCCACGGTGGCGGCCGTCGGCAGCGGCGAGGTCGTCGATTGCTACCGGGCGTTCATCCGTGAGGTGCAGGCGTTTGGACGGACGGTGTGGATGCTCGATGTGCTCCAACCGGACGCGAGCATGCCGCCGATTGGCTTAGCGGAGGAGCTGAAGAAGGCTCATAACGAGCTGGAGACGGCGCGACGGACCGTCTCCGATGCGGTGGAGAGGTTGGAGCAAACGGCTCGCGACGAGCTTGCAGCGTAGACCTCAGCCCCGGATGCTCCCGCGTGGCACTGGACGCCGGGCTCCGCTGCGCCGTGGGCGCGATCGGACTCCCCGGCCCCCGTCATGGTGAGATCATGCTGCTAAGCGCCTCTTTACCCTTGGCTCATCCGGAGGTCGGTCATGGAGCAGCAGGCGTTCTGCCCTCACTGTGGATCGCCGCGCCAAGAGTGGGCCCGCTTCTGCGGCAAATGCGGGAACGCCTACGACGCGCCACCCGGCTTGCCAGCGCCCGCGGTCGCGGCACAGGCACTCCCTGCCGCGTCTGCTGGCCAGACCGCCCCTGTGACCGCTCTGGGGCCCGAGACCTGCCCGTCATGCGGGGCCCCCCAACTCGTTCGCGACCGAGGCTACTGCCTGGCGTGCGGGCGCCCGTACAGTGCCCCGCCTGCCCGGAAGGGTGGCGGCCCGCGGACGCTCACCATCGTCGCCTTGGTCGTTGCCGTTGGCGTGCTGCTGTTCCTCGCGTTTACGATCGGCCTCGGCGCCGGGTTCCGATCCGGCGCAACCTCGGCGGGAGGATCACCAGCCAGCATGTCGGTGGCCGGGTCCGGGATACCCAGCGCCGGAGACATCTGGTTCGGGGACAGCTTCGACCCGAGCACCTTCGTGCTGCGCACCCGGCAGACGACGGTCCGGGTCGGGGAGACCCTCGCGGTCGTTGCGCATCTGACGCAGACCGTATCGCCAAGCCAGGCCAACCTGCAGGTCGCCGTCGGCGGCGCGACGGTGGTCAACGAGGGCATCAACGGGCTGACCGGCCCGAGCGACATCATCGGCCTCACCTACACGGCCCAGATTGCTGGCACCTACACCTTCCGGATCGCCGACGTGGGGGGAAACGTTCTCGCCTCCGGGTCGATCACGGTCACGCAGTAGCTCGGTCATCCGGGCGCCCATCGGTGCCGCAGCCCTGTTCGAGAGGCTGACCTCGGCCGCTGCGTGAAGCGAGTGCACCGAAAGGGAGCCGCGCCCGCAACAGATCGGCCGCGCTCGCGCCGGATCCGTACGACGGCGCTTCCGAAAGGAGGTCCTTCTAGCGGCCGTCACCGGATCGGCAGGCCCCGCCACAGGACGCCGTACGCCACCGACGCGGCGCTCGCCGCGATGAGGAGCCGCTCGGGGATGCCGGCCCAGCGCCGCGAGCCCATGGCCGCGAGCGCGAGCAGGAACGGCGTGAGGTCGAGCGAGTAGCGGAAGCCGTACTGGACGTAGCCGCCGCCGTAGTAGAGCAGGACGGGGACGGCGACGAGCGCGGCGCAGGCCCACAGGAGCCGGGCCGCCGGGTCGCGCCAGCCGGCCCGGGCCGCGACCAGCAGCCCCGGCGACACCAGCAGCATCGAGAGCCCCCGCGGGTCGGGCAGCAGGAACGGCGGGCGCGCCCGGACCGTGAACGGCGTCAGGACCGCGAGGCGGAGGTTGTCGGGGGCCTGGGTGGGGGCGAACAGGCCGAGCGCCCGGCGGGCCTCGAGGGCCGGGGTCGCGAGGCGCGAGATCCCGTAGCCGTTCTGCCAGGGCGAGCCGAAGCGCGCCCAGTCGAAGAGCGCGTAGG
>JBJKRU010000049.1:0-6062 GCA_046704485.1 Candidatus Limnocylindrales bacterium | reverse complement strand
AGAAGGTCCGCCTCGGCGAGTCCCCACAGCGGCGTCAGGATGTACTGCACTTCGCCTATCGCTCGGCCGGACACGAGGGATTCCTCGAGCCAGCGGCGTGCCTCGCCGATCTTGCCGCGGCCGAGCGCCACGAGGCCGATCACGTCGAGCGAGCCGAGGACCCCGCGCCGGCAGCCGAGCTCCACGAGCTCCTGGCGCGCCCGCTTGTCGGCGGCATCCCAGTTGCCGGCCGCCCAGTCGAGGATCGCCCTCGTCGTCGACATCATCTGACGACAGTGGGACTGCTCGATCGCGTCCGCGTACTGGAGCCCCTCGCCCAGGGCCGCCTCCGCGGCGGCGGGGTCCATGACCCGGGCGGCGAGGATCGCGAGGTTCCGGTAGCCGGTGACGCCCACCGACTCGAACCCCGCGTCGCGCGCCTCGCGGGCGGCGCGCATCCCCGCCTCCATGCCCCGTTCGTAGTCGCCGCCGACGATGTCGATCCGGGCCAGAAGGAGGTCGGCCTCGAGAACGTCCTCCCGGTCGCCGATTGCCTCGGCCAGCTCGCGTGAGGTGGCGGCGTCGCGGCGGGCCGCGGCGAGGTCGGACGCGACGAACAGGTCGGCGGCGCGGATGCCCAGCAGGGCAGCCCGGATGCGCTCCCGGTCTGGGGTCGGCTCCAGCCTCGAGACCTCCTCGAGCGCCTGCTCGACAAAGCCGAGCGCGGACTCGGCGGATGCCCCGTCGCGCACCTCGTGCATCGACGTGCTGATCAGGAGAATCGCCGCCTCCAGCGGGCGGCCTGCCTCGAGGTAGAGCTCGCGTGCTCGGGCCGCGGCCGCCGAGCAGTCCTCGTTCCGCTCGATGGCCCCCGCCGCGTCGGCGTACTGGTCGTACAGCTCCGCCTGCTCGAGGATCGGGAGGTCGGCAGGCATATTGGCGACCGCCCGCTGGTACAGCTCGTACGCCTCGTGGCGGGCCGAGATGCGGCTCGCCTCGCGGGCCGCCGTCAGCGCGGTGCGGAACGCCTGCGGCCGGAGCCCGGCCCGCTCGAAATGGGTCGAGGCGTGGACGATGCTCGAAGCCTCGAGCGCCATCACGAACTCCGCCGCCTGGGCGTGGAAGCGCCGCAGCTGCGACGGCGGCACGGCGCCATAGATCGCGTCGCGCAGCAGCTGGTGGCGGAAGTCGTAGTAGCCGTGGTCCACGTAGTCGAAGGGGTGCAGGATCGCCGCGTCGACCAGCTCGTCGAGCGTGGGCTCGAGGTCGGCGAGGGGTCGCCCGACCACGCCCGCGATGACGTCCGGCGTGAAGCAGCGGCCGATGACCGCGCCGGCCGCCGCGACCGTCCGGGCGTCAGGCGACAGCACGGACAGGCGGGCCAGGACCGCGTCGCCGATGGTGTCCGGGACGCTCGCCTCGCGGATCAGCCGTCCGTCGTGGCGTGCGGCATCGTCCAGGGCGGCCAGCAGCTCCTCGACATGGAGCGGGATCCCGTTCGTCCGCTCGTAGATGGCCTCGACCACGTCCCGCGGCGCCGGCAGCTCACCGCCCAGGAGCAGCGTCGTCATCGTGGCCGTCTCCTCGAGCGTCAGCCGCCGCAGCTTGACCTCCTGCGCGAGGCGCTGGCTCAGGAGGCGGGCGCGCCACTCGCGGTGGATGGCGCCGCGCGGGAACTCGTCGGCGCGATACCCGCCGATCAGGAGCAGGGGGCGGTCCCCGGCATGCCTGGCCAACTCGCCGATGACCTCGAGGCTGACCTCGTCGGTCCAGTGGAGGTCGTCGAACACGAGCATCGTCGGCTTGTCGATCGCCTCGAGGATCCGGTCCGCCGTCGAGCGCACGATCAGCCGGCGCGCCCCGAGGGCGTCGCCCGCGTGCCGGCCGTCGATGGACCGCAGGTCCGCGCCGAGGCTGCCGAAGTCCTCGTCGCCGCGCATGCCCGCAGCCATCTCGCGGATGGACGCCAGCGGCACCTGGTGGTCATGCGGCGCCACCGAGCCGCCGTTGACCAGGAGGCCCGCGACCCGCGCCTTGCGCACCATGGAACTGAGGAGGCGCGTCTTGCCGAGGCCCGCCGGACCGGCGAGCAGGAGCGTCCGGCCGCGGCCTCTGACGGTCTCGCGGATCGCCTCGTCGGCCAGCTCGAGCAGATCGTCGCGGCCGATGATGACAGGGCAGAGGAGGGGGCCCACATGTCCCATGGCCCGAGTATAGGGGCGGGTTCCAGCCCCCCACATCGGTCGTTCGACCGACATGCCGTCCGGTGCGGCCGGGCACCGCAGTCCTCGCGCGGCACGCGAGCAGGCACCAAGGCCTGCGCCCCGGACGCCGGCGGCAGCGCGGCGCTCAGGCCGCGGGCAGCGCCACCATGAACCGGGAGCCGCCGTAGCCGTTCTTCTCGATCCAGACGCGGCCGCCCATCGCCTCCATCAGGCGACGCGCCGCGAACAGCCCGATGCCCGACCCGCGCGACCGCGCCCGGTCCAGGCGGACGTACGGCTGGAACACGGCCTCCCAGTCCTCGAACGGGACGCCGGGCCCGTCGTCGGTGATGTAGACCTGCACCTCGCTGCCGATGCGCCACACGCCGATGGACACCGCCTGCTCGGGCGGGGCGTACTTCGCCTCGTTGTCGAGGAGCTGCTCGAGCACCTGCTGGAAGCGCGTCTCGTCGCCGCGCGCCACCAGCTGCGCGCTGGGCGGGTACCAGCGGACGGCGCGCGTGCGCAGCAGCAGCGCGAGGGTGCCCACGGTGCCGCTGATCGCCGACACGACGTCGAACGGATCTCGCCGGAGGCCGGTCAGGCCCTCGCCGCGGACCGAGGCGAGGATCCCGTCCACCAGCCGGTCGAGCCGCGTGACCTGGTCCACGGTCCCGGCGCGCCAGGCTTCCACCTGCGTCCGCCCCGCTTCAGGCGTGTTCGCCGACGCGGCGTCGGCGAGCAGGTCGACATAGGCGCGCACGATGGCCAGCGGGGTGCGCAGCTCGTGGGTCACGACCGCCAGGAGCTCGGCGCGTGCGGCATCGAGCTGGGACAGCCGGTCGAGCTGCGCCTCGGCCTCGGCCTGCATGCGGCCCTTCTCGACCAGGCCGCCGAGCAGTGCCGCGATCGTGCCCAGGAAGTCGACCTCGTCGGCGGTGAAGGTGCGGGCCGCCGTGGTCTGGACGTTGAGCACGCCGATGAGCTGCTCGTTCCACAGCAGCGGCGTGGAGAGCATCGCGTGGAGCCCCTGGACGTCGAAGCCGCGCACCCACGAGAACTGCGGGTCGACGGTGACGTCGCGCGAGGCGACGGGTCGGCGGGTGCGCGCGGCCCTGCCGGTGATGCCCTGCCCGACGGACAGGCTCACCCGGCCGACCTGCTCGCGGTCGAGCCCGTTGGTCGCCGCGAGCGTGAGGTGGGTGCCGTCGCGGTCGAGCAGGTAGAACGAGCACACCTCGACGCCCAGCGCCACCGTGGTCCGGTCGACCAGCGTTCGCATGAGCTCGTCCCAGTCCCGTGCCTCCGTCAGCAGCTGGGCGAACTCGTGCAGGAAGGCGAGCTGGTCCACCCGGCCGGAGGCGGCGGGCGACGTGGGCGGCAGGTCCGGGTTCGGGGCGGGCGCGGCGGCTGGGCGTGCGGGCTTGGCCCGGGCCGTCCGCGGCCTCGGCGGCTTGGCAGTCACGCCTCCAGCCTACGGCATCGTCAGCCCGCGGCGGGTGCCTCCGTGACGGTGGTGGGCAGCCCGTCGAGCAGCGGGTTCGTCCAGGTCCACGCGGCACCGTGGTGCTTGCCCACGGCCCCGTGCCGGGCCGCCTCCACCCGCAGCGGCAAGCCGAAGATCTCGATGAAGCCCACGGCGGACGCGTGGTCGAACGCGTCGCCCTCGCCGTACGTGGCGAGGTTCCTGTCGTAGAGCGAGAGCGGGGAGCGGCGCCCCACGACGTACGCCCGGCCGTGGTCGAGCCGCATCCGCACCTCGCCCGAGTCCACGCGCTGGCTGCTCATCGCGTACGCCCGGAGGTCCCGCGAGAGCGCACTGAACCACAGCCCGTCATAGATGATCTGCGACAGCTCGTCGGCGACGAACCGGTTGAAGCGCAGCTGCTCCCGCGACAGCACCAGCCCCTCGAGCGCGTGGTGCGCCGTGTGGAGGATCACCGCGGCCGGCGCCTCGTAGATCTCGCGGCTCTTGATGCCGATCAGGCGGTCCTCCACGTGGTCGATCCGGCCCACGCCGTGCGACGCGCCGAGCGTGTTGAGGCGCTCCACGAGGGCCGAGCCCGCGAGGTCCTCGCCGTCGACCGAGACGGGGATGCCGCCCTCGAACGCGATCACGACCTCCACAGGGTCGGGAGCGTCCGCCGCCTTGACCGTCCACGCGTAGGCGTCCTCGGGCGGGGTGGCCCACGGGTCCTCGAGCGGTCCCGTCTCGCAGGAGCGGCCCCACAGGTTGACGTCGATGGACCACGGCGTCGCGCGGGCGGCCGGGACGGTGATGGCCCGGGCGGCGGCGAACTCGGCCGTCTGCTGGGGCGTCAGGCCCATGCCCACCCGCATCGGGGCGACGACCTCGAGCCCCGGGTCCAGCGCGTGGACCGACACGTCGAAGCGGATCTGGTCGTTGCCCTTGCCCGTGCAGCCGTGCGCGACGGCGTCAGCCTGCTCGCGGTGTGCGACCTCGACGAGCAGCTGGGCGAGGAGCGGCCGGGCGAGCGCGGTCGCGAGCGGGTAGGCCCCCTGGTACAGCGCGCCGGCCTGCAGCGACCGCCAGACGTACTGCGAGACGAAGGTCTCCCGGGCGTCCACGACGTAGGCGCGGGACGCCCCGGCGCTCATCGCGCCGCGCTCGATGCCGTCCTTGGCCGAGCCGCCGCCCAGGTCCACGGTGAGCGTGACGACCTCGGCACCGTGCTGCTCCTTGAGCCAGGCGACCGCGACCGACGTGTCCAGCCCGCCGGAGTAGGCGAGCACCACCTTCTTCATCGAGTCATGGCCTCCGTGGCGGCCCCCGCCTCGGCCGGGACCTCGATCGCCGTGAACCGGTCGAGCCACCGGAGCAGGACTGGCTCGTCGGGGAACAGGACGATCAGCGTGTTGTCGCCGGCTACCGTGCCGACGAAGCCGTCGAGGGTGGACTCCTCGATGGCCTGGGCGATGACGTTTGCCGTGCCGGGCTGGCCCGTCAGGACGAGGATCAGGCCGCTGCGGCCGACGGTCACGGGGATATCGGTCAGGATTCTCCTGAGCCGCTCGTCGTTGGGGGGCTGGTGGACGGCGGAGAGGGACTCGGCCAGCACGTACACCGAGTGCTCGCCGCGCATCACCTTGGCCAGCCCCAGCTCCGCGATGTCGCGCGACACGGTGGCCTGGGTGACGTCGAAGCCGAGGCTGGACAGCCCGGCCACCAGCTCGCCCTGGCTCGCGATGGCGTGGTCGGCGACCAGGCGTCGGATGGCCGCGTGGCGGTCGCGCTTGACGAGCACGGCGGTCACGCGGGCCCCGCCGCAGCCCGGCTCGAGACACGCGTGCCGAACGTCCGGTCGTCGAGGGCACGGACGAGCGCGTGCTCCGCTGACCCGTCGGCGATGATGGCCTCGGCGCCCTCCCAGGCGAGCGCGGACAGGGCCGCCTTGACCTTGGGCACCATGCCACCCCGGATCGTGCCGTCGGCGATCATCGCCGTGGCCTCCTCTGGCGTGATGGAGTCGAGCTTGGCCCCCGACCCGTCGCGCACGCCGTCGACGTCGGTCATCAGGACCAGCTGGCGCGCGCCCAGGCCCGCCGCCAGGCCCGCTGCGGCGTCGTCGGCGTTGACGTTGCAGACCACGCCGTCCTCGTCGCGGGCGAGCGGCGCCACCACGGGCACCTGCCCGGCGACGAGCAACGAGTCGATGAGGTCGCGCCGGACGCCGACGACCGTGGCGACAAGCCCCACGTCGGGAACGCGGCGACCGACGAGCAGCCCGCCGTCCACCCCCGACAGGCCTACCGCGTCGCAGCCGGCGTCGTGGAGGGCGGCAACCAGCTCGCTGTTGACGACACCCCGCAGCACCGCCGCCGCCACCTCGAGCGCGGCAGGGTCGGTGACCCTGAGCC
>JBJKRU010000048.1:0-2527 GCA_046704485.1 Candidatus Limnocylindrales bacterium | reverse complement strand
GCCGACCTGGAGCGCGCCCTGCGCGAGCTCGGCACTCGGATCTCGGCGGAGGGCGACGTTCGGTCGGTGGTGGGCTCGGTGGTCAAGGAGGCCACCCGGCTGACCGGCGGCGACGGCGGGCGCGTCGACATCCTGGACCCCGAGGGGAGGGGGCTGCTCGGGGTCTACGCGACTGATCGCGAGACCGACCTCGGCGGCCAATGGCCGGACGACCCGGACGACAGCGTCGAGGTCGGCGTGTCCGGGCGCGCGGTCCTGACCCAGGCGCCGGTGATGACGCCGGACTACCTCGAGGACGCCTCCTTCGTCCACCGGCCGGCCCCGGACGCCTTCGCCAGGGCGATCGGGATCAGGGCCGTTCTGGCCGTGCCGCTGTTCGGCGACGAGGGGCCGATCGGCGCCCTGACCGTCTGGTCCCTCAAGCCGGCCGCGTTCGACGAGGACGACATCGATGTGTTGCAGGTGATCGCCGGCCAGGCAGCGGTCGCGCTCATCCGGGCACGGCTGATCGACGAGCTCGGGCGCAGCCGCGAGGCGCTCGGACGCAGGGCCGTCGAGGAGCGGGCGCTGCGCGACTTGGCGCGGCGCTCGATGACCTCGCTCGATCCCGCAGACGTCCTCGACGACGTCGCCGCCGAGGCGGCCCGCCTCCTCGGGCCAGGCGGCGCGATGATCGTGCTCAGTCGGCCGGCGTCCCGCAGCGGCGCCCTTGAGCGGTCGGTCGGGCTCAGCGAGGACGACCTGGTGGCCTGGCGCTCGGCTGTCGGCGACGAGGACGCACGCACCGCCGTCCGAGAACGCCGGACGGTCGTGGGCGAGGGCGGCGCCTCCATCCGCAGCCACGCGATCGCACCCCTGCTGTCCGAGGACGAGGTGTTCGGCGTGCTGGCGGTGCTGTCGCCGCTGCCGGCCGCGTACGGTCCGGAGCAGACGAACCTGTTGGCCTCGCTCGCGGACCATGCCGCCCTGGCCCTGGCGGGAGCCGACCTCATGGGTCGGCTGGAGGAATCGGAGGAGCGGTATCGGATCCTCGTCGACAGCCTCCCGGACCTGGTGTTCACGTGCGATGCCGAGGGCGCGTTCACCTTCGTGTCCGAGTCGGTCGAGCGGGTGCTCGGCTGGTCGCCGCTCGAGGTCGTTGGACGGCACTTCCGGGACTTCGTGGTGGGCCCGGACGGGGGTCCGGCCGCCGGGCGTCGATTCCGGGCCCTCGCGGACCACCCGGGGAGAGCACTGGTGACGCGGTTCGAGCTGCGGACCAAGTCGGGCGAGACGAAGGCGGTCGAGGTGGCCGCCGCCGCGTCCATCCGCGACGGCGCCTTCTCGGGCGTCCACGGATCCGCTCGCGACATCAGCGACCAGGAACGCCTCGAGCGCGAGCTCCGGAGCTCCGAGGCGCGCTACCGCTACCTTGTCGAGTCGTCGCCCGACCTGGTCTGGATGACGGACGCGGCCGGCCGCCTCACGTTCGTCTCGGACCGCGCCCTGCCGGTCATCGGCTGGAGCCCGCAGGACCTCATCGGCCGGTCGTTCGCCGACCTCGCGCCGCCCGCAGACCGCAAGGCGGCGACCGCCCGGTTCCTGTGGCTTCGCCGGCACCCCACCGAGCCGCACCGCGCCCGCCTGCGGGTGCTGCGCGCTGACGGGGCAGTGCGACTTGTCGAGGTGACCGCGATCGGGATGCTCGCCGACGGTGCGTTCGCGGGCGCCCATGGGGCCGCCCGCGACATCGGGGAGCTGGACCGGCTGGAGACCGACCTGCGGCAACAGGCGGCCGAGCTGGCGGCGTCGGAGGAGCGGGCCCACCTCGCCCGGGAGCTGCACGACTCTGTCACGCAGGCGCTGTTCTCGATGACGCTCCAGTCTCGCAGCATCGAGCTCCTCATGGCCCGGGACCCGGCGCAGGTCCCGGGCAAGCTGGCCGAGCTCCGGGAGCTCCAGCGCGACGCCCTGGCGGAGATGCGCGCGCTGATCTTCGAGCTGCGGCCGGCCAATCTCGAGGACCAGGGCCTGATCGGGGCGCTGCGCACCCACGCGGCCGGCCTGTCGGGGCGGATCGGCCTGCCAATCGTGGTCGAGGCGGACCTCGGCGACCAGCGGCCATCGCCCGAGACTGAAGACGCGCTCTATCGTATTGCCCAGGAGGCGCTGCACAACATCGTGAGGCACGCAGGGGCACGTCAGGCACGAATCGAGATCAGCCGCCACGCGGACGGCGTCCGCGTCCGGATCGAGGACGACGGCCATGGATTCGACCCGCGGTCTGTGGCGGCGGGCCATCTGGGCCTGGCTGGCATGCGCACCCGCGCCGAGCGGCTGGGCGGACGTTTCACGGTCACGTCCGCCCCCGGCAAGGGAACCGTAGTGGATGCCGTCGTCCCCCCAGCCGCCACGCGCGGCGGGGCCCGGACCGCCGGCACGGCCAGCCTCGATGGAATGGTGCGACGACGATGACCCTTCCGGAATCCGCCCAGCCCGGTGCCTCTGGCGCCGACCCCGGTGCCGCTGGCGCCGACCCTGGCGTCTC
>JBJKRU010000047.1:0-13680 GCA_046704485.1 Candidatus Limnocylindrales bacterium | reverse complement strand
CGCCGCGCCGACGTCATCGCCAGCCGCCAGGAACTGCTCGCGAGCACGACGGGCGAGGTCGATCGCGAGCGCGCTGTCCTCGATGAGCAGCGCCTCGTGCGCGTAGGCATACAACAGCGCCGCCTGCTCGGCGGGACCGACGTCGTCGGGCATGTTGGCGAAGGCCCTGGCGTACAGCTCGGTCGCCTCGCGGTGGGCCGCCAGACTGCTCGCGTTGCGAGCGCCCACGAGTGCCGTCCGGTAGGCCTCCTCCCGCATGCCTGCCCGTTCGAAGTGGACCGAGGCGTGGATGATCGAGGCTCCCTCGAGCTCCGTCCCGAACTCCGCTGCGCGAGCGTGCAGCCGGCGCCGCTCGCCGGGCGGGATGGCGCGGTACAGCGCGTCGCGCAGGAGCTGGTGGCGGAAGTCGTACAGGCCTCGGAGCCCCGGGCGGTCGAGGACCTGGCTCTCGACGAGCTCCTCGATCGGCGCGTCGACGGCCTCGACCGGGAGGTTCAGAATTCCCGCCACGACCTGTGGATCGAACGAGCGACCGAGGACGGCGCCGGCCCGTGCCACGGCCTGGGCCTCGCCCGACAGGCGCCGAAAGCGGCGGAGCGTGGCGTCCTCGAGGGTGTCGGGCACCTCGGCGTCGAGGATGGCCCGGCTGTCGATCGTGCCCTCCGCGCCGACCGCGCCGAGCAGCTCCTCGACATGCAGTGGCACGCCGTCCGTCCGCTGGAAGACCGCGGCGACGACGCGCCGTGGCGCGGGCAGGCCGGTGCCCATGATGAGGCTTGTCATGAGGCCGGTCTCTTCGAGCGTCAGGCGGTCGAGCCTGGCCTCCTCCACCAGGCGCTGGGTCAGGAGCCGCGAGCGCCACTCCCGCAGGACCGAGCCCGCGCCGGCCTCGTCGCTGCGGTACGCCCCCGCCAGCATCAGCGCAAGGCTGCGTGCCTGGCGGGCGATCGCAGCGAGGATCTCGAGGCTCACCTCGTCGGCCCAGTGCAGGTCGTCGAACACGAGCATCGTGGGTCGGGACGCGACGTCTCCCGCGAGGAGATCGACCGTCCGCTGGATGAGCAGCCTGCGGTACGGCCGCTCGGCCCCGATGATGCCCTCCACGAGGTCGAGCAGGGTCGTCCCGAGGTCGCCGAACGCCGGCTGGTGGCGCATCGTCCGGCCCAGGTCGAGCAGGATCGCGGCCGGGACATCGCGGTCCTGCGGGGCCAGCGCGCCGGTCGACACCCGGAGGCCGCGCGCCTCGGCCGTGTCCCGAATCGCGCGGAGCAAGCGGGTCTTGCCGATCCCGGCCTCACCGCCGAGGACCAGGAACTGGCCGTGCCCGGCGATGGCTTCGTCGATCCGCCGTCCGGCCAGGTCGACGATATCGTCGCGACCGATGAGCAGGGGCGCGACGATCGGCCCGAGACGCGTCATGGTCGGTGAGTCTAGGGTCGTCCCCCCATTCTCGTCATCGGTCGCTCGACCGATGACGTGTCGTGCAGCCGGCTGCACATGACCCGGGCGGTGAGCAGCGTCCTGCCCATCGTCCGTCTCGACACCCTGATCGGCGCCATGACCCGGGAGCCCGAGCACCGGGCGAACTCCCGTTGACGTCGCCGCTCCCTATCATGTCGGCGGGCAGGGGGCTGGGGCGGCGGTTCCGCAGGAGCAGGAGTGAGCGTGAGGGGACCGGGCGTGCCGAGGGCGCCGCGCATCGGCACTCCCCGCCGCACTGAGGCGCCTGCCGCACTGGACCGGCCGCTCTCGGCGGATGACCAGGCAGCCCACGAGCGCCACCTGCGCGAGCGCCACAACAGCCAGGTCCTGCGGTACGACGCCGCGGCGGTCGGCGTCATCGGCGCCGCGACCCCGTTCCTCCCGGTCCTCGTGGCGCGCCTCGGCGGGAGCGCCGTCGATGTCGGGCTGATCTCCGTCGTCACGGCCCTCGGCGCGCTCGTCATGGGCGTGCCCGCAGGCGCGCTCCTCGAGCGGCGGCGCGACCTCGTCCGCTGGTACAGCCTGTCGCGGCTGGTGTCCTGGCTCGGCTACGGGGCCATCGCCGCGATCGTCGTCCTGGCGCCGGGCGACCGCGTCGTCGTCGCGGTCCTGGTCGCCTGGGCGATCGCGGCCGTCCCGGCGACGGTCGGCCAGGTCGCCTTCCCGATCGTGATGAACGACGCCGCGGGCCCCGGCGGCCGCTTCGAGCTGCTGGGCCGGCGCTGGGCGACGATGTCCCTGGCCACCGCTGGGGCGGTCGCCGCCACGGGCTGGCTGCTCGACCGCCTGCCGCTCCACGAGGGCTACGGGCTCGCCTTCGCCGCCTTCGCCGTCGCGGGCGTGGTCGCGTACGCGTTCGAGCGCCAGATCCGTCTCGTCCGGGAGGCCCCGGCGGGGCGCTCGCGCGCATCGTGGTGGCGGGGAGCGGGCGTCGGGCGCTGGCGAGGGCGCCTGGACGCCAACCGCCAGTTCCTCCGCTACCTGCTCGCCCACGGGGTGATCGCCGGTGCGCTCCAGCTCGTGGCGCCGGTGATCACCCTCTTCTACGTCCGGGGCGTCCGCGCATCGGACGCCGAGATCGGACTGATCGCCACGGCCAGCGCCCTGGCCACATTCGGCGGCTACCACGCCTGGCGCCGGCTGGCCGCCCGCTCCGGCGGCCGCCGCGTGGTCGTCTGGTCGACGCTCGGGGTTGCCGCGTACCCGGGCATCCTCGGGCTCACGCCGAGCCCGCTCACGGCGGGCATCGTCGTCGCCGCCGGCGCGGCCGCCTACGCCGGCCTCTCCCTTGCCCTGTTCGACGAGCTCATGCGCAGGGTCAACCCGGACCGCGCCCTCGTGATGGCATCGATCGACTACGCGGTCTCGAACGCCGTGGGGATCTTCGCGCCGCTCGCGGGCGCCGCCCTCGCCGACGCGCTCGGGCTGTCCGCTGCGCTCGCGGTGGGCAGCGTCGTGGCGCTCGCCGGTGCCGCCCTCCTGATCATCGACCGGCCTGCCGCCCCCGCGAGGCCGGCGTGACCCGGGGCTGCGGCGCCTGGTTGCCGACCGCCTCGCCGCCTCAGGGGTAGATCAGCCTGCGCTCCCGGCACATCGCCACGTACTTCTCGATCCTGGCGCGCCTGGTCTCGGGGCGCTTCGCGTCGGCGATCCGGTAGAGGATGGCGTAGCGGTTGCGGCTGTCGAGGGTCGCGAAGAATGCGGCCGCATCCACGTCCTCCTGGAGCGTGGCCCGCAGGTCCTCGGGCACGGTGATCGTCCTCTGGCCAGCGTAGGCGGCCTCCCAGCGGCCGTCGGCCATGGCGCGCTCCACCTCCGCCAGGCCGCCGGGCCGCATCCGCCCGAGCTCGATGAGCTGGGCCGCCCGCTGGCGGTTGGCCTGCGACCAGCGGCTCCGGGCCTTGCGCGGCGTGAACCGCTGCAACCAGTGGCGGTCGTCGAACGCGCCCTTCTGGCCGTCGATCCAGCCGACGCACAACGCAGCGTCGACGGCCTCCTCGTAGGTCACGGTGCCGCTGCCGGTGTTCCGCTTAGCGATCTTGAGCCAGAGGCCGGCCGATGCAGGCGCCTGCGCCTCGAGCCAGTCCTCGAACTCGCGCTTCGACGCGAACGCGATGACGGGCAGGCCGTCGTTCTGCGGCATCAGCGATCCCGGTCGGGTCGGCGCGCCTCCACCGCGGCCATCGCGGCGCCGAGCGCCCGGTCGTCGTCGTTCCCGGTCTCCAGGCCCGCGACCACGCCGGTGACGTCTGCGGCGCTGCGGTTCTGGCTCAGCTTCCACTTCGCCTCGACTCGGTCGATCTCGACCTCGACGCCGACGATCGCGCGTAGCTGACCCGCGATGTAGGGCTCGGGCGCGTCCGACACCGCCCATGGCTCCGCGCGACGCCCCTCGTGTTCCCGGGTCAGCCGCTCGACGATGTCGCGGACCCACGCGGGGTCGTCGTGGACCCGGAGCGTCCCGTGCACGGCGACGAGCACGTAGTTCCACGTCGGCACGACCCGCCCGTGCTCGCGCTTCGCGGCGTACCAGGCCGGGCTCACGTACCCGTCCGGGCCGTGGAGGAGGACGAGCGCGCCGTGCCTGTCGGCGCCCCGCCACTGGTTGTTCGGCCGCGCGAGGTGGCCGAGCAGCGACCCGTGCGTGCCCAGGGAAGGGTCGTACAGGAACGGGATCATCGAGACCGTCAGGCCGTCATCGCCCACGGTCACGAGGTCGCCAGCCCGGGTGCCGAGCAGCAGCTGGGTGACGTCGTCCGCGCTCGGCGGCGCGTTGTGGGGCGGGATGTACATGCTCCTCGAAGCCTACCCCTGTCAGCCCCGGCCGACGTCGACGGGCCCGCCGATGCCAGCGCGGCGCCCCGCCCTCGAGGAGGAGCAGGCTCCTGGCGACGTCCGCGGACCCGATAAACGTCCGCGGACCCGATGAGGAGCAGGAACGCGGCGACCGACGACGCGCAGCGGCTCGTGGCGGGCGGCCGCGGTGGACTGCCCCCAGCGCCCGCTCAACCCGGCCGGGCCGCGGCGTGCAGGCGCATCGTGCCGGCCACGCCCTTGAGCTCGACCGGGCCGATCTCCCGGAAGGTGATCGCCGACTCGCCCGCGGCGTCGACGACCTCCTGGCTGACGAGCACCTCGCCGGGTCGCGCGTACTCGGCGATCCGCGAGGCCACGTTCACGGTCTGGCCGTAGTAGTCGCCCTCCTGGAAGATGACCGGCCCGGCGTGGAGGCCGACGTGGGCCGGGGGGAAGCCTGCATCCGCCACACCGGCAACCATCTCGAGGGCGGCCAGCACGCCAGCGCCCGGGTCCGGGAAGTGGAGCATCACGCCGTCGCCGAGCCACTTGACCGGCCGGCCCCCGCGGGAGAGCGACGTCCGCTCCACGAGCCTGGCGAGCCGGGTCGCCAGGTCAGCCGCCGCCACGTCGCCGCGCTCCTGGGTCAGGCGCGTGTAGCCGGTGATGTCGAGGAAGCACATCGCCGGCGGGCGCTCGAGCCGGCGGTGCAGGCCGGACCTGGCCAGGATGACCTCCGCCGCGGCGATGATGTTGGCCGTCCAGGCGTGCGCGAGCTGGGCGTGGTAGATCGCCAGGAGCGCCTGCTCGGCGACAACCGACCCCTGGACTGATGCCTCGTTCGAGGCGGCGCCGATCGACTTGCCGTCGTGCCCGGCGGCCAGCAGCGGCCCCAGGACCTCTGTGCGCCAGGTGTCGCCTTCGGTCTCGGCGATGCGCCGGAGGCTGTCGCCGATCACGCGCAGGTTGCGCTCCAGCCTGATCGGCCGATAGCCGTGGGCGAGCCGGAACTCGAGCAGCGGCACGACGGCCATCTCGTCCTCGCGAACGCGGTCTTCCGGGGCCGGGGCAGCCGATCCCGTCGCCTCCCGAAGGGCCGTCAGCACCTGCAGCGGGATGCCGGTCCGGGCGCTCAGCTGCTCGAAGGTCTCGGCGGTGTACGAGGAGAGCAGGCTGTAGCCGGGGTCGTCGATGAAGTCGAGCGAGATGTCCCCGCTCCGCAGTCCCTGGGCCATCAGGTCCAGCGGGATGCCGGCGGCCTCCAGGCTGTGCAGGACGCGCGCCCGCCGGACGTCACCCTCGGAGAACCGGTCGTCTGCGTCCGGGGTGAGGACGCCGAGCTCGACGAGCCGGTCCAGCTCCCCGACGCTGATCCCGGATCGTTCAGCCGCCACCGCTCCCGTGTACCGCTCCACCAGCCGTACTCTAGCGGCGCTGCAAAGTCACTCCGCCCCGTCCGCCGGCCGGCCCGGCCCGCTGGGGCGTCCTGCGGGGCTCGCGTCTATAGTTTGTGGCCGCGCCGCGTCCGCGGCGCGTGGCGCCGCTCCCGCAAGCCACGCCAAGGTGACCTGCGGGTGGGCTCTGGCATGGACGACTCTGAACGCTCGGGCGAGAAGCCTGAGGGTGATACGCAGGGCTCGGGCGACGCGCCCGAGGGCGATCCCCAACCTCGCAAGGCCACGCGGCACCCTCGGCGTCGAAGGCTGCTGCGCATCGTCGGCCTGCTCGCGGCTGTCGTGTTCCTGTGGCTCGCGCTCTCGCTTGGCCCCGCGCTGACGGCTCCGGGCACCGACCCCATCGACGCGCGCGTGGCTGAGTGGGCGCGGTCAAACGGCATGAGCTTCGTCGTCGACGCGCTCGAGCAGGTCCAGTACGCGATGTTCCCGCCCCGGGTCGGCGGGACCGTCCAGGGCGGGATCCCGGACGCGTCGCCGATCGTCGGCGAGCTGGCCCCGGGCGAATCGGGGAGCCCGTCGTCGGCGCCCAGCGTGCCGCCCGAGAGCCCGAGCCCAAGCGCCCCGCCGAGCCCGAGCCTTGCGCCGACCGCCAGCCCCTCGCCGACCCCATTCCCGGCGCCCGACCCGATCCAGCCCATGGTCAGCCCTGCCCTGCCCGGGGAGGGGGTCTGGAAGACGCTCGTCCTCCTCCACGGCCAGCCGGCCATCCGCGTCGCGTACCTGCGGCCGGACGCGCAGCACACGAGCTACCTGGTGGCGGTGGCCTGGATGGACCAGAACCTCGTCAGCATGGTCCAGCACCCGGGCTTCCTGCAGCCGGGCGGCACTGGCTGGTCCCAGCCGGACGAGGTGCCCGCCTCGCAGCGCGACGCCCTGCTCGCGACGTTCAACTCGGGCTTCAGGCTGGCCGACGCCAACGGCGGCTACTGGCAGGACGGCAAGACCGCAGCACCGCTGCGAGACGGCGCGGCATCCATGGTGTTCTACAAAGACGGGCACGTGGACGTGGTCAAGTGGAGCGCCTCGATGCTCGGCCCCGACGTGACTGCTGTGCGCCAGAGCCTCGTCCTGCTCGTGGACAACGGGGCGATCACCCCCGCGGTGACCAGCAGGTCGCAGGCGGCGTGGGGGCTGACCTTCACCGGCGCGGCCTCCGTGTGGCGGACCGCCGTGGGGGTCCGCGCGGACGGCTCGCTCGTGTTCGTGGTCGGCCCGGCGATGGACGTGCAGACGCTCGCGAAGATCGTGCTGGCCGCGGGAGCCGTGCGCGCGATGCAGCTCGACATCAACTACTCGTGGACGAACTTCATGACCTACAGCCACCCGAGCCACGGCGTGGCCGTGCCGCACATGATCAACAGCGACGCACGGCCCAACCCCTACCGCTACCTCTACCCCTCGTCGCGGGACTTCGTCGCGGTGATGGCGCGCTAGCGAGCCGCGGGCCAGGGAGTCGCCCGGCCGGCTGAAAGGCGCTGACGCCCGACCCGCGCAGCGCAGGCGCTGGGCATCGCAACCATCCCTGCGAACCATCCCTAAGGCGGGTGCGTCCGCGAGGGTCGGCGCGCAGCATCGGGCCATGAACCGCTACGGGACCACCGTCATCGGCCGGTTCGGTGCCCGACCTGCCCGGGTCGTCGCCGCGTCGGACGCGGCGGCCGGTGTGCCGCTGCCGCTCAGCGCGAGCACTGCCGATGACGTCCATGCACACGGGAGACACTCAGATGGCCGTCCTTGAAGGACACAACCTGCGGAAGACCTGCAGCCTCGTGCGTCGCACTAGCACGGCTGGCCTGCGCGGCGTCGTCATCGGCACCGAGGGGCGCCGCAGGCCCTCCAGGCGCCGGTCGCTGCGGGGCCCCGTCGCGCGCGGCTGTGCGTTGGCGGTCGCCGCAGGCCTCATCGGCGGCTGCATGGGCAGCCCGGCGGCGACCGGCCTGACGCGGCCCGCGCCCGAGCTCGACGGCCAGCCGATGGCAGCCTGCACGATCAGCGGGGACATCCCGGTGAAGGCCTCGGTCGACGGCTACTGCGGCACGCTGCAGGTGCCCGAGGACCGCTCGAACCCGTCCGGCCGCCACATCGGGCTCCGGGTGGCCGTGGTGCCCGCCGCCGCGGCAGATGCGAAGCCCGACCCGTTCTTCGCCCTGGCCGGCGGTCCCGGCGAGGCGAGCACGTCGTTCTTCGCCTGGCTGCCCGGACTCTACGCGGAGGTCCACGCCACGCACGACATCGTGCTGGTCGACCAGCGTGGCACCGGTGCCTCGAACCCGCTCACGCTCCCTCCGATGCCCGACACCAGCGGGCTGTCCGCCGCGGAGGCCGACGCCCGCCTCTCGGACTGGGCGACGACGAGCCTCGGTGCGCTCGACGCCGATCCGCGCATGTACACGAGCACCGTGGCGGCGGACGACCTTGACGCGGTGCGGGCGTCGCTCGGGTACGGCCAGATCGACCTCTACGGCACCTCCTACGGCGGCGAGCTCGCCCAGTACTACCTGCGCCAGCACCCTGACCGCGTGCGGGTGGCGGTCCTCGACGGCACCACGCCGCTCGACATGCCGGTCCTCGAGCTGATGGCGGCGACGAGCGGGCACGCGATGGGCATGCTGCTGCAGCGGTGCGCCGCGGACGCCGCCTGCCACGCCGCCTTCCCCGACCTCGCGCAGGAGTGGTCGACGATCGTGTCGGCGTTCGACGCGGGCATCGCGATCACCGACCCGAACACCGGGCAGACGGGCGTCGCCACGCTCGCGATGATCGGGCCGTCGATCCACAACGCGCTCATGACCGGTGCCGCTGCGGCCCAGCTGCCGCTCGCGATCCACCTCGCGGCCACCGGCAAGTTCGACCAGGTGAGCCAGCTCGTGCCGCCGGCAGGCACCAGCCCGGCCGCCGGCGAGACGCTGCTCATGAAGGACGAGATCCTGTGCTCCGAGGCCTGGGCGCGCTTCGACCCAGCGGAGGTCGAGCGCAACGGGGCCGGCAGCTACGCGGTGCCCTTCGTCCGCGCGTGGGCCGAGCAGGAGGCGGCGCTGTGCCGCCATCTGCCGAGGGGGGTGGTGCCGGCCGACGACGCCGCTCCGGTGACCACGGACATTCCCGTCCTCTGGATCGCCGGGGACGCCGATCCGCAGGACCCGCCGTCGAACCTCTCGGGCGTGGCCGCGCAGCAGCCCAACAGCCGGGTCGTCGTCATGCCGGCACAGGAGCACGTGGTCGGGCACCTGGGCTGCGGTCCCTCGGTCATCGCGGCATTCGTGGACGCCGGCAATGTCGACGGCATCGACGCGAGCTGCCTCTCGAAAGGCGCGGATCCCGCGCCGACCTTCCGCCTTCGCTGAGATCGGGTTCGCGCCCCCGGGGGAGGCTGACGCCCCCGGGGGGCGAACGTCGCCCGCGCCGGGCGCTCACGCGTCGGCCCGGCGGCTCGCGCCCCCCGTCAGCCCACGGCCTTCTTCACGAGCGCCGTGATCCTCGCCTCGACGGCTGGGGAGAGCTCCGCCAGCGCGTACGAGCTCGGCCACATCTGGCCGTCGTCAAGGTGGGCCTTGTCGCTGAAGCCGAGCGTCACGTACCGCACCTTGAACTTCGCGCGCTCCTGGAAGAAGCAGATGAGCTCTCCGTCCCGGTAGTACGCGGGGCTCCCGTACCAGGTTCTGGAGGACAGCTCTGGTGCGGCGGCCTTGATGACCGCGTGCAGCCGCTCCGCCATGGAGTGATCCGGCTCCTCCATCTGGGCGATCTTGGCGAGCACGCCAGCCTCGCCGTCCGCCGCGTCCTTCTTCCCGGGGCGCGAGGATCGCCTGCGCTCTCGGCGATACTCTTGGAGCGCCGCACGCTCCTCGTCGGTCAGCACCGGGACCGATTTGCGCGCGCCCGGGCGCTTTGCGGTCGTCTTGTCGTTGGACATCGGGCTGCTCCTCCTTGCGGGCTTGGGGGTCCTACCTTCGACATCGATCAAGACGGGACCGGCGTCCGTGCCGTGACAGCCGGTCAGCTGGGCCGTGGGCGAGTCAGGCGGCCGTCGAGGTGGCGGAGCTTGTCGGGGTTGCTGATCGCGCGCACGGCGGTGACCTGCCCGCCGGCGATGTCGAGCACGATGACGGCCACCGCGCGCCCCTCCGCATCGAGGAACGCCATCCCGGGCTGGCCGTTGAGCTCGGCGGACCGCTGCACGACGGCGCCCAGCGCCGCCGGGCGGTAGCCGCTGAAGATCCGCGTGACGCCCTCGCGCCCGGAGACCGGGTGCGGGAAGGCCGGGCCCCGTCCGCCGCCGTCCGTGTACAGGACGACGTCGGCCGCCAGCAGGTCCACGAGCCCCTCCGTGGTGCCCGCGCCGACTGCCTCGAAGAAGCGCCGGGCGAGCGCCTCGCGACGCTCCCGGGAAGCCTCGAAGCGGGGCCTGCCGTCCCGGATGCGCCGCCGGGCGCGCACCGCGATCTGGCGGCAGTTGGCCTCGGACTTCCCGACGACGCCCGCGATCTCGTCGAACCCGAAGTCGAACACGTCGCGGAGCAGGAGCACCGCGCGCTCGACGGGACCTAGGCGCTCGAGCAGGACGAGGAACGCCATCGAGAGCGCCTCCGCGGTCTCGGCGTGCCGGGCCGCGTCCGGCACCGGGTCGGTGAGCAGCGGCTCCGGCAGCCAGGTGCCGACATAGGCCTCGCGGCGGACCCGGGCCGATCGGGCGTGGTCGATCGCGAGGCGGGTCACGACGGTCGAGAGCCAGGCCCTCGGGGACTCGATGTCCACGCCCTCCGCGCCGGCGCGGTGGAACCGCAGGAGGGCCTCCTGGACGATGTCCTCCGCCTCGCCGACCGAGCCCAGCATCTCGTAGGCGATCGAGATGAGCAGCGGCCGCAGCGCGGCGTAGACGCCGCCGCGCTCGTCGGGGTCCTGAGGCGCCTGGCTCATGCCTGGGGAAGGTACACCTCCGGTCGCGGCTGGCATTGCTCGCGGCGGCGGAGGTCAGCCGTTCGGTTGATGCGCGGCTCGACGAACGCCCGACGCCGACTCAACCGCCCCGCGAATGGGCGCCGGGCCGATGCCGGCCGAGACTCCTTGGTGACGAAACCACTCATCCAGGGAGTCACCGCCGATGGCCATCTCGCTCACCACCAGACCCCGGGCGCTCACGGCCGAGCCCGTCGAGCCCGTGACCGCTCCGCCCGCCGTCGAGCTGCGGGCCGCGGCCCGCCGGTACGGCGACGTAGAGGCGCTGCGCGGCGTGGACCTCACGATCGCGCGGGGCGAGCTGACCGCCGTCCTTGGCCCCAACGGCGCCGGCAAGACGACGATGCTCTCGCTCATCCTCGGCCTCCGCCAGCCCACCTCCGGCACGGTCCGCGTGGTCGGCGAGGCGGCCGGCTCCCCGGCGGCCCGCCGCCGCGTCGGCGCGATGCTCCAGGAATCGGGCGTGCCGCCCACGCTCACGGTGGGCGAGCTCGTCGAGCTCTTCGGCAGCTACTACCCCTCGCCCCGCCCGTCGGCGGAGGTGATCGCGGCGGCGGGCCTCGAGGGGCTCGAGCGCCGGAAGTCGCGGGAGCTCTGGGGCGGCCAGCGCCAGGGGCTGCTGTTCGCGCTCGCGCTGTGCGGCGACCCCGAGCTGGTCGTGCTCGACGAGCCCACGACCGGCATGGACGTGGAGAGCCGCCGCCGCTTCTGGTCGGTGATCACCGACCTCGCCGCGCCCGGCACCACCGTCCTGTTCGCCACGCACCTGCTCGACGAGGCGGACGCCTTGGCGCGCCGCGTGATCGTCCTCTCCGGCGGTCAGGTCGTCGCCGACGGCACCCCGGCCGACGGCGGCGGCGATCGCGCTGGTGGCCGTCATGCTCGGCCTCTACGCGGTGATGTTCCTGCGCCACCCGCGGCGCTGGGGCTGGTGGTTCCCGTGGGCGGCCCCGTACGCCGTCGCGGTGACGGCGTGCTTCGGGATCCTGCTCCAGCTCAGCCCCTACTTCGCCTACTTGGCGTTCTCGCTCTACCCCCAGATCTTCTTCCTGCTCTACGCGCCGGGCCGCGGCACGATCGTGGCGGTCCACGTGCCGACCGGGCACCTCGAGCCGCCGGAGCCCGCGGGGTCGGCAGCAGAGTCGTCGCCGGCAGAAGGGGCGTCCGCGGGGTTGGCGTCGCCCGGCGCGGGGGCGTCACGTCCGGCAGCCGAGTCGGCGTCATGATCCGGATCCTCATCGTCGACGACCACCAGATCGTGCGCACCGGGCTGCGGGGCATGTTCGAGACCGACCCGGGCTTCGAGGTGGCGGGCGAGGCGGCCGACGGCGCCGAGGCGGTCGCGCAGGTCCGCGCGCTGCGCCCAGACGTCGTGCTGATGGACCTCCAGATGCCGGGCGTCGGCGGGGTGGAGGCAATCCGCTCGATCCGCGCGACGCCGGGCGCCCCGCCAGTGCTCGTGCTGACGGTGTACGACTCCGACGCCCAGATCCTGCGCGCCATCGAGTCGGGCGCCTCGGGCAACCTGCTCAAGGACGCCACGCGCGACGAGCTCTTCCGGGCGGTGCGGAGCGTCGCGGCGGGCGGCTCGCCGCTGGCGCCCGAGGTGGCCGCCCGGCTGATGCCGCGGCTCGGCCCGCAGCGGGGCGCGCCCGAGGCCCTCTCGACGCGCGAGCTCGAGGTGGTCCGCCAGGTGGCCCAGGGGCGGTCGAACAAGGAGATCGCGTTCGCCCTCAGGATCAGCGAGGCGACGGTGAAGACGCACCTCGTCCACGCGTTCGAGAAGCTCGGTGTGACCGACCGCACGTCGGCCGTCACGACGGCCCTCGAGCGGGGGCTGATCGACCTGCGCGAGCGCTGACCGCGGCGCCGCTGCGCTCTCCCTGCCCGTCACAGCCATCGCTACGGCGGGCTGTGGTATCCTGTGTTCCACAGGATGACTGTGGAGACCCGATGGCCAGAGCGAACCTGACGTTGCAGCTGGACGCCGATGTGATCCGGCGCGCGCGGATGGTTGCGGCCAAGCGCGGGACCTCGGTGAGCGCACTGGCCGCCGCCCAGCTGCGGGATCTGGTGGACGAGGACGACCGGCTCGAGCTGGCGCAGGCGCGCGCCGAGGAGATCCTGCGGGGCGCGGCCGACCGCGGCGGCCGCGACTGGACGCGGGACGAGCTGCACGAGCGGGAGGCGCTCCGCGGCCGATGACGCGCGCCCGGCGGACGTTCGTCGACACCAACGTGCTGGCGTACGCCCACGACGCGAGCGAGGTCGCGAAGCAGCCGCCCGCCCGCGCGCTGCTCGAGGAGCTCTGGGCCGACCGCTCCGGCGTCCTCAGCACGCAGGTCCTCCAGGAGTTCTACGTCGTCGCGACGCGCAAGTTCCGCCCTCCGATGAGCCGGTCGCAGGCGCGAGAGGTCGTCGCCCTGTACGCCACCTGGCCGGTCGTCCAGGTCGATGCCGAGCTCATCCTCGACGCGGCGGTCCTCGAGGAAGCCGAGCAGCTCTCGTTCTGGGACGCCCTGATCGTGGAGGCCGCGCGACGGGCGGGCGCGGAGCGCCTCGTCAGCGAAGACTTCGGGGCCGGGCGCCGCATCGCCGACCTCGTCATCGAGAACCCGTTCACGGCGGCCGCGCTGTAGTCCGCGGTCATCCTCGGCGCCCTCCCCCCACCTGGCGCGGGGCCGTTCGCCTCTAGCAGCCGACATGCGTCCCGACGAACGTTCGACCGGGACTCGAGAGCCGCCGAGGCCGGCCGCGCGGCTGCCACCGGCCCCTAGTGGCGCCCAGATGCGCGTTCCGGGAGGGGACCCAGATGCGGCACGCGATCGTCCTCACTCGCCTTGGGCTCCTGCTGTCGGCGGCGCTGCTGGCGAGTTGCGGCTCGCCCGCCGAGTCGTCCTCCCAGCCGCTCGCGAGCCCGTCCGCGGCGCCCGGGACCGTCCAGCCGGCCTCGCCCCCCGCCAGCCCGTCCGCGGCGCCGCCCCCCACG
>JBJKRU010000046.1:0-28723 GCA_046704485.1 Candidatus Limnocylindrales bacterium | reverse complement strand
CTCGCCATACCTCGTCCAGCCACTCGCGCTCGGCGCGGATCTGGTCATCCACTCCGCCACCAAGTTCATCGCCGGCCACAGCGACGTGCTCGCCGGTGCGGTGGTGGGCTCGGCCGAGCTCGTCAGGGCCGTCCGCGCCGTCACCGTGGACACGGGCGCCACCCTGGCGCCCCTGGCAGCGATCCTGGTGCTGCGCGGCATCCCGACACTGGCGATCCGGATGGAGCGCCACTCGACGACCGCCCTCGGCCTCGCGCGCCGCCTCGAGGCCAGTGATGGCGTCGCCCGCGTCTACTACCCCGGCCTTGAGAGCCACCCGCAGGCGGAGGTGGCCCGCCGACAGCTCCGCCTCGGCGGAGGGATCCTCGCCGTGGAGCTCGCGGGCGGCCGGCCGGCGGGCGAGGCGTTCATCGACGGCCTCACGATCCCCGAGAAGACGGCGTCGCTGGGCAGCATCCACACGATCGTCGCCCATCCGCCGTCTTCCACGCACCGCCAGTTCGACGACGCCGCGCTCGCCGAGGCGGGCATCCCGCCCGGCCTCCTTCGAGTGTCGGTGGGCCTGGAGGACGTCGACGATCTGGTCGCCGACTTCGAGGCCGCGCTGGCGGCGGCCCGCGGCGCAGGGCGCGGCTGACAGGTCCTCCGACCCGCTGCTAGGGGCCAGTCGTCCCCCCGCGGCCGCGCCATCCCACACGTGCGGGACGGCCCGCGTCGCGCACTACAATCCGGTCCGTGCAGCGCGTCCACGTCCCCAAGAACTCCCTGATGCTGATCGCAGGCGTGGTGTGGTGCCTGGCGGGGACGATGGTCACCGTTGTCGGGGTGCCGCTGCTGCTGCGGCTTGAGCCCGCGGACCCGATCCTCCTCCCGCTCGCGATGGTCATCTTCGCGGTGTTCTACGTGTTCGTGTTCTCGCGCCTCGTGAGCAAGCACACGCACCGGATCCGGGCCCGCGCCGAGGACCGCCTCCCCTTCTGGCATTTCTTCAACGCGTCATCATGGGTGGTGATGTTCGTGATGATGGGCGGCGGGATGGCGTTGCGGCTCTCGCACACCGCGCCCGACTGGTTCATCGCGTTCTTCTACACGGGCCTGGGCATCGCCCTCTTCCTGTGCGGGCTGCGCTTCGTCGGAGCGTTCGCCCGCAAAGACGTCCTGGTCCGCGTCCGCGCTGACGCCTGAACTCGCCCGCACACGCCTGGTTCCGCTGCCGTCTCGCCTCCGACAGCCTTCAGGCGCCAGCCAGCTGGTCGCCCAGGCGCACCACCGCGTCGACGAGCTCGGCGACCTCGCGCTCCGTGGTCCGGGGATTGATGAAGCACGGGCGGATCGCGAAGCGGCCGCCGATCTGCGTCCCCGAGGGCGCAACCGACGTCTCCCGGCGCAGCCGGTCGAGGATGGCTCGATTGAGCTCGTCGGCATCCACCCCGGGCCCGGGGCGGTACCGGTAGCAGACGACCGAGAGCTGCGGCTCCATGACCAGCTCCAGGCGCGGATGGGCGCGGACGCGGTCGGCAATCTCCCGCGCGAAGCCCACGTGCCGCTCCACCCGGGCCTCCACACCTGCACGTCCGATCTCGCGCAGGACGGCCCAGACGGCCACCCCGCGGGGTGGCGCCGACAGCTCGAGCGACTGGTCGCCCCAAGGTCCGCCCATGGCGTCGAACTGCGAGTGCGCCTGCGCCAGGTCGTCGCGGAAGGAGCCCTCGAGGTACGCCGCCTCGCCCTCGGCGAACGCCCGCGTGAGCACTCCCTCGTCGCGGACGAACGTCGCGCCCACGCCGACGCCGGTGGCGAGCCACTTGTGCGGATCGACGATCCACGAGTCCGCCTCCTCTAGCCCCGCGAACAGCGGGCGCAGGCGCGGCGAGGCGTTGGCCACCAGCCCGTAGGCGCCGTCGACGTGCAGCCACGCCCCGTGGCGCCGGGCGATCGAACCCAGGCGGTCGATGCGGTCCACGGTCCCGGTGTCGGTCGCGCCAGCGCAGGCCACGACGGCCACCGGCACGATCCCGTCCCGCGTGTCGGCGGCCAGCGCCGCGTCGAGCTCGTCGTCGCGGACTCGGCCGTCGCCGTCCACAGGGATCGCCACCACCGATCGGCGCCCCATGCCCAGCACCGCGGCCGACCGGTGCACGGTCCGGTGGGCCAGCGCGGACGCGTAGATTCGCCCTGCGGGCCCGTCGGGCGCCGGTCCGTCCTCGGCCAGGTTGCGGCCCAGCCGCTCGTAGGCCGCCTGGCGCGCCGTCCCCAGGGCGATCAGATTGGCCGACGAGCCGCCGCTCGAGTAGACGCCGACGACCCCGTCCGGCAGCCCGCACAGGTCGGCCAGCCAGCGCAGGCTCGTGTGCTCGACGGCGTTGAAGGCGTGGAGCGTGTAGCGCTGGCCGCCAGCGAACGCCGTCGCGGTCAGTGCAGCGGCACCCGAGGTCGACGCGCCGGTCGTGATGAACCCCACGAACCCGGGGGCGCTGATCCGGCTCCCGTGCCGCACGATCTCCCGGAGCTCGTCCACCGTGGCGTCGATCCCCGCGCCCGCCTCGGGGAGTGGGCCCTGGCCTGGGCCGCCCGGTCCCGGACGGTACGGCGGGAATGGTGCCGTCGCATGGTCCGCGGCGAATGAATCGAGCGCAGGCGCCAGGCGTGCGAGCACCTCGCCGAACCGCTCGGTCTCGGCAGGTTCGGCCGGACGGGTCTCGGGGTGGCCGGCGGTGACGGGCTGCCAGGTCATCGGGACGCTCTCCGCTGGGGTCTGGTGGTGGACAGCATAGCCGCGCTGCGACACGGGGCCGCGCGAACGCGGCCGTTCATGTAACTATCCGGCGCGGAGGAGACCCGGCGCGGAGGAGATGCCTTGGGACAGCGTGATGCGACGACGATGATGACCCCGGTCCCGGACCGCGAGGGCGCCGACGGGGCCGGCGCCGACGCCATCGCGCGAGCCGAGGCCCATGCCGCCCACAACTACCATCCCCTGCCGGTGGTGGTCGCGCGCGGCGAGGGCGCCTGGGTGTGGGACGTCAACGGGCAGCGTTACCTCGACATGCTCGCCGGCTACAGCGCGCTCAACTTCGGCCACCGCCACCCGCGTCTTGTCGCCGCCGCCGAGGCGCAGCTGGGCCGCCTGACGCTCACCAGCCGAGCCTTCCACAACGACCTGCTCGGGGTGTTCGCCCAGGAGCTCACGGCGCTCTGCGGCATGGACGTGATGCTGCCCATGAACACGGGCGCCGAGGCCGTCGAGACCGCGCTCAAGATGGCGCGCAAGTGGGGGTACGAGCAGAAGGGGATCCCTGACGGACGCGCCAACGTGATCGTGATGAGCGGCAACTTCCACGGCCGCACGTCCACGATCGTCGGCTTCTCGGACGATCCCGCCGCTCGCGACGGGTTCGGGCCGTTCGCGCCCGGCTTCGTGCGCGTCCCGTTCGGCGACGCCGCCGCGCTCGCTGGCGCGGTCGACGACGACACGGCCGCGGTCCTGCTCGAGCCGGTCCAGGGCGAGGCCGGGGTGATCGTCCCGCCCGACGGCTACCTGCGCGCCGTCCGGGCCCTGTGCACCGAACGCAACGTGCTGATGCTCGCCGACGAGATCCAGTCGGGCCTCGGGCGCACGGGCCGCACCTTCGCCTGCGACCACGAGGAGGTGGTCCCCGACGCCTACATCCTGGGCAAGGCGCTGGGCGGCGGGATCCTCCCCGTCTCGGCCGTGGTGGCCCGGCGGGAGCTGATGGGGGTCTTCCACGCCGGCGAGCACGGGAGCACGTTCGGCGGCAACCCGCTTGCCTGCGCCGTGGGCATCGAGGTGGTGCGGATGCTGCAGACCGGCGGGTTCCAGGCGCGCGCAGCCGAGCTCGGCGCGGTGCTGGCCGCCGGACTGGGGTCACTGCCCGCCACGCGCGTCTCCGCCGTCCGCGTCCGCGGCCTGTGGGCCGGCATCGACCTCGTGGGGCGCACCGGACGCGATGTGTGCGAGGGGCTGATGCGCCGCGGCGTCCTCGCCAAGGACACGCACGGCAGCACGATCCGGCTCGCTCCGCCCCTCGTGATCGAGCAGGCCGACCTCGAGTGGGCCATCCAGCAGCTCCGAGACGAGCTCGGGTAGATCGTCCGCTCCCCGGGGGTCGCGAACGCGTCCCCGCCGCCGCGCACGCCCTGCGGCGGCGGCTCCCCTCCCCTGGCGCGGCGCCAGTTTCGGAGCCTCCGGCGTCAGCCCGGCTCCGTCGCCCTCTCGCTCGGCGTCGACGCAGGGTCCGCCGATCGTGGGGCCGACGGCGGGGGGCTCGGGACCGCGGCCGGGTCGCCCAACTGGGCCGCGGGCATGGTCCGGACGGCGACCACCAGCGCGGCGGCGGCCGCGACCGCCATCACCCAGTAGACGACCTGCAGCCCCGTCTCGAGCGCATCCCGCCCAGCCGCCAGTTGCTGCGGCGTCAGCAGCTCGCGCCCGATCGGGTCGAGGATCGCGGAGGATGTCGCGCCCACGAAGGCAGCCAGGATGCCGCCCATCACGCCGACACCCACCGATCCGCCGATGGTCCGGCTGAACTGCACGAGCCCCGTGGCAGTGGCCCGCTGCTGCCAGGGGACGGCGCCCTGGACCATGATCAGCAGGACGGTCGAGGAGAAGCCCATCCCAAGCCCCACCAGCGCGCAGGCGCCGGTTGCGAAGGCCAGCGAGTCGAACCTCGTGGTCTGGGTGGTCGCCAGCGAGCCGAGCAGGACCAGCGCCCCGCCGACCAGCACGAACGGTCGCGCACCCACCCGGTGGAGGAGGCGCCCGGACACGATCGAGCCCACCGGCCAGCCGATCGACATCGCCGCCACCACCGCGCCCGCCTCGACGGCCGTCCCTCCCTGCACGCCCTGCACGAGGGGCGGCACGAACGTGGTCACGCCGAACATCACGATCCCGGCCAGGGTGCCGATCCAGAGTCCAGCACGGATCAGCGGGACGCCCATGAGCTCGAGGTCCACGAGCGGCTCGGCGACGCGCCGGGACTGGCGCACGAACAGCCAGAACAGACCGGCGGCCGTCGCCAGCATCGCGGCGAACGGAGCCGATACCCAGCCGAACAGCTGCCCGCCCTCCGACACGGCGAACAGCAGCACCACCACCGACCCCGACAGGAGCGCGGCACCGGACCAGTCGATCCCGTGGGGACGCCGCTCGAACTTCTCGTGGAGCCGCAGGCCGATGATCGCGGCTGCCACGAGCCCGACGGGGATGTTGAGCTCGAACACCCAGGGCCAGCCGATGGTTGAGGTGATCAGCCCCCCGATGGCCGGCCCGACGATGGCGGCCACGCCCCACACGCCGGAGAAGAACCCCTGCATGCGAGCCCGCTGTCGTGGTTCGAAGATGTCGCCCACGATCGTGAACGTGATGGGCTGGACCGCGCCGGCGCCGAGGCCCTGCACGGTGCGGAACACGATCAGCATCACCATCGAGTTCGAGAGGCCGCACAGCGCCGACCCCCCCACGAAGAGGGCGAGGCCGACGAGGAAGATCGGCTTCCGCCCGTGGATGTCGGCGAGCTTCGAGTACAGGGGGACCGTCGTGGTCGAGGCCAGCAGGTAGGCCGAGAACACCCAGGCGTACTCGGACAGGCCGCCCAGCTGGCCGATGATCGTCGGCATCGCCGTGCCGACGACGGTCGAGTCGAGTGCGGCCAGCGCCAGCGCGGCCATGAGCCCGACAGTCAGCAGCCGCTGCTCGCGGGTGAGGGGCGGGAGCGGCGTCCGGGCTTCCATCGGAGCCCGAGTCTACCGGCCCCCGGCGATACCGGCGGCAGCCCTCAGCACGACCCCGTCGCAGGCGCGCGGCCGGCGTGCCGAAGCCCTACGGCAGCGGACGCCAGAGCCGCCCCAGCAGCAGGCCGAGCGCGGTGAGCAGGCCGGCGGCCGCCGCGAACCCGGCCCCGACCTCGATCGTCTCGTGCTTCACCACCAGCGACATCGGCAGCCTGGCGAACACCTGCTCGAGCTCGCCGGCGCTCTCGGCCGGGTAGTACTTGCCGCCCGTGATCTGGGCGATCTGGCGCAGTGTCGCCTCGTCGATGCCCCGGCGGAACCCGCCCGCGCCGCCGCCGAAGCCGCCGAAGTTCCCCCCGCCCTGGCCGAACCCGCCGAAGTTCGGCTCCCGGCCGAGGAACTGCTCGGCGCACTGGGGCTCCAGCCCGCCGCCGGCCGCCGTCCCGAACCCGATCGTGTAGACGCGCAGGCCGCGGTCGGCCGCCTCCTGCGCGGCATCGATCGGGCTGGGCCCGGTATTGCTGGCGCCGTCGGTGAGCAGCACCACGATGTCCGGCGCGTAGGCGCCGGGCGCGACCGGCACCGGGCCTTGCGCCCCGATCGGCGTCGACGGCGCCACGGCGGAGTCCACGGTCGAGACGGCGTCGATCGACGCGAGCAGGCCGCTCCCGATGGCCGTCCGGCGGCCGGTGGCCAGCGAGTGGAGCGCGTCGAGCAGCTTGTTCTGGTCGCTCGTCGGGGCCTGGACCAGCTCCGCGAACCCGGAGAACGCCACGATCCCGATCTGGGTGGACGCGCTCTGGTGTGTGATGAAGTCCGACGCCGCCTGCTCCGCCGCCTGGAGGCGGGTGGGCGGGATGTCCGTCGAGCACATCGACCCGGAGACGTCGATGGTGAGCAGGACGGTCGTCTGGTTGGTGGGCACGGCGGCCACGGCCACGGGGCGGGCCAGCGCGACCGTGAGCAGCGCGACCGACGCCAGCACCAGCAGGAACGGGATGTGGCGACGGCGAGACAGTCGCGGCTGCGCGTCGCGCACGAGCGAGAGGCTCGAGTAGCGGACTGCAGCCGGCCGCCGACGCCGGAGCGCCAGGATGTAGAACGCCGTCAGCAGGGGCACCAGGACGAGGAGGAGCAGGAAGCCGGGCCACAGCAGCTGCATCAGGGCAGCCTCCCCAGGAATGCCAACGACGCCATGGCGCCGAGCACGATGAGCGCCATCGACACGCCCGCGACCAGCGCGGTGAGCTCGATGGTCTGGTTCTGGATGGTCACGGTCGGCGAGATGCTGCCGTAGACGCTCGTGAGCTGCGCGGTCGAGTCGGGCCCGTAGTACGTGCCGTCGGTCGTGGTGGCGATCTGCTGGAGGAGCGACTCGTCGAGCTGCGTGTGGACGTGGAACCCGTTGAGCGTCAGGTCCGCGCCCGCCGCTGTCCCGATCGCGACGGTGTCCACGCGAATGCCGAGGTTGGCCGCCTGCTGAGCGACACTCATCGGGTCCGGCTGCTCGTTGTTCTCGCCATCGGTCAACAGCACCACGGCGGCCGACGCGTGGCTCCCGGGCGGCACGGGCGCGGGCGTCGGCGTGGGCACGGGCGTCGGCCCGGGCGAACCCTGCGTGTAGTAGTCGACCGAGGACCCGGCCTCTGCCAGCGCGATGAGGTGAAGGGCTGCCTGCATGCCCTGCCCGAGCGCGGTCCCCTTCTGCGGCGTCAACTGCTTGATGGCGCCAAGGACCTCGGCCTGGTCAGTGGTGGGCGCCTGCACGGCGATCCCGGAGTCGCTGAATGCCACGATCCCGATGGCGATGCCGGGCGGCTGGTGCTGCACCAGGTCGCTGGCGATCGCCTTCGCCGCGTCCAGCCGGGTGGGCGACTGGTCGGTGGCCGCCATGCTGCCCGAGACGTCGAAGGCGAGGATGAGGCTGCCCTGACCCACCGGCAGCGCGACGGTGCCCTGCGGCCTGGCCATGGCCACGACCATCGCCACGAGGGCCAGCACGAACAGCGTCACCGGGACGGCCGTCCGCAGTCGGGCGCCGCGTCCGCTCTCGACGCGCCCCGGCAGCACCAGCCCCCCCGCCCGGCGAGCGCGGCGGCGCACGATGAGCCGGTAGGCGATTGCGCCGAGCGGGATCAGCGCGAGCAGGAGGAGCGCGAACGGCCACGTGAGCGACATGCGCTAGCGCCTCCGCCGCCGGAGCGCGGCCATCCGGACGATGGCGCGCACTAGGTCGTCGTCGGTGGAAAGGGGCAGCACATCCACTCCAGCCCGCCGGAAGGCGGTGGTGATCCCCTCCTCGCGGCGCAGTGCGGCCGCCTCGAACCGTGCACGGAACCCGCGGTCGCCCGTGTCCACGTACAGCTGCTCGCCCGTCTCGGCGTCTTGCAGGACAAGCGGGCCGGCGTTGGGCAGGGTGGCCTCCCGGGGGTCGTGGAGGCGCACCGCGATCACCTCGTGGCGGCGCGTGAGCAGGCTGAGTGGCTTCTCCCACCCGGGCTCGCTGATGAAGTCCGACACGACGAACACGAGCGATCGGCGCTTGATCGCGGCGCCCGCGGCCTCGAGCATCGGCGACAGGTCCGTCATCGGGGCGCGCTCGAGCGGCTCGTCCGCCATCAGGTCGCGCACCAGCCGCAGGACCTGTTGGCGCCCGCCGCCCGCCGGGATCGTGCGGTCTGCGGAACCCCCGTACAGCACCGCCCCGACGCGGTTGCCGCGCCGCGTGAGGAGGCGCGCCATCGTGGCCACGAAGTCCACGAGCACGGTGCGCTTCACCCGTTCGCTCTCGACCGTGCCGAAGTCGACCGACGGGCTGACGTCGAGCAGGAACCAGGCGGTCAGGTCGCGGTCCTCGTGGTAGTCCCGTACCCACGGCTCGTCGAGGCGCGCCGTGACGCTCCAGTCGATGTACCGAACGTCGTCGCCCGCTTGGTACGGCCGGAGGCCCGCCAAGTCGATGCCGTTGCCCACGAACAGGCTCCGGTAGTCGCCCTGGAGCAGGCCGTCCAATCGCCGGACGACCTTCCAGTCGAGGCGCTCGAGGATGCGCTCAGGCGCTGAGGCGGCCGTTGGACGACTCCCGCATGGGCACCACCGGTGCCTGGACCCGCGCCATGAGGGCCTCGAGGATCTGGTCGCTCGTGACATTGTCGGCCAGCGCCTCGAACGAGAGCACCAGCCGATGGCGCATCACGTCGAGCGCCATGTCCCTGACGTCCTGCGGAAGGACGAAGTCGCGGCCGCGGATGCGCGCGAGCGCCTTGGCGGTCAGGACCATGTTGATCGACGCTCGGGGGCTGGCGCCGAAGCTGACGTACTTCTGCGCCTCGGGCAGCCCCGCCTTCTGGGGCGCCCGCGTCGCCTCGGCGAGCCGCACGGCGTAGTCCATGACCGCGGGGTCCACGTAGGTCCGGTCCACCTCGCCCTGGAGCTCGACGAGCTGGGCCGCGGTGATGACCTCCGAGACCGGCTCCTGCGGTGCCGTCTGGCGCTCGACGATGACGAACTCCTCGGTGCGGCTGGGGTAGCCCACGAGCACCTTGAGCATGAAGCGGTCGACCTGCGCCTCCGGCAGCGCGTAGGTGCCCTCGGTCTCGATGGGGTTCTGGGTGGCGAGCACGAGGAACGGGTCCGGCACGCGGTGGGTGTCGTGGCCGATCGTCACCTGGTGCTCCTGCATGACCTCGAGCAGTGCGCTCTGGACCTTCGCGGGGGCCCGGTTGATCTCGTCCGCGAGGAGCAGGTTCGTGAACACCGGGCCGAGCGAGGTGCTGAAATCGCCGGTCTTCTGGTTGTAGATCCGCGTCCCGATCAGGTCCGCGGGCACCAGGTCCGGCGTGAACTGGATCCGCTTGAAGTCGCCGCCGACGGAGGCCGCGAGCGTCTTGATGGCCATCGTCTTGGCGAGGCCCGGCACGCCTTCGACCAGGAGGTGCCCACGCGCCAGCAGCGCCACGATCATCCGCTCGAGCAGATGGTCCTGGCCGACGATCACCTTCTTGACCTCGTAGAGCACGCGCTCCATCGGGGTCGTGCCAACGCCGGGTGCTTGCGCCACTGGGTTCACGCCCTGCCCTCCTCAGTACTGGGGCAGGCCGGCAGCGCCGCCCGCCACGTCGATCGGGACCGCCAGGCCCACACCCACGAACACGTCCTGCGACGTCGGGTTCACGAGTGCGTCCACGATCCCCACCACCTGTCCATCACGGTTGACCAGCGGCCCCCCCGAGTTGCCGGGGTTGACCGCCGCGTCGATCTGGATCAGCCCGGTCAGCTCCGTGCCGCCGGGCGCCTTGAACGAGCGTCCCAGCGCCGAAACCACGCCCGCGCTCATGGAGTCCGCGAGTCCGAACGGGCTGCCCACCGCGAACACCTCACTGCCGACGCGGAGCCCGCCGGGATTGCCCAGCGTTGCGGGCTGGACGCCTGACGGGATGGTCGATGGCTGGAGGACGGCGAGGTCGAGCTCGGGGTGCGTCTGGACGACCATCGCCGGTGTGGTCGTGCCGTCGACGAAGGTGACGGTGATCGCCGCGGCCCCGTCGACCACGTGGAGCGCGGTCATGATGTCGCCCTGGTCGTCCACCACGACACCGCTGCCGAGCGATTCGCCGGTCTGCGGCGACGCGCTGCTGCCCGGCGTGCTCCTGCCGGCGCTGGGCGATGGGGCCGGGCTTCCGGACGCTGTCGCGCCCCGAGTGGCCTGCACCACGACCACGGAAGGGGCGATCTGCTGCCACGCGGTCTCCGAGAAGGCCGGCGGCGGGGTCACCGAGGCGAGTGCCGACGCGATCGCCTCGTTCACCTGCGTAGGCGTCAGGGGCCTGGCCGGCGGAAACGCGGCCGACCAGACACCGATGGCGACCAGCGCGGCCGCCACGCCCCCCGCGAACGGACCGACGCGGGCCGCTCTCGCCCGCCACCGGCGGGCTCGCCGAGGGGGCGCGGGCTCCTGCTCGGCGGGCGGCGCATCCAGTCGGTCGGACAGGTCCGTTGGTCGGGTCTCCTGCTGCCACGGCGAACTTGCCGCGGTTCCCCTGCAAGGATCGGGTTGAGGATGCGCCCGCATTCTGAGGTTTGTGTGAGGCCCCCCGACTCGGCTGCATGGAATACTGCCTGGCGCCATGACGCGACCCGACGATGTGCCCCAGCTCCCGCTCACCGACTCGACGCGGCTGCTCGTGGTGACCGGGGCCGGGATCAGCGCCGAGTCCGGGCTCGCCACCTTCCGTGGCGCCGGCGGCATGTGGGAGGAGGAGCGGGTCGAGGACGTCGCCGCCCCGAGCGCCTTCGAGCGCGATCCGGCCCGCGTCTGGCGGTTCTGCTCGGAGCGCCGGGCGGCTGCCGCCCAGGCACGGCCCAACGCCGCCCACCTTGCCCTCGCGGAGCTCGAGCGCCGGATGGGCCACCGCTTCCTCCTGGTGACCCAGAACGTCGACGGGCTCCACGCCGAGGCCGGGAGCCGGCGGCTGATCGAGCTCCACGGATCGCTGTGGCGAGCGCGATGCTCTCGCTGCAGCCGCCCTCCGTTCCCGGATCGCGTCTATCCGGTCCAGCCGCCGCTCCCCGTCTGCGGCCGGTGCGCCGACGACCCGCGTGGTCCCGCATACCTCCGCCCGGCCGTCGTGTGGTTCGGCGAGCTGCTCGATGCCGACGACCAGTACCGGATCACCGGCTTCCTGAGCCGTGCCCGCACCGACCACGCCCCGCTGCTGTTCCTTGCCGCGGGCACCAGCGGCACCGTGTACCCGGCCGCCGCCTTCGTCCGCTATGCCGCCGAGATGGGCGCGGAGACGTGGCTCGCCAACCTCGAGCGGCCCGACAACGCCTCGGTGTTCGACCACACGGTCGAGGGTCCCGCGACTGCCGTGCTGCCGCGCCTCCTCGGCCTGGGGGCGGCCTGGCCGCCCGTGGGATCCTGACCCGAGCGAGACCTGCTACGCCCCCTGCGGCTCCTCGGGCGCGATCGCCGGCCCGCCGAAGCGCAGCGTCCGGAAGGCGTAGACGCGGGCGTTCGGGTCGCGCCACGAACCGCCAGGCAGACCCGCCTTGCGCGTCGCGATATCCAGCATGGCCACGCGGTCGAGCCGGTTCTCCTCGGCCACCTCCGGCAGCAGCAGGCCTCGCCGCCCCCAGAGCTCCACGACGATCCCGTCGACGCCGAGCCGCCACGAGAGCGGGTCGTCGAGCAGCACCATCGGCCCGAGCACCGACACGTCGACCTCGATGCGCGGCAACTCCGCGGGCGTGACCGCCCGGAACCGCGGGTCCGTGCGCGTGGCGCAGGCCGCTGCCTCGGCGACCGAATCGTGGACCGGGCGCTCGGGGTCCAGGATCCCCATGCAGCCCCGGAGCTCTCCAGCCTCGGTCAGCGTCACGAACGCCGACGCGCGGAGGTCCGTGACGGCTCGCTCATGCATCGCCTCGTCCAGCTCGGCAGCCGGCTCGGCGCGGCTCGCCACCGCGACGGCCGTCCTGGCCAGGGCGAGAAGCTGGCTGCGTGCCGCCTCGGCCACCGCCACGGCGTCGGGCAGACGGGCGCCCGGCTCGGTACGCGGAACCCCAGTTGGCATGGCGCACACCTCCTCCTACTCCGGATGCTGCGCGCTTGCAGCCGCCAAGCGCAGGGCGGGATGGCCCGAAACCGGCCGGGAGGCTCTTCCGGCGTCGTCCGCGGTGAGCGACACTGGGCGACGGAGGTCGACGCCGTGCCCAACCCGCTCGCCCGCGCCGCACCCGTCGCACCGGTGCCCAGCCTGCTCACCGTGCCGCAGGACGACGGCGCCGTGCGGTGCGGGGTCTGCGCCCACCGGTGCCTGGTGCGGCCGGGCCGGCGCGGCATCTGCGGCGTACGCGAGAATCGCGGCGGGGTGCTGCTCGCCACGGCGTACGGCAACGTCGTCGCGGAGGCACTCGACCCGATCGAGAAGAAGCCCCTCTTCCACGTGTCGCCGGGTTCCACGGCGTGGTCCATCGCCACGCCGGGCTGCCCCTTCCACTGCACGTTCTGCCAGAACTGGGAGATCGCCCAGGGACCCCGGCTCGGCCTGGACCTGCCGCTCCGGCACATGGAGCCGGAGGAGGTCGTCGGGGAGGCGCTGGCGCGCGGCGCGGACGCGGTCGCCTACACGTACGTCGAGCCCACCGTGTTCCTCGAGTTCGCCCTCGACACGGGCCGACTCGCGCGGGCGGCCGGCCTGCGCAACCTGTGGATCACCGACGGCTACGCGACGCCCGAGGCCATCGACCTGCTGGCCACGTGCATCGACGCCGCGAACGTCGACCTCAAGAGCTTCGACGAGCGCTTCTACCACCGACTCTGCGGCGCCCGCCTCGCCCCCGTGCTCGAGGCCATCCTCGCCATGCGGGCGGTCGGGATCTGGCTCGAGATCACCACCCTCGTCATCCCCGGCCACAACGACCGCTCCGACGAGCTGGCGGCGATCGCAGGCTGGATCGCCAAGCGCCTGGGGCCTGAGACACCGTGGCACATCAGCCGGTTCCACCCCGACTTCAGGATGGCGAACGTCCCCCCGACGCCCCTCCCCACCCTGCGGCGCGCGCTCGAGATCGGCCGGGCTGCTGGGCTGGCGCACGTCTACGTGGGCAATGCACCGGAGCTCGCGGCCGAGGACACGCGCTGCGCCGGCTGCGGCACCGTGCTCGTGGAACGCACTGGGTTCCGTGCCCGATCCCGCCTCACGGCGCTCGGCGCCTGCCCGGAGTGCAGCCGCCCGATGGCGGGGATCGGACTCGGGGAGCCGGCGAGGTGAGCGGGACCGGCGACGATGTCCGCGAGCCAGCCGTGGCGGGCTCCTTCTACCCGCGTTCAGCCGACGCCGTCCTGCAGGTGGTCGACGGCCTGCTCGCCGGTGCCGCCGACCCGATCGGAGGCGCTCCCCGCCTCGCCGCGCTGGTGCCGCACGCCGGGCTGCTCTACTCGGGCCTCGTGGCGGCAGCGGGATGGCGCTCGCTGCTCGAGGGCGCCGGGCACTCCCCCACCCTCGTGATCCTGGGCACGAACCACAGCGCTTGGTTCGACGGCGTTGCCGTCTACGATCGCGGCGCGTGGCGCACCCCCGTGCGCGACGTCGAAGTCGACGCGCAGACCGCCGCCCGGATCCTCGAGCTGGGGGGGCCGTTCGCCGCCAGCCGGCCAGCTCACCGCGACGAGCACTCCATCGAGGTGCAGCTGCCGCTCGCCCTCGCGCTGCGGCCGCACGCGCGGATCGTGCCCTGCTCCGTCTCCGCCGGGACGGGCGCCGGGGCCATTGGAGCAGGCGCGCGGCTGGGGGCGCTGCTCGCGGCGCTCCGCTCCGAGGGCAACGACATCCTCGTCGCCATCAGCACGGACATGGCCCATTACCCAGCCCACGACGAGGCGGTCCGCGTCACCGACCGGCTCCTGCCGGCGATCACCGCACTCGATCCGGCCTCCCTCGCCCGCCTCGAGCACGCCGAGGCGGCGTCCGGCGTCCGCGGCATGGTGTGCGGGATGTGCGGCATCCAGCCGACCGTGCTGGGCCTGGCGGCGCTCGGCGCGATGGGCGTCCAGGCGGGGACCTTCGTCGCTGCGGCCACTTCCGCCGACGCCGGCGGCGACCCGCACCGCACGGTGGGCTACCTCGCCGTCTCGTTCACCTGACACGGCCACTTCGGCACCCGTCAGGACGCGGGCACGGCCCCAGCCACGTAACGGGCGAAGAGGTCCGTGTAGGCAGGCAGCCCTCGCTCGTAGCCGATCGCCCAGAAGCCGGCGCCTGCGAGTCCCCGCTGTTCGCCCAGGCCCAGCTTTACGGCCAGCGTGGCCGGCGAGTCCACGTAGACCTCGGTCCACTTCACGTCAGAAGCCGTCGCCGGCGGCAGTCCTGAGGCAGGGCTCGCTGCCGAGGCCGCTGGCGGCGCCACGAGGCTCCCGTCCGACCCAAGGAAGTACACGTTCACCGATTCGAGCGGGTCCGTCTGGGGCACCGCGGCCGGATTGCCGAGCACGTCGAGATGCTGGCGCAGGATCCAGGTACTGCCATTCCCCGTGGCCGGCGCATCGACAACGGGCCCGGCCACGGGCCAGGCCATGCCGTAGAGCGGCAGCCCGAGCAGCAGCCTGCCGGGAGGGACGCCCAGATCCCCGTAGAGGTCGAGCGACCACGTCAGCGACCGCCCGGCGTCCGCTCGCAGGATCGGCGCGATGGCCCCCGGCGACGAGCCTGCCGTGCGGTAGTCGTAGCCCATCAGGAACACCCGGTCGGCCCCCGACGCGAGCGCGGCCACCGCCATGGACGCCCCGTCCGGACCTGGAGTGGTTGCCACCGACACCGTGCCCCCCGGCTTGGATGCCACGAGCGCGGCCCGCAGCCGGCCAACGAACGCACCGTAGGCGGCCACCATGCCCGGGTCCAGGCCCTCGACATCCACGTCCACGCCGTCCGCCCCCAGGCCGTCGACGAGGGCCACCAGCGAGTTGATCGTAACGTCCTGCAGCGAGAGCGTGGTGAAGAACGCGGCGTTCCTCGACGCGCCGAAACTGGTGAACACGATCTCGACCCTCGTGCCGCGCTTGTTCGCGGCGGTGATGATCGAGGCGCCCACCGCGGTGATCCGCTTGTAGCCTGTCTGGCTGCGGCTGATGGCGCCGGTCGAGGTGTTCGTGACGCTGAACAGCGCGATGGTGGTGAGGGGCGTCGCCGCAAGGTGGTCGGCGATCGTGTCGTCCATCTCCCAGTACGGCACGAAGCCGTAGAGCTCGTGGCCGGGGACGGGCACCGACGTGGAGGACGGACCCGGGGTGCCGGACCCCGATGGAGGCGGTGCGCTCGCATCCGCCATCGGGTGGCCCGTTGTCGGCGTCGGCGTCAAGGGCGAGCCGCAGGAGGCCACGAGCACGGCCGCGAGCACCGTCGCCGCCCGCCGTGCTCCACCCGGCAGGTGCATCACCCCGTGAGCGTGCCCCGGCGGGTCGGCCCGGTCAACCACGGCAAGGGAGCTCGATGGTTGAGAAAACTTCGCCTCGATGTTGCCCGACCCCGACGGATGCCCCTTGTCTCCGACGGTGGATGCGCGCATGGTCATGACACCGAAGGAGGTGGTTCGGTGGCGACTACCGTGCTTGCGCGGAGTGGCATGGCCGGAAGCGACGGCTTCGGCGCCTTGGAGCGACGAGCTCTGGCTCTCTGGCCCCGCCTCGACCGCGCAGCGCTCCGGCGCTGCCACAGCGATGCCCATCGCATCGCCGCTCTGGTGGCCCGGCGCACAACGATGCCGCCCGAGGCGATCTTCAGCGTCCTGATGATGCCGTCCGTCGCCGACGACGAGATCGGCACCTGGTTCGGCTGAGGCCCCGAGCGTCCCTGCGCTGGGGGGTTCACGCCGCGTCCCGTCCGGTGACCGCGGCGGGTTTGCAGCGTCCGTCTCGCTGCTCGGTCTTGCTGCCCCCCGAGCGCATGACCGCACCCGCGCCCGACCGCACGCACGCCGCCGCGGCCCACTCAGGCGCGCGCGACCGCGACCAGCGTCGAGCCGATGAGCGCCGCGAACAGCGCGGCGGCGCCGCCCACGACCAGGACCGCCACCCATGCCGGGACGACGATGGCCGGGACCGTCGCCGCGCTCCAGATCGTCAGCCCGGCGGCGACGCCGGTGACACCGGCGATCGCCCCGGCCCACGCCAGCGCCCGGTCCCCAGGGCCGAAGACCGCGGTCCGGTACGAGGTCCGCGCGATCCCCGCGCCATAGCCGCGCGTCTCCATCGCGATGGCGAGCCGCCCGACCCGTTCGAATGCGCCGACGAACACCGGGACCACGGCCGGCACGACCGCGCCGAGGCCGGACGCCTTCAGCCCCCGCGCCCGCTGCGCCTCCAGCACGAGCGACAGCTCGCGGCCCAGCACGGGCACGAGTTCCGTGGTGGTCGCGAGGACGAGCGCCACCGCGTGCGGCACCCGGAGCTGGCGGAGCGCGCCGAACAGGTCCGCTGGACGGGTCGTCACCAGCACCACGACGCCCGCTGACGCCATGGCAGCAGGCGCGCCACGTACGCGCTGCCGCGCCCGAGGGCCTCGGCGGTGATCGTGAGGGGCCCGAGCGTCGCCAGCGGCGTGCACCCGCCGGGGCAGGACGGCGGAGCGGCCGCCTGCAGCACGATGATCGAGGCGGCCAGGGGCCCGAGGACCCGCATGGCGCGCCACATCGGCCCGCCCACTCCGGCCCACACGGCCAGCGCACAGGCGGCGGCCGTCACGCCCAGCAGCGGCAGCGGGTGCAGCGCGGTGAGGCAGAACGCCAAGGCGGCGGCGAGCCACACGAGCTTGGGCGCCGCACTCAGCCGGTGCAGCGGCGAGGTGCCGCGGGCATAGGCGAACGGCGGGTTGATAACGGTCACCTGACGGGACCTTCCAGTCGCGGCGGGGCCTCCGCTCCGCGACGCGCCAAGGCCGCGACCGCCTCCTCGCGCGTGACCGGCGGCCAGGGCACCGGCCCGCGCTTCGCCACCCGCAGCGCCACCCGCGTGACTGCCGGCGGCTCGAGGCCGGCAACCGCCAGCAGTGGGGCATCGGCGAAGACCTCCCTGGTCGGCGCGTCGGCGACGACCCTCCCGCCGTCGAGGACGACCAGCCGCGCAGCGACCCTCCCGAGGAACGCCATGTCGTGGCTCGCCACGAGGATCGCCTGCTCCGTCTCGGCCGCCGCCCGGACCTGCGCCTCGATGACGGCCGCCAGGCGCAGGTCGGCGCCGGTGGTGGGCTCGTCGAGGATCAGCACACGCGGGTCCATCGCCAGCACGGCGCCCAGCGCGACGAGCTTGCGCTGCGCCCGGCCCAGGTGCAGGGGGTGTCGCCGCATGAGCTCGCCCAACTCGAGCGCGGCGGCCACCGCCTGGACGCGCTCGGCGATCCACATCTCGTCGCGGCCCAGCGCCCGGGGCCCCAGCGCCAACTCTGCCGCCACCGTGCTCGCGAACAGCTGGTGGCCCGGCTCCTGGAACACCGACCCCACGTGCCCCGCGAGGACTCGCACGGGGTGTCGCGCCGTGTCGAGGCCGTCCACGGTCACCTGACCGGCCGCCGGCCGCAGCAGCCCGTTCACGAGCCGCCCCACGGTCGACTTGCCGCTGCCGTTCGCACCGACGATCCCGACAACCTCGCCCGGCGCGACGTCGAGGGACGCGCCGGAGACCGCTGGGCGACGGCTGCCCGGGTAGCTGAACGTCACGTCGCGGAGGCTCACGGCCGGCGCCGGCCTGCCGGGTTCCAGCGTCGCGGCCCGTGCGGTGCCGCCAGACTTGCGCGTCAGGAGGCTCGCCACGCCGTCGACGGAGGTAGGCACCGGTGGCTGGGCTCCAAGCGCGGCGGCGAGGTCCGCCGCACCCGTGGTCCGCACGTCGTGCGTCGCGAGCAGCTCCGGGCGGCCGAGGATGGCCCCAGGCGGCCCGTCGGCCACGACGCGGCCGGCAGCCAGCACCACGACGCGCGTGGCGCCGGCGGCGATCCCCTCGACGTCCTGGTCGGCCACGACGACCGTCACCCCGCGGTCACGGTTGAGCCGGCGGAGCACCCCGTACACGGCCCGCCGACCGGCCGGGTCGAGGTTCGCCGACGGCTCGTCGAGAACGAGGATTGACGGACCGGTCACCAGCGCGCACGCGATGGCCAGCCGTTGGAGCTCGCCGCCGGAGAGCGTGGACGGGGCACGCGCCTCGAACCCGCTCAGGCCCACTGACGCCAGGGCGGACGCGATGCGGGCGTCCATCTCTCGGCTCGGGACGCCGAGGTTCTCGAGGCCGAAGGCGACCTCATCCGCGACCGAGACCTGCGTGGCGGCCAGCTCCGGGTCGTCGAACACCAGGCCCACGTCACTGGCCCACTCCCGGACCGGCACCACGCACGGGTCCCGCCCGAGCACACGCACCGAGCCGCTCGGCTCGCCCCGCAAGAGCTGCGGCACGACGCCGTTCAGCGCCGCCAGCAGCGACGACACGCCGGCGCCCGTGGCGCCCAGGACACCCACGTACTCGCCAGCGTCGATCGAGAGGGTGATGTCCTCGAGCGCAGGCCTGGCGGCCCCCACGTGGCGGAACCCGAACCCCGCCAGGGCGATGGCAGGCCCGCCGGCCACGGGCATCATGGTCACGACTGCGGGCGTCCTCAGCCCGCGCTCGCCCAGATGTAGGCGACGACCCCCAGACCGAGGCCGATCAGCAGGCCAGCAACCGCGGTGCCGAGCAGCCCGAACCTCGTCTTGGCCGGCAACGGCACGCCCGCCACGTAGACCTCCGGCAGCGCCTGCACGAGCGCCAGTCCCACCGAGCCTGCGATCAGCTTGTCCGCCGAATTGCTCACCAGGTTGGACACGAACACCGAGAGCCCCTGATCCAAGCCGACCAGCTCGAACAGGAACGTGATCGCGTCCGAGGCGCTGCCGGTGGCGCCGCCGTACAACCAGAGCACGATCGGCGACGCCGACAGCGCGGACACCACGGCCACGACGATCCCGAGGCCCAGGAATGACCAGGCCGAGCGGCCGAGACCGAGCCGCCGGATCCCGTACCCCCAGACCAGCGCCACCACGACGCTGACGGCCGCAAAGGGCCACGTGCCCGGGTCGAACGTGAGCGAGGCCACGACGTTGTATGTGGCGCCGGCCGCGGCTCCCCACCATGGTCCGAGCACGACCGCTGCCACGAAGGTCCCCACCGTGTCCAGGTACACGATCGGAATCGCGAGCGTCTTGGCCGCGAACCCGCCGAACACGTCGAGGGCGGCGCACAGCGCCACGATCATGACCGCCTGGGTGGCGCTGAGGTGCCCGGGCAGGCGGGCCGGGATTGCGTCCGCCAACATGAACCCCTTCTGCGGTCTGCTCCAATCCGGGAGCCGGGCGCTAGGCGGCCACGATACCGGCTCCCCGGCCGTCCCGCGCCACGCTGCGACACGGGGCCGATCCCTGTCGAGGGCCTTGCGCGGAGGGACGATAATGAGGGTATCCGAACCTCCTCCGTGCATGGGCGTTCCGGGAGGCAGCGGTGAAGGCGATGCGATCGGCTCCAGGCCTGGGCTTGCGACGGCGCAACTCACCAGTGCGTCGGCTTACGGCGAGCGAAGACGCATCGTGCGGTGCCTCGAATCCGGTCAGCCGCCCCCGCGCGGGCAACTTGTCGAGCGAGACCCGAGCTGGCAGTCAGGGGCGGTCCGGGGCATGACCCCGAACCGCCAACCCAACGGGATGGACCGCGCCTCGCCGGCCCGGTCCTCCATTCGGCAACATCGCGGGCCGCCGTCCACGGACATGGCGGCCCGTTGTTGTGTGCCGTGTTCCGGCCGGCCTGCACCGAGCCGGGCGTCCGGTCCGCCCGCCGCGCGCCGCTAGACTCACATCGATGCCGCCCGCAGCCGATCCCGACGATCCTGACGTCCGCCCCGCCAGCGCCGAAGAGGCGGCGGATCCCGCGCGGATGCACGCCGCCAACCGCATTGCGTGGTCACAGGCGGCCGAGGACTACGAGCATCGTCTCCCCGCGACGATCGAGCGGCTCCGCGCCGGTCGCTCGTCGCTGCTCCCGGTCGAACTGGACCTCATCGGCGACCTCCACGGGTGGTGCGATCACGCGATCCACCTTCAGTGCGCAGGTGGCGAGGACACGCTCTCGCTCTGGCTCGCCGGTGCGCGGCGCGTCACAGGCATCGACTTCAGCGCCCCGATGCTCGACCTCGCTCGCCGTCTTGCCGAGTCGCTGGACGCCCCGGCCACGTGGATCGAGGCCGACGTCGTCGACCTGCCGCACACCCTCGACGGCACCGCCGACCTCGTCTACACGGGGCGCGGCTCGATCGTGTGGGTCCAGGACATCGTCGCCTGGGCGGCGGGGCTGGCACGACTGCCCCGACCCGGCGGCCGCGTCGTCATCTTCGAGGGCCATCCGGCCGAATGGCTGTTCGATGGCGACGGGACCGGAGGATGGCTCCTCACCGATTACGACTACTTCGCCGGCCCCGAGGCCTCGCGCGGGTGGTCCCCTGCCTACATCGAGCGCCTCTCCCTGCCCGACCGCGAGCAGGCGTGGAAGTTCGCCCGCTCGTGGACCCTGGGCGAGGTGGTGACGGCGCTGCTGAACTCGGGCCTCAGGGTGGAGTCGGTCGTGGAGCACCCGGTCGACTGGTATGGCGGCCACCGCGATGTGCACCCGGCGGAGCGCGGCCGCGTGCCGCTGTCGTTCTCCGTGACGGCCACCCGTCCCCAGGAGCACGCCACGAAACCCTTGACGACGCCACCCGCGCGGATCAGCATCGCCGCCGTGGACGAAGACGGCGATCTCGACCCCCGGGAGGCTGCCCGCGTCCGCCGCAGGGACCACGACGCGGACGCCGAGCGCCGGGAGCTCCTGCGGCCGGGCATGGGGAAGGTGTTCAAGCAGGTCGGCGACAGCTGGGAGCGTGACGCCACGCGCCCGCCCAAGCCCGCGAAGCCGAAACGCCCGAAAGCCTGAGCCACCGCGGCTCCGGCGCGCGTCCGCGGGTGATAGCGTCGCGGCGTGCATCCCGTCGACCTGCCCACCTCGTACGGCGCTGTCCTCCGCATCCCCTCGATGCGGCGCGTCCTGCTCGGGATGGCCGTGGGGCGCATCGCATCGTCCATGCTCGGCGTGGCCCTCGTGCTGTTCACGCTGCAGCGGTTCCACTCGCCGGAGCTCGCCGGCCTTGCCACGTTCGCGAGCGTCACGCCCGGCCTGCTGATCGCACCGATCGTGGGGGCGCTGCTCGACCGCCATGGCCGGGCCCGGCTGATCATCCTCGACCAGAGCGTCGCGTTCGTCTCGCTGCTGGCCCTGGCGACCCTGGCGCTGACCGGGGCGCTGACGCCGCTGCTCCTGGTGCTCATCGCGGGGATCACCGGGCTCACCAGTCCCCTGTCCAACGTCGGCCTCCGGACCCTCTTCCCGCTGATGGCCCCGCGCCACCTCTGGGAGCGCGTCAACGCCCTCGATTCGAACGGGTACGTCATCGCCACGCTGATCGGGCCGCCGGTCGCGGGCCTGCTCGTCCAGACCATCAGCGGACCCTGGACCATGGTCGGGATCGCCTCGCTCTACGCGGTCGCGGCCGTGGTCATCGTGGGCATCAAGGACCCGCCTGGCTCCACCTCTGCGGGCGGCCGCCTGCTCGTGAACGCGTGGCAGGGGCTCCGCTACACGATGCAGAACCGGACGCTCCTGGGGCTGGGCATCGCGATGTCGGTGCTCAACGTGGGCGGGGGCATCGTATCGATCGTGCTGCCGGTGCTGCTGCTCGACCGGCTCCACGTCGGCAGCTCCGTGGTCGGCGGCGTCTGGGCCGTTATGGGCATCGGCGGGGGCATCGGCGCCCTCCTGGCCGGCCGCTGGCGGGTCGGCGGGTCGGAGCGGACCATCCTGGCCTGGGGGATGCTCGGCTACGCGGCGACCGGAGCGCTCGTGCTGGTGTCCCCGACGCTCGCCGTCGTGGTGCTCAGCGTCGCGCTCCAGGGGCTCGTCAACGGCCCCATGGACGTCGCGATGTTCACGCTGCGCCAGCGTCGCACCGACCCGGCGTGGCTCGGGCGGGCGTTCGCGGTGTCGATGTCGTTCAACTTCCTCGGCTATCCGGTCGGCGCCGCGATCGGCGGCCAGCTGGCGACGATCGGCATCGAACTGGCGATCGCCGTCTCTGTGGTGATCGCCGCCCTCTCCGCGCTGCTTGCGTGGCTCCTCATCCCCCGTGACGCTCCCGCGTTCGACGGGGCCAGCTGAGCCTCAGCGCACGGAGACGGCGATCCCGGTGAACGCGCCGTCCGAGCCCCGGACCATGTGCCGGACCGCCGTCACCGCCCTTGGGTCGATAGGCCCGTAGATGTGCGGGAACCGCTGCTCGGGGTCGTCGAACCGCCACGGGCTGCCGGTCGCTTCCAGGTCCACCGTCAGCACCAGGAAGGGGCGCGGATCGTCGCGGTAGAAGCGGTTGGCGGTCGCCACCATGCCGGCGTCCCCGTCGGTGCAGTGGATGAAGCCCTCCCGGGCGAACGCCGGCGGCGCGTATGGCGCCGCGGGGTCGCGCGACGCCCAGACCTCGACCGGCAGCATGTGCAGCGTGGGCCGGGTCACGCCTCCGAAAGCGCGGGCTGGTCCACGCTCACCCAACGGCGGTCGACCAGGACCTGGATCAGCGTAGGGCCCGAGGCCGCGAGCGCAGTCCTGAGCGCGGGCTCGAACGCCGCGTCGGTGTCGACGCGCACGCCACGGGCCCCACAGGCCCGTGCTGCCGCGGCGAAGTCCAGCGGCCCGAGGTCCGTGCCCGGGGATGCGGCGCTGCCGCGCCGGTCCTGGTGATCGCGAATCATGCCGTAGCGCTCGTTGTCGAACACCACCGCCACCACGTGCGCGCCCTCGCGTACCGCCGTCTCGAACTCGGCCAGCGTCATGCCCATGCCGCCGTCGCCCACCAGGGCCACGACTCGACGCTCGCGGTGGACGACCGCGGCGGCGATCGCTGCCGGCATCCCGTAGCCCATCGCGCCAGACGTGGGTCCGAGGAACGTGCCCGGACGCCGGAAGCGGAAGCCCCGGGCCGCCCACCCGGCGAAGGCGCCAGCGTCGGTGGTCACGATGGCGTCCTCGGGCAGGAGGCGGCGGAGGTCGGCGACGATCCTGCCCGGGTTCACGCCGTGGCCGCTCCAGGGGTGCTCGTCCACCACGGACGCCGCCTCGTAGGCGGCGCGGTCGGCTGCATTGTGCTCGTCGCGCGCGGCGAGCGGCCCGGCGAGCAGGACCGCGTCCTTGAGCTTCGATGTCGCCGCCCGGAGGAATGCGCGAGCGTCAGCGCGGATGGCCATGGCCGGAGCTGGCGTGCCCTGGACGGCCTCGGTCCGCGGCTCCACGTCGATGTGGATCCAGCGTTGGCCCGGCGCGGGCAGCGTGTAGCCCGACGTGGTGGGCTCAGACAGGCGCGACCCCACCACGAGCAGCACGTCCGCCGCCGCGATCCGCTCCCCGACGGAGGCTGGGCTCCCGAAACCGGTCATGCCCAGGTAGAGCGGGTGGTCGTTGGGGATGACGTCGCCACGTCGCCAGCTGGAGACCACCGGCACGTGGAGCAGTTCGGCGAGCCTCACCAAGTCGTTCGAGCAGCGGGCCCGGAGCACGCCCGCCCCCGCGAGGATGAGCGGTCGTTCCGCCCCGGCGAGCTCGTGCAGCACGGCGCGCACTTCCGCCGCCGTCGGCGCTTCAGGGTGCGGCCGCACGACGGGCGCCTTGGCGCCCTCGGGCAGCGCCAAGTCGAGCACGTCCTCGGGCATGGCAAGCAGCGCGGGTCCGGGTCGGCCCTCAAGCACGGCCCGGGCCGCACTCTCCAGCGTGGCGGCCGCGCCCTCTGCGTCCTCCAACCGCCCGGCCCACTTCGCCAACCGGCCGACGGTGTCGACGAGGTCGACTTCCTGGAACGCCTCGCGACCCCGGACGGCCCGGTGCACGTCGCCCACCAGCGCGAACATCGGGGTGGAGTCGGCGGTGGCGGTGTGGATCCCGATCGAGAGGTTGGCGGCGCCGACCGCACGGGTGCCCAGGCAGACCGCGGGGCGCCCCGTCAGCTGGCCGTACGCCTCCGCCGCCATGGCAGCGGCGCCCTCGTGGCGCGTGGCGACGACACGGATGCCGATTGCGTGGAACGCGTCGTGCACGGGGAGGAAGCTCTCGCCCGGCACCGTGAAGGCCAGTCTCACCCCTGCAGCGCGCAGGGTGGCCGCCACGAGCTCGGCGACCGTGGCCGGAGCCGTCACGGCCCCCGGCTCGTCGCCCGGCGAAGCGTCCAGTTCCTCTGCGTCATCGGACGAGCTGGTCTGGGATCCGCGGCCGAACGCCTCGTCCCCATGGGCCGTCGAGGCTGGCGCAGCCGCCCCAAACGAGGCCGGCTCATCTTCAGGGTTCGCCGAGTCTGGCGCAGCCGCCCCAGGACCGCCCTCGAGAACCGCGGCCGCCTCTGCCGTGGCGGGCTCATCTCCAGGGGTCGCCGAGTCGGGCGCGGCAACGCTGGGCGCGGCCGGCTCCTCCTCAGGTGGCGCCGACTCCTCCTGCGCCGGTGCAGGCTCCTCTTCAGGTGGCGCGGGCTCCTCCTCTGCCGGTGCGGCGGGTGGCAGCTCAGCGCTGACCGGCTCGGCCGCAGCGAGTTCGGGGCCAGGCTCTGCACCGCTCGCCAGCTGGGCAGGCTCGGCGCCATCCACCTCGCCGCCAGTCGGTGCAGCGCCCTCCCCGGCCTCGGGGCCCTCGCCCGCCTCGTCTGCGGGCGCCTCGTCGCCAACCGCCTCCGCGGGCAGCTCGTCGGTGGGCGTCTCAGCCGCGTCGGCAGGCTGCTGGTCCTCGAGCTGGCCCTCGATGTCCGACATCTCGACCTCCTGAACCGGCGGGGACGGCGGTCCGTCCGGCACCGGGGCTTGGGGTGTGGCCGCGGGGTCACCGCGCTGGTATGGTCGCTGCTCCGAGCATCATGGTGGCGACGAGCCCGGCGATCACGATGATCGCGACGACGATCATCACCGTCCGGGCGGACTTGGCTCCCGGCATCGGGACCCTCCTAGCGGTAGTTCTCGAACTGGAGCGGCACGGTCTCATCGAGCTCCCGGAGGCGCCCGATCACCCGCTGCAGCTCGTCCTTGCTCTTGCCGGCGACCCGGACGGCATCGCCCTGGACACGCGGCTGGACCTTGGGGAACTCGTCCCTGATCAGCTTGACGATCTTGCGGGCCAGGTCGTCTGGCAGGCCGCGTCGCAGAGCGACCTCCTGGCGCACCCTGCTGCCCCCGGCCGGCAGCACCTCACCCCAATCGAAGATCTTGAGCGACAGGCTGCGCCGAACCGCCTTCGACTCGATGAGGTCACGCACCGCCTTGGCGTGCATGTCGCTGTCGGTGACCAAGACCAAGCGCGACTTCTCCTGGGTCAGCTCCACGTGCGCACCCTTGAGATCGTAGCGCTGGATGACCTCGCGCCGGACCTGGTCGAGCGCGTTGCGCAGCTCCTGCTCGTCGAAGTCCGACACCACATCGAACGAGACCTCGCCCGCCATCGACGCTCCCTTCAGCCCGCGAGGTGCTCGCGGGTCACCGTCCAGGTCCGCAGGCGCCCGATGCGCCCGTCCCCCCCAACCTCGGCGGAGAGGAAGCCTGCCTGCCGAACCTTCGCCTCGTCCGAGGACCGGGTCCAGCTGGCGTGCCACGCGGCGAGGACCGTGTCTCCTGAGACCCAGTGCCGCTCGATCGCCAGGTCGTACCAGCGCTCGGCGTCCGCCGCTGCCAGCAAGTATGCCCGCAGGGCGTTGTGTCCGGTGAGCGGCGTCGCGAACGGGTCGAGCGACACCTCGGCCTCGGGCGCGAACAGATCGGTGAATGCGTCGCCGTCATGGTCGATCCTGGCGCGCGTGAACGCACCAAGCAGGTCATACGCGGCCGCGTAGCTCAGGGTCATCGCTCCCCCAGATGCTCCAGGAGGAGGTCCGCGATCCGGTAGGACCTGCCGCCGCCCATCACCAGCACCGCGTCCCCGTCATGGACGTGCCCGGCCAGCCAGCGTGCCGTCGCCTCCACCGAGCCGGGCGCCGCCACGGGGATGGCCGGGTTCCGCCGCGCGACGGCCTCGGCCAGGCCCGACGCCGACGCTACGGAGGTGTCCGGGTCGCGGCCTGCCCAGATGTCGGCGACGGCGACGGCGTCGGCGGTGGCCAGGACATCAGCGAACCAATCGAGCAGCGCTGCCGTCCGGTGGAACGTGAGGGGCTCGTACACCGCCCACACCCGGCGGCCGGGAACCCGCTGGCGGACCGCAGCGAGGGTCTCGCGGATGGCCGTCGGGTGGTGACCGTAGTCGTCGTACACGACCACGCCCCGAGCCTCGCCCTTGAGCTCGAGGCGCCGGCCCACACCGCCGAAACTCACCAGCGCGCCGAGCACCGGGCCGAGCGCATGCCCGGCCGCCTGGCAGGCGCCGACCACGCCGAGCGCGTTGGCGGCGTTGTGCCGGCCCGCCGTGGGCAGGCGGATCGTGTGGGCGGCGCCGCCCGCCGACACGCGCAACGTGGTCCCGCCAGGGTCCGCGGCCGTGACCTCGCCCGCCACGTCCACGGCGCCCGGGGCCGGGTCCAAGCTCGTCCGGACAATCCGGCCCGGCCAGTCGGCGAGGCGCCCCGCCAGCGTGGCTGCGCCCGGGTCCCCGACATTGGCCACCAGCACCGGCTCGCGGTCGCCCGGTCCGCGTGCCCCGGCCCCGCGGCGGATCCAGGCCTCGAGCGCGTCGAGCACGGCCTCACGGTCCGCGAACACGTCGGGGTGGTCCCACTCCGCTGAGGTGAGCACGGTGATGCCCGGCCGGTACGGGTCGAAGTTGCCCGCGTACTCGTCGGCCTCGACGACGAAGGCCTCCCCCGCCCCGCGGCGCGCCGTCGCCGGCACGCCGATCCCGGTGAGCAGGGCTGGAAGCAACGCCCCGACGAATGCTCCCGGATCCGCATCGAGGCGCGCGAGCGTGTGGACCAGCCAGCCCGCCGTCGTGCTCTTGCCGTGCGTCCCGGCGGCCGCGATCAGGAGCCGCCCGTGCGCCGCGTCCGCCACCACCTGCTGCCAGGGCTCGAGCGGGACCCCGGCACTGCGTGCGGCGCCGAGCTCCGCGTTGTCGGGATCGATCGCGGTGAGCGCCTTGGTCACCGCCAGCCGCGAGGGGTGACGCGAGCCGAGCACGTGGGCCGGGTCGTGCGCCGACGCAACCCGCACCCCTACGGCGTCCAGGGCGGGGGCGTACTGGCTGGGCCCACCCGGATCGCACCCGTCCACGTCCGCGCCGGACCACGCAGCGAGGATCGCGGCTGCCGATGCCCCAGCACCCTGCGCCCCGACCACGTGGATCCGCTCTCCCGGCACGATGGCACGCGACCTGCGGGCCGGCGCCAGCCCGGCGCCGATCTCCGCCTTGTCGCGGACGTTCACCCCTCTTCCTCCACCGCCTCGACCAGCAGCTGCAGGACGGCCTCCGCGCTGGCGCGCTTGTTGCCCTCCCGGTCGTAGGCCCAGACGAACCGCTTCACGATTGGCTGACGACCACCCGCGACAGCGACGTACACGAGGCCGACGGGCTTGGACCCCGTGCCGCCGTCCGGACCCGCGATCCCAGTGACGCCCGCCCCGACGTGCGCGCCCAGCCTCGCGCGGACGCCCTCGGCCATTGCGAGCGCCACCTGCGCGGAGACGGCCCCGTGCGCCCGAAGCGTCTCCCCGGGCACGCCCAGCGCCACCTGCTTGACGTCGTCGCTGTAGGCCACGACACCTCCGCGGAAGTAGCCCGACGATCCGGGCACCTCGGTGATCAGGTGGGCCACCAGGCCGCCAGTGCACGACTCGGCGGCAGCCACCGTCCGCCCCCGCTCGATGCAGGCGGCCTGCAGCCGACGGGCGTGCTCGACCAGCGGGTCGGCCACGTCAGGTGCGGTTCGTCTTCTGCGGCGGGTTCGGGGGCGCGAACAGCCACGTCTCCGGGTTGCCCGAGCTCGACATGTGGCCCAGGTCCTGCCCGTTGAGGGTGAAGTAGGTCGCGCTGGACTTCCCGGTGCGCACCTCGATCGAGTGCTGGGCGGTGAAGGTCAGCACCTTGCCCGGGTTGTAGACGACGCCGCCCGCGCCAGTCACCGGCGAGATCACCCCGTCAACCCACACCTTGAGCCATGCGTTGCCGCCCTTGATGCTGACCACCAGGTTGACGCCCTGATACTTGATCGAGACGTGGCGCACCTGCGAGTTGGTCTTGCCGTCCGTCGAGATGGCCGTGACCACGATCTCCCAGTCGCCCGCCGAGAGGTCGAGCGGCGTCGTGTACGAGCCGTCGGCGCCAACGTCCACCGTCACCGGGCCGACGTCGGGCGAGCTGGCTGGCGTGGGCGCGGCCGTCGCCGACGCGTTCGGCGAGGGGCTGGCAGCAGGCTTGCCC
>JBJKRU010000045.1:0-10583 GCA_046704485.1 Candidatus Limnocylindrales bacterium | reverse complement strand
CCCGCGACCCCGGCGTGGTGCTCACGCGCCAGCAGCTGCTCGACGCGGCATGGGGCGAGGACTGGGTGGGCGATGAGCACGTCCTCGACGTCCACGTCGCGAACCTGCGTCGCAAACTGGGCGACGGGACAGGCCAGCCGCGTTTCGTCGAGACCGTGCGCGGCGTCGGGTACCGGCTGCGGACGGACGCGCCATGAGCCGGGCGGACGCAACGTGAGCCCCCGCGAGCTCGGCCGCCTGCGGTGGCGCCTCCTGGCCGCCAACCTGGCCGTGGCAGCGGTCGGCGTCGCGGCGGCCGCCTTCGGCGTCTGGCTGGCGGCGCCCGGCGCCTTCAACGACGCCATGGGCCGCGCCGGCATGATGGGCACGGGCTCCGGCGGCATGATGGGCGGCACCGGCTCGACCGGGACGATGGACCCGCTCCTGAGCGCGGCCTTCGGTGACGCGGTCGGGACCGCGATCTGGCTTGGCCTGGCAGCCGCGGTCGTCGTGGCCGTGGTGGCGTCCGTGCTGCTCGCGACCCGCCTGTCGCGGCCGATCGACGAGCTCGCCGCCGCGAGCCGGCGCGTGGCGGCGGGCGACTACTCGCATCCCGTGCCTCCGGCGGACGGCGAGCTGGGCGAGCTCGCGGCGTCGTTCAACGCGATGGCCGCGGGCCTGGCGGCCGAGGAGCAGCGCCGCCGCGACCTGATCGGCGATGTCGCGCACGAACTGCGGACGCCCATCGCGTCGGTCCGCGGCTACGTCGAGGGCCTCGAGGCTGGGGTGTTCACACCCGGGCCTGACGCATGGCGCGTGCTGGGCGAGCAGACCGAGCGCCTGCAGCGTCTCGTGGACGACCTGGCCACCCTCTGGCGGGCGGAGTCGAGCGACCTGCAGCTCGCGATCGGCCCAGTCGACGCGGGCGCGGCATTGGCCGACGCGCGCGAGCGCCACCGAGCCGCCGCCGCGACCCGGTCGATCACCGTGTCGATCGACGTCGTGCCCCTGCGCGTCCTGGCCGACCCGATGCGCCTCGCCCAGGTCCTCGACAATCTGATCGGCAACGCCCTTCGGTACGGACGGGACGGCGGCTCGGTGGCACTGGGCCTCCGACCCGAGGGGCGAACCGGCGTGATGACGGTGCGCGACGACGGCCCCGGCCTCGAGCCCGCCGAGGCGGCCCGCATCTTCGACCGCTTCTACCGCGCCGACCCGTCACGCTCGCGGGCGGCGGGCGGCAGCGGCCTGGGCCTGGCGATCACGAGGTCGCTGGTCGAGGCGATGGGCGGCTCGGTCGCCGCGGCCAGCGCCGGTCGCGGCGCGGGGACGACGTTCACCGTCCGGCTGCCGCTCGCCTGACCCAGCCCGGACGCCACGAGCCGCCCCGACCACGGGCTCATCCGCGGGTGTGTCTTCAGGGGACCCATGGTCCTCGGGGGGGCCGGCGCTGGCGTGGGCCGCTGGTCATAGCGTGTCGACGTCTCGGCGTGGTGGGCGTGGATCACCACGCGTCGTGGCGTCTCGGCGTGGCGGGCGTGGATCACCACGCGTCGTGACGTCTCGGCGTGGTGGGCGTGGATCACCAAACTGGGCCGCATTTCGCTCTTGAGGCGACGGGATGCCCGAGATTCGAGCAACATGGTGGCCCCGCGTCACCGTTTGCGATTTCGGATGGCGCTGCGTTGACTGCTGGCGTCTTCGTGGGCATCTCCGCGCCGGATTTGGTGACGGTGGGTCACCAGCCCGGTGAACGGGCTCGCAGGGCGCGCGCCGGAGCCGGCCGCACGCCTCAGCCGATGAACTCCTCGCACGCGGCGACGATGGCCGCCAGCGATTCGATCGAGAAGCGCCAGTCGCCCTCATCGACGAGGCCGTGGTCGAGGCGCTCGAACACGCGCCACGTGGTCGTCGCCGTGTCCGTCGCGAGTCCCGGGGCGTACAGCGGGTCAGCTGTCCCGATGATCGCCAGCGTCCTGATGCCATCGGCGGGCGCGAGCGCCGAGCCGATGGGCGTGAGCAGGATCCTCGAGACCGACTCGGCTGCTGCTGTCCCCGCCAGCTCCATGGCCAGCTCCATGGCCAGCGGCGTGCCGAGGGACTTGCCGACCACGCACACGTTGCGGTAGCCGCGCTGCAGCACCGGCGACGTCGCGAGCTGCACGTCCTCCGCCAAGAGCGGCTCCTGGCCTGCCTCGAGAACACCGCCGAGCTGGAAGCCGTACTGCACCGGCAGCACGTCCCAGCCATGCCCATAGGCCATCTGGCCGATGTGGAACAGTGCCGGGTAGCTGACGAGGTAGGCGCGGCCGGGAAGGGTCACCAGCAGCCGGTCGGAGCGGGGCTCATGGACCTGGATCCGCTGCTCAACCGTCACCCCGAACGGCGACTCGACGCGGATGGACTCGATGGGCACCTTGATCCTCCAGGGGCGTCTCCGGCTGCCGCGCCAGTATCTCCCGTGACGGCAGTCGAGACACCAGGTGGAAGTGAAGGGCGCCCAATCCCGGGCTGCGCCGCGCGCCAAGTCCGGCGCCCAATCCCAGTCTACGCCGCACGCATCCCCGGCCTGTCGAAGCCGGCCTACGCCGCGCGCATCCCCGGCCGGTCGAAGCCGACCCCCCGGTCGCGCAGGCTGATCCAGGCGTCGTGGCCGATGACCACATGGTCGAGGACGTCGATGTCGAGCAGGCGTCCCGCGGCAACCGCCTCCGCGGTGAGGTGCAGGTCATCAGGCGAGGGCGTCGGATCCCCGCTCGGGTGGTTGTGGACGAGGATCACCCCCGAGGCATCCAGACGGACGGCGTCGCGGAACAGCTCGCCCACACGGACGAGCGAGGCTGAGACGTTCCCGACGTACGCGGTGGACACGCGCTGCACAACGTTCTTGGCGTTGAGGCAGATCACGCGGAGCTCCTCTCGCTCGAGTCGGCCCATCTCCACGAGGAGCCGGTCCGCGACGTCGCGCGGCGAGCGGATCGTCCATCGACCGGCCGGCCAGTCCGCCACGGAACGGCGACCCAGCTCGAAGGCTGCCGCTAGGCGAGCCGCCTTGGCCGCGCCGACACCGGGAATCGCCGCCAGCTCCGCGTCGCTCGCCCGGGCCAGGGCGCCCACCGAGGCATGCCGCGCCAGCGCCTCCTCGGCGACCGCCACAGCGCTCCGCCCGGCGCCGCCGGTCCCGAGCACGACCGCGATCAGTTCCGCCGCCGAGAGCCCGCCGGGGCCGCGCAGGGCGAGCCGTTCGCGGGGGCGCTCGGCGGCGGGAAGGTCCCGGACTGAGCGCGTCGCCGGCCGGTGCGCCTGCGCGTTGGGGACGGGGTCGCTGGTCATCGGGCCGAACTCCGCTGGCGGTGCTGCGGCAGGTCGCGGAGGCGTCCACCAGAGGCGCCAAGGGCCCCGCTGGTGTCCCCGGACCCGAACGACGGAAGCCCGCCGATTCCTCCCGCCGTCCGGATCCGGGAACACGACGAAGCCTACGGACGCATCCTTAGCGGCCGCTCACCGGGAGCTTGGCCGCGCCTTTCGGGCCGCGGACTGCCGGGAGCTTGGCCGCGCCTTACAAGCTGCGGCCGCCAGGGCTTGGCCGCGCCTTTCGGGCCGCGGGCGGCCATGCCTCCACCACCGCGCCTTGGTCAGCTTCGGACGGTGGTCCCCGCGAAGGCGATGAGCACGATCAACGCGTTGTATGTGCCGTGCAGGCCGATCGAGGCGAAGATGGAGCGGCGTGCCAGGAAGACCCAGCCGAGCGCCAGCCCGGCGGGGAGCAGCGCCAGGAACTGCGCGATGGCGACCGCAAGGCCCGTGGAGAACGAGGTCGCGAACAACGTCGCGATGTGGGCGAAGGAGAAGAAGAGGGCGCCCCGGATGATCGCGGACCGCGCGCCCACCGCGCGCGCCCAGGCCGTAGTGGTGTAGCCGCGGAAGAAGACCTCCTCCCCAAGGGGCGCCAGGATGGCGGCGGAGACCAGGTTGAAGATGAGTGCCGCGGTTGAGGTGGCGGGCGGCAGTGGGCTCGACGGCGTGCCGATGTACGCCTGCAGCAACACGACCAGGATGAGTTCCACGACCACCACGGGCAGTGCGAGCAGGGCCCCGGTGACGAGGTCGGCGGCTGCGCCGCCGGGCGATCGCGAGAAGCCCATCTCGCCCCACGAGAGGGCCCCAGTCCCCACAACGAGCAGGCGCACGGTGCCGATGAACACGAGCGTCGTGACGGCGAGCGAGACCGCGGTGCCCAACGGCCCTCCCGGATCCACGCCCAACGCCTCCATCGGCACGAGGACGACCAGGGTGGCGAGCAGCGTGACCAGCGCCACGACACCGAAGGCGAGCACCGGCGCCGGGCCGCGGAACGCGAGCGAGGGCCGGCGCATGCGCTCGGTCGCCTGGGAGCCGGCGGCCGCGAGCAGGCCGATCGCGAGAAGCACCAGGCCCGCGACGAACAGCCACCGGGCCAGCGGGTTCTGGGCGCCCGTGATCGAGATCACGACGGTGCCAACGCCCAGCAGCGAGGCGATCCACGCGATGGCATACACGGCGGGCACAGCTCGACCCGTCAGGCCGAACAGCGTCAGCCGCGGCAGACCGTCGTCGTCGAGCGGAGGGCCGTCGCCACGATGGCCGTCGCTGTGATCGGCGGCGAGCGGAGGGCCCTCGCTGTGGTGGCCGTCACTGTGCTGGCCGGCGGCGCCCTCATCCGGGCCGCCGTTCTCGGACCCGCTCCCGGGGAGGTCCGCTCGGGTCAAGGCTCCGGCAGGGGGCCCGGCGCGCCATTGGCGGCGCCGCTCTTCGGTGCGCGTCGCGGCAGCGACGTCATGGCCCGAGGCTTGGCCGACGGCGTGCCGACCCGAACCTGGGTCGTCGGCCCGGGCAGCGACTCGAGCGACGCGCGGTCCACGCGGTCGAAGTCGCGGCCGCACCAGGCGCAGAGCTCCCAGTCCAGACCCACGAGCCGACCGCAGCTGGCGCACACCTTGTTGAGGCGCGTGCGGCACGTGGGGCAGACGATCCACTCGTCCTGCACGCGACGCCTGCAGACGGGACACGAGTGCACTGACTCGACCTCGGCCAGGAGCGCCTCCTCGGCCAGGTTGCGCTCGTAGACCTCGCCGATCTTCTCCTGCGGCCGGATGATCCGGTAGACGATCACGCCGAGCGGGAAGAAGACGTTGAACAGGACGATGAGCGCGGCCGCCAGGTACGGCAGGATCGGGTTGTCGCTCCGGAGCTGCATGTCGCGGAACGCCCAGTAGGCCGCGGCCAGCCAGAGGATGAAGTAGTAGATCACGGCGGCCTGGAAGGCCATCTTGACGACCGGGTTCCCCACGAACCCGCCGATGGCGTCCTGGACGGTTGTAATGATCTGGTCCATGCGGCGAAGGATGGCCTCTAGAGGGGCGACGATGACGTCGCGGCGGCGTGCCGGAGTGTAACAGGCGCGCGAACAGGGGACCGCGACCGCATCGGGACGCACGAGGCGCCGCCATGGTGACGGGAACCTCTGGGCGGCGTCAGGAGCGGATGGCGCCCTCTAGGGTGAGCAGCGCCGAGCGGAGGGCTGAACCGACACCTGCCAGCACCACCGCACCCAGCCAGATCCCGACCCACAACGCCACGACGACGATGCCGATCGGGGAGCTGGGGGACAGCTCGAGCGCCTCGCGGACGCGGACCCAGGCGACGGCCGCCGCCGCGAGCGCCGGGCCGACGGCGACGAGGAGCGCGAGGTCCCCGAGGAGCACGATGGGCACGATCCGATGGGCGCGCCTCGCGAGGTCCACCCAGCCGAGAGCCCAGGCGGCGATCGCGCTGCGACGCTCGGTCATCAGGCGGCGGACGCCCACGGCAGCCGCCGCATCGGCCAGCAGCCAGGCCACGACCAAGGCGGCCAACTGCAGCGGAACCTGCGCGATCACGCGGATGGGCAGGGGCGTCGCAAGGTCCTCCGGGAGGATCAGCTCCTGGTACGTGACGCTGTAGATGGCCGGCCACGAGAGGGCCAAGACGACTGTCGGCGGGACCAGGGACAGGCCGCGCACGAGCGCGATCCGGCCCGTGCTCGGCGCTCCGTCGTGCGGCTGCCGTGGCGTGTAGCCTTCGTCCGCCGCCCCGTCGAGGTCCAGCAGGATCACTCGCCGCTCAGCCCACGAGCCGATCACCAGGCCGGCGACGAGCAGCACGACGCCGAGGACGCCGAGGATCACGGCGGCCCGCACCAGCTCGGGCGACGGGTCGCCGAAGGCGAGCGTGCTGATCGGCGCCCCGAGCAGGTTCTGGACGCCCGACGTCGTGGGCAGCACGGTGATCGGCCAGGCGAGCGCGATGACGCCACCCCCTGCGAGGAACCCGGCAAGCGCCACCACCCACGTGGCCGGCCGGACGAGCGTCACCACCACGCCGGCCGCGACGGCAGACCGCAACGGGAGGCGCGCTGTCGCGGTCGCGCGGACGGCCGGCGGTGCCGGAGGCGCCGCCATGGGATCAGGGCGCCGCCGACGGCGATGGCAGGAGTGACGGGGCGGGCGTCGGCACGCTGCTGCCGGTCAGCTGCCCGAGGCGCTGCAGCGCCGTCTGGACCTTCTGCATCTCGGCGCCGTACGTGGCGAAGTCGCCGTTGTGGAGCGCCTGCTGCGCCAGGTTGAAGTGGTCGTTGGCGTAGGTCACCAAACCGGCCACGTCAGGCGGCAGCGTCCCGCCCGGCGACACCGTCGGAGCGGGGGTGGCCGAGGCGCCCGGTCCCGGCGACGCACTCGGGCCGGGAGAGGCGCCCGGTCCCGGCGACTCGCCAGGCCCATTCCCGCCGCCTGCCTGGGCGACCAGCAGGTTCGTCAGAGCCTGGTCGAGCGTGTTCGCCCAGGTGACGGCCGTGGGGCTGGCCACGACGATCTTCTGGAACAGCGGGAACTTCGAGGAGCTCGACTGGAGGTAGACAGGCTGGAGGTAGACCAGCGCGTTGCCCACCGGCACGACGATGAGGTTGCCGCGCACAACCGAGCTGCCGCTCTGGTTCCACAGCGTGATCTGGGCGCTGATCGTCGGGTCGGCGTCGATGCGCGATTCGATCTGCACCGGCCCGAAGATCGTCTGGTCGGCCGGGAACTGGTAGACGCGCACGGCCCCGTAGTTGGGCGCGTCGTTGCGCGCGGCCACCCACGCCACCATGTTCGGCCGGCTCGCCGCGATCATCGGCTGGAGCAGCAGGAACTCGGCCTTCGGCTGGTCAGGCAGGCGCATCACCACGTAGTACGCCTCTGTCGGCAAGCTCTGGCTGTTGCCCGAGTCTGCGGGCGGGGTCCAGCTGTCGGTCTTGTTGAAGAACGTCAGCGTGTCGGTGACGTGGTACTGCCCGTACATCCGCGTCTGGACGTTGAACAGTTCCTCGGGCACGCGGATGTGCGCCTGCAGGCCCGAGGGCATCTCCGACATCGGCTGGAACAGCGTCGGGAACACGCCCTCCCACGCTCGGATGAGGGGATCGTTCGGGTCGCTCACGTAGAAGTGGAGCGTCCCGTCGTAGGCGTCCATCGTGATCTTGACGCTGTTGCGGATGTAGTTGAACTGCTGGCCGTCAAGTCCAGAGCTCCCGCCCAGCGACGACCCGTCGAAGGAGTTGGCGTGCGGGAAGCGGTCGCTGATCGTGTAGGCGTCCTGCACATACACGAGCCGGCCGTTCTGGATCACGAGATAGGGGTCTTTGTCCAGCTTCAGGAACGGCGCGATCAGGCCGATCCGGTCATCGAGCGTGCGGTGGAACAGCAGCTGGCTCTGCGAGGTGATCTGGTTCGAGATCAGCAGGTCCAGGTCCTGGAACCTCGCCGCGAACATCAGCCGGCTGAGCATGTTGTCGAGCGGCACGCCCGTGGTGCCGGTCCACCGGGTGGTGGTGTCGCTGCCCCCATTGCCCGCCGGGATGTCGAACTCGTTCTGCTGGGCGCCGACCACGACGTAGTGGTTGTCGGTCTCCCCGAAGTAGATCCGAGGCTGGGTCACCTGCGGGGCGCCGTTGGATGAGACGGGCGGCAGGTTCTTGATCCAGAGCTCCGGCTGGCCCTCTGATGTCACGCGGTTGACCGGCACCATGGCCACGCCCACGCCGTGGGTGTACACGATGCGCTGGTTCACCCAGCCCGTGCCGATCTGGTTGCTCGCGAGCTCGCGGCCCGACAGCATGACCTGGCGGAGGTCGCCGTTGATCTGGTAGCGGTCGGTGTCCACGTCCGAGAACGTGTAGTACTGGCGGACTGTCTGCAACTGATCGAGCGTCTGCTGGAGTGGGCGGTAGTCCCAGAGGCGCGCGTTGGCGAAGGTGGTCGCTTCAGTCGTGAGGTCGGACTGGGTGAGCTGGCCGGTGCCGTCATACGGCGTGCCATTCCACTGGTTCAGCCCGAACGCGAGCCGCGTCATGGCGATGTTGTTGCCGATGTACGGCTGCTCCTGCGCGTACTGGTTGGGGTCCACCGTGAAGCGCTGGATGATCTCCGGGTAGACGCTGCCGAGGAGGATCGAGGCCGCGAACCACACGCCGACGACCACGCCCAGCGGCCACATCCAGCGCGTGAATGCCCCCGCCACGAGCAGGGCGCCGGCGATTCCGGAGAGCACGGTCAACACGTCATACGCCATGAAGCGAGCGTGGGCGTCCGTGAACGCAACGCCGGTCGCGACGCCGGCCTGGCTGTAGACCAGCTCGAACTTGTCGAGCTGGTAGCCGAATGCGATGGACAGCAGGTAGAGCCCGCCGATCACGGCCAGGTGCACGCGGACCCGGGTGACGAACACCTCGCCGCCGCGCATCGCCGCCACGAGATAGCGCGCGCCGGCCACGAGCAGGGCGGTCAGGAGCAGGCCGTTGACCACGGACTGGAGCAGCCGCCAGAACGGCAGCTCGAACAGGAAGAAGCTGATGTCCTTGCCGAAGATCGGGTCGGTGACGGAGCTAGTGGGCGAGTAGGGCACCCGGTGGACCCAAAGCTGGATCGTGTCCCAGGCGCCGGACAGGGCTCCGGCGACGCCCAGCGCCACCAGCACGCACAGGCCCGCGATGGCCCATTTGGCGAGCGGGGTCAGGTCGGGGACCTCGCCCTCGAGGCCGCTCACGCGGATCCCCGGACCGAAGGGCCCGCCGGGGCCGAATGGCGTCTCGCCACGGAGCCGCGCGTTGTGCTCTGCCTGGCGCTGCTGCTCGGCGAAGCGGTCGAACATCGCCCTGATGCGGCCCGGCCGTGCCGCATCGAAGGGCGGCGTGTGCCGCCCGGCCAGCCAGAGGTTGGCGAGCAGGAACACCAGGGTCACGACGAGACCGAGGACGAACAGGCCCACCTGCACGCCGAGCCGCGTCCAGAACACGGACACGAAGCCGACGCTCTGGTACCAGGCGACGTCGGTCCAGAGATTGACGACGGTGCCGAACAGGAAGAGGAACAGGAGGATCGCGGCGACGACGATGATCAGGCCGGCGCGCTGGATCAGCTGGCGCACGGACGGAGGTCGGGCACCGTCGTTCGGGCCGCCGACGGGACGGCGCGGCCGGTTGCCACGGCCGCCTCCGGAGGCGCGATGCCGAATCCTGACGGGCTCCTCGAAACGTGAGTCGCGCCGGGAGCCGTCTTCCTCGGGCTCGTCCGGCTCGCCCCCCTCAAGGCCGTCCGAGGCGTCGACGCCCTCCCCCTCGTCGCCCTCGTGCTCCTCGGAGTGCCCAGGCCCCTCGTCCACACTCCGGCCCTCAGCCTCGGCGCGGCGGCGCTCCAGCTCCCGCTTGAACTCGTCGAACAGATCGCCCATGCGACGAGTCTATTCCCCCTCGTGGTGCCCGGGCGGGGGCAGCGCGCCGAGCGCCGCTCCTCAGCGGCCCCGAAGCGACTCCACCGCTCGGCGGAACGCGCCGAGGACGCGGTCCGCCAACTGGTTCGGGCCGAGCGTGGCGGCAAGGGCGGGCTCGAACTGGAACGCCGTCCGGACCACGAGCGGGCAGCGCCACGGCTGCGCTTCGTCCTCGGGGAGGTACAGCGGGACCAGGCGCATCGACCAGCGGCCGTCCACCTCGCGGATCAGGCCCGAGAGGTTGCCCGCCAGCGACGGGCCGAGGTGGTGAAGCGGTGGTTCCGGCGGCGGGCCGGCCGCGGGGCCGACATCCCGGAAGCTGACAACTCCCTCGTCATCGGTGACCCAGAGGACCGAGAGCCACCAGTCGTCCGGTCCGTCCTGCGGCCGGCTCATGCCCGCCGACAGGCGTCGATCGCCGACACGCACCTCATGCTCGCGGATAAAGGAGGCGCCGGGATGGGGCAGGCGTTCGGGCATCGGCGGAGGATACCGTCGGCCGATCCCCTCGCGGCGGGCCGCCCGCAGGCTCCGCGTGGGTGGCGCGGCAGCAGGCTGGCGGATCACGCAGGCCGGCGAGCGGCTCGGCAGGCCGGCGGTGGTCCGCGGCGCCGGCGGCTGACGGGCGCCTCCACGGTGGTCCGCGCGCCGGCGGCTGACGGGCTCTCCCCGGTGGTCCGCGCGCCGGCGGCTGACGGGCTCTCCCCACTCGCGAGGCGGTCTGCTCCCTCGCGAGTCGGTCCGCCCGTCGCGTGTCGGTCCGCCCGTCGCGAGGCGGTCTG
>JBJKRU010000044.1:0-15971 GCA_046704485.1 Candidatus Limnocylindrales bacterium | reverse complement strand
TCGCGGCGACTTCGGCGCCGTGGCCGGTCCCTCGGGCGGGCCGGAGCCTGGCGGCGACGTCGACCGCGTGCCCGGCGCCTCCAGCTCCGTGCGCGCCGACGCGCTCGTGATCGCCGCCGGGGCGTGGAGCGGCCGGGTGGCGGCGCTGCTCGGGTCCCGGCTGCCCGTCCGCCCCGGCAAGGGGTACAGCGTGGACTACGTGCCCGCCCAGCTGGACATGGCGCCGGTCGTGATGCTCTCCGAGGCCCACGTGGCCGTGACCCCGCTCGATGGCGGCACGCGGGTCGCGGGCACGATGGAGTTCGGCCGACTCGACGAGAGGATCAGCGCGGTCCGCCTCCGGGCGATCCGGACCGCGCCGGGCCGCTACTTCCGCGCGTGGGACCCCGACGCCCCGACGCTGGCCGCGTCGGCGGGCCTCCGCCCGATGATGCCCGACGGGATCGCCTGCATCGGGCGGCTGGCGCCCTTCGAGCAGGTCTACGTGGCTACCGGGCACGCGATGCTCGGCCTGACGCTCGCGCCGAGGACCGGCGCGCTGCTCGCCTCGACGATCCTCGACGGGGCGGACCCGTCGGAGCTGCGGCCGTTCAGCCCCGCGCGCTTCGGCGCCTGAGCCGCACCCTGCATCCGGAAGCCCACCAGCGCCGCCACGCCCTCGACTCGCCGGAAGTGGTCGAGCTCCATCCGGTTAGCGGCGAACCGGATGCCGCCGGTGGCATGCCAGCCGGTGGCCTCGCCGGTCATCGCCTTGAGCTCCGCGTACAGCTTGTTCGAGTAGGCGTGCACCTTGGCCAGGGTGTAGTCCGCGATGAACGAGGGGCACTGGCCGGCCGCGTGCCAGGTGGAGCCGAAGGTCAGCTCGCCCTTCTCGACCAGGAGCGAGTCCGTCCAGCCCTCCAGGGCCAGCCCGTACTGGAGGCTGATGCCCATCGACCCGCCGCCGATATCACTACGCGCGCCTGGCTCTGCACGACGGGCCTCCTCTGTCTCCTACCAGCGGCTGGACCCGGGCCGCATGACCTCTCTCGGGAGCTGGCGGTCGAAGGCGCCCCGGATCGTTGCCTCGAGCGCCGCGTCGATGTGGTCCGGGTGGCGTCGCGCCCACGTAGCCCACCTCCTCGAGCAGCCGCAGCGCCGTGTCGTGGATCCGCTCGAGGTCGCGGCGGTCGATGGGCTCGTAGCGGCTGCCGACGAGCCCGGGCCTGACGGCCGGCGTCGCCGAAGCGGCGGCCGGCCGATCGCGGCGGCCGGTGCGGCGGTTCATCGCCCTAGCCTCGGATCCGGCTGTTGGACGGGTCGTATGGGGCATGCAGCGATGCGGTTGCGCGGACCCGCTGGGTCGCGACCTCGAGTTCGTACGCGCCGTCCGCGATCCAGTCCGCGGTCACCGGGCCGTCAGCGCGCCGGACGTAGCCCAAGCCGATCGAGCGCCCGATGGTGTGGCCGAACATCGCCGAGGTGATCCAGCCGACGAGCTCGCCGTCGCGCCGGATCGGCTCGCTGTGGTAGAGCAGCAGCTCGGGGTCGTCGAGGACGAGCACGGTCAGCCGGCGGCCGACGCCTGCCTCGCGCTGGCGCAGGAGCGCGTCGCGGCCGATGAATCCGCCCGGCTTGTCCCACGCCGCGGTGAACGCCAGGCCGGCCTCGAGGAGCGTGTCCTCGTCGCTCACGTCGTGGCCCCAGCTCCGGTACGCCTTCTCGATCCGGAGGCTGTTGAGCGCGTGGTAGCCGGCGTGGACGAGGCCGAACGGGGCACCGGCCTCGACGATCGTGTCGTACACGTGGGTCGCGAACTCGGTCGGGACGTACAGCTCCCAGCCCAGCTCGCCGACATAGGTGACGCGGGCGGCCCGCGCGAAGGCGAAGCCGAGGTCGATCTCGCGGGCGGTGCCGAACGGGAACGCGGCGTTCGAGAGGTCGGCGTCGGCAAGCGTCTGGAGGAGCTCGCGCGAGCGCGGGCCCATGATCGAGATCACCGCCTCGGCGGACGTCGTGTCGGTGACGGTCACGTGGGCGTCTGGCGCCACGGTCCGGCGCAGCCAGTCCTGGTCGCGCATCGTCGACGCGCCGCCGGTGATGATCAGGAACTTGTCCTCGGCCAGCCGCGTGACGGTGACGTCCGCCTCCACGCCGCCGTGCTCGTTGCACCACTGCGTGTACACGATGCGGCCTGGCGCCACATCCACGTCCGCGGTGCAGACGCGGTTGAGCTCGCGCGCGGCGTCCCGGCCCTGGACGAGCAGCTTGCCGAAGCTCGTCTGGTCGAACAGCGCCACCTCCTCGCGGGTGGCCCGGTGCTCTGCCGCGGAGTACGGGAACCAGTTCTGGCGCCCGTAGCTGTACTCGTAGCGAGGCTCGACCCCCTCGGGCGCGTACCAGTTCGCCCGCTCCCAGCCGGACAGCTCGCCGAAGCAGGCGCCGCGCGCCGCCAGCCGGTCGTGGAGCGGCGAGCGCCGGATGCCCCTCGCGGTCTCGACCTGTCGGAACGGCCAGTGCAGGTCGTAGAGGAGACCCAGCGTCTCGGTGGTCCGCTGGTACAGGTAGCGGCGGTTGCGCTGGAAGGGCATGAACCGCCGGATGTCCACCTCCCAGAGGTCCATCGGCGGACGGCCGTCCACCACCCAGTCGGCCACGACGCGACCCGCCCCCCCGCCCGACGCGAACCCGATCGAGTTGAACCCCGCCGCGACGAAGTAGCCGTCGAGCTGCGGCGCCTCGCCCAGGATGTAGCGGTCGTCGGGGGTGAAGCTCTCGGGGCCGTTGAAGAACAGCTGGATGCCCACCTTGCCGAACACCGGGATCCGGTTGGCCGCCTTGACGATGTACGGCTCGAGGTGGTCCCAGTCCTCGGGCAGGGTGAGGAACTCCGCGTCCGCGGGGATGCCCTCGGTCGCCCACGGCTTCGCCCCGGGCTCGAAGAAGCCCACCATGAGCTTGCCGGCCTCGTTGCGCGCGTAGGTCTGCTCGTCGGGCACACGCAGCACCGGCAGGTCGGGGGCCAGCGCGTCGATCGGCTCGGTGATCAGGTAGAAGTGCTCGGCCGCATGGAGCGGGACGACGATGTCGTCCTGCCCGGCCAGCTGCCTCGCCCACATGCCCGTGCAGTTGACCACGTACTCGCAGTCGATCGTCCCGCGCTCGGTCTCCACCCCGGCCACCCGGCCGTCTCGCCGGACGATCCTGGTGACGCGGGTGTTCTCGAACACGCGGGCACCGGACATCCGGGCCGCCTTGGCCAGCGCCAGGGTCGTGTCGACGGGGTTCGCCATCCCGTCATGGGGGAGGTGCGCAGCGCCGATGATCCCCTCGGTGTTCAGCAGCGGCCACAGCTCGCCCACCCGGGCCGCGTCGATGAACTCCATCTCGACGTCCATCAGGCGCGCCATCGACGCGTTGCGTCGGATCTCGTCCCAGCGGCCGGGCGTGAGTGCCAGCAGCACGGAGCCGTGCTGGACGAAGCCCGTGCTGTCCCCGGTCCGGCGCTCGAGATCGCGGAGCATCTCCTTCGCATAGACCGCCAGGACGGTCATGTTGTGGGTGGCGCGGAGCTGGCCGACGAGGCCGGCCGCATGCCACGTGGTGCCGCTCGTGAGGCGCTTGCGCTCGAGCAGCACGACGTCCTTCCATCCCCGCTCGGTGAGGTGGAACAGGACGCTCGTGCCCACGATGCCGCCGCCGATGACGACGACACGCGCCTCCTTGGGGAATGCGGGCGAAGTCGCGTCCTCGCCAGTCACATGCATTCCGTCGGGCATCGTGGTCGACTCCTCGTGCAGCGGAGACGTGAACGGCAGCCCCGGAGGCGACCCCGGGCGCCACTCGTAACACCGCCATATTAGGAATTCCGGCGTTCTGGGCAGGCAGTCAGGCGCGCGGGCGCAGTGCGGCGCGGGCAGCCTCGAGCATCAGCCGTCGCAGCTGATCGGTGTCCAGCCCCGGCGCCTGGATCGCCGTGCCCAGCGACGCACCGTCTCCCAGGATGATGAACAGGTCCACGATGTCATCGACGGGGGCCGCCGGCTCGAAGGCGCCGGATGCGATCCCCTCCTCGATCGCCGCCCGGAAGGGCGGGCGCCAGGCGTCGTAGAAGCGGTCCAGCTTGGCGCGCAGTTCGTCGTCGCGCGCCATGGCGCAGAACTCGATCCAGATGCGCGAGCGCCACATCGCCGGCTCGGGCAGGGAGGCGTACAGCAGCGCCACCAGCCTCGACCACGGGTCGCCGTCCGAGGGGACCGCATGAGTCCAGGCTCGCAGGCGTCGCTCCGCGGACCAGTCGAACAGATCGGCGATCAGCCGGTCGCGGCTCTCGAAGTAGTGCTGGACGGTGCCACGGACACGCCGGCCGACTCGGCGACGTCACGGAGGCGGCTCCGCTCGACGCCGTGCGTGACCAGCAGCGCCTCGGCTGCGGACAGGATCCGCTCGCGCTGCGCCCGTCGCTGCGACTCGTTGCGGGGCCGGCCGGCCATGGTCCTCCTGATCGCTCATTCGTCATAGGGGAGTATGACGCCGCCGATGGCCGGCGCGGCAGGGTGCGCGACGGCCCCGCGTCGCCGCGGGGGCCGTGGTGCTGCGCGCGAGGGTCGCAGATCAGCTGGGCGAGGCGGTCGGCGACGCGGAACCGCTCGGCGCCGGCGACGTTCCGACGACCGCGTCGATGGCGGCCTTGATCTGGTCGTAGGTGGGGATCTGGCCGGAATTGCCGACGAACTTGCCGTTGACGAACACGCTCGGGGTGCCCGTGACGTCGGACGGGATGCTGGCCATCTCCTGGTTGATCGCCGCGACGTGGGTCCCGTTCTCCACGCACGTGGTGAACGTGGTCATGTCCAGCCCGGCCGCCTTCCCGATCGCGAGCAGCCGCGCCTGCGTGAAGGCGGAGGCGTCCTCGGTCGGCGACTGGTTCGCGTAGAGCCAGTCGTGCATCGTCCAGAACTTGCCCTGGTCCGCGGCGCACCACGCGGCGTTCGCCGCGTCCCGCGACGCGTGGTTGCCCTGGCTCAGGTCGATCGTGAGGAAGTCGTGCCAGACGATCTTCGCCGTGCCCGGGACGACGTAGTTGGCGACGACCTGGTCCTCAGTCCCCATCTCGGTGAAGTAGTAGCAGGACGAGCATCGGAAGTCGCCGTACAGGTCGATCGTGACGGGGGCGTTGGGGTCGCCCATCGTGCGGTCGCTGGTGGGCACCGACGGCGGCAGCTTGATCTGCGGCGTCACCAGGCTCGTCGTCGAGGACGAGGGCGAGTTCGACAGCTGCTGGACCATGACGAACGCCACGATCAGCACGCCGATGACGATGGCCCCGATGGTGATGAGCGCCGTGCGATTGGGCCCGCTGCTCCGCTTCGTTGCCTTGACGCGGTTCGGCTGCCAGGCGCCCGTGGTCCCCCTGGTCGAGGGACGCTGGCCCGAAGGCCGATTCGATGACGGGGACGGCGCGGCGGGACGGTTCGGCGCGCGGTTGCTGCCGCGCTGCTGCTTGGCCATGGTCTCCTCTAGCCCAGGTTGACGACGACGGTCTTGAGCTCGGTCAGGCGCTCCAGGGAGAAGCGCCCCCCGACGCGGCCCACGCCGCTGTCAGCACCGGCCCCACCCCCGAACGGAAGGTGCGATTCCCAGTAGTTCGTGCCTTCGTTGATGTTGACCCATCCGGTCCTCACGGATTCGGCGAACCGGAGCCCACGGGCCAGGTCTCGCGTGAAGACGGCGGCCAGCAGCCCGAACGGCGACTCGTTGACGATCCTCAGCGCGTCGGCTTCGGATTCGATGACAGTGATCGGCGCCACCGGCCCGAAGGTCTCGTTGAGCGCGACCTCCATGGTATCCGTGACGCCGTCGAGGACGGTGGGCTCATAGTAGAGGGGGGTCGCAAAGCCGCTCGCCCTGCGGCCGCCGGCGACGACACGGGCGCCCTTCCTGACCGCGTCCTGGACGTGGGCGTCGGTCTTGGCGGCCTGTGCCTCGTTGTTGACCGGGCCCATGGTGGTGGCCTCGTCGCTCGGATTGCCGAGTAGGATCCGCGACGCGACCGCGGCCGCCAGCCGCTCTACGTACGCATCGTGAACCGCGTCCTGGACCAGGATCCGCTCACCCGCCGTGCAGCTCTGACCGGCGTTGAGGAAGCACGCCGTGAGCGTGGCCTCCACCGCCCTGTCGAGATCGGCGTCGTCGAGCACCACCAGCGGCCCGTTGCCGCCCATCTCGAGCAGCTGGTCCTTGCCGGCAGCGCGCGTGGCGACCTTCAGGCCCGCCTCGACCGAGCCTACGAACCCCACGGCGGCCACGTCATGGTGGCCCGCGATCTCATCGCCCACCTCACGGCCCGGGCCGGTGACGATGTTGAACACCCCGGCCGGCAGATCGGCGTCAGCGAAGCAGCGGGCCATCTCGATCGAGCAGGCGGACGTGTTCGACGCCGGGTTCCAGACCACCGAGTTCCCGGCCGCGAGTGCCGGCAGGATGATCTCGCCGGCCATGGTGTACGGCCAGTTCCAGGGGGTGATCACCGAGACCACGCCCCGCGGCACGCGGTACACCAGCACGCGCTTGTTGGCGTCGTACGAGGGCAGGATCAGCCCCTCGAGGCGGGTGGCATCCGCGACGGCCATCCGGAAGTAGACGAGGAGCTCCTCGACCTCGCCGCGCGCCTCGGCGATCGGCTTGCCCTGGTCCTCGGTGAGCGCCCGGGCCAGCGCCTCGCGCCGCTGCTCCACCAGCGCCCCGACACGCTCGATCGCCGTCGCCCGGTCGAATGCGGACAGCCGCGCCCAGGCGGCTTGCCCGGCCTTTGCCGCAGCGATCGCGCGCCTGGCGTCGACGCGGCTGCCCTTCGGGACCGTGGCGAACGTGTCGCCGGTGCCAGGGTTGACCGACTCGAGCGTGTCGCCGGACTCGGCGGCGCACCATGCGCCGTTGATGAACATGGCCTTCTGCTCGGCCGCCATAACGCCTCCCGCGTCGCGAAGTGCCTGACCCGCTCAGGCGGGCGTGTGCCGGTAGAACTCGGTGCGCTCGGGGGCGAGCGGCGTGTTCCCGAGGACGAGGTCGGCCGCCTTCTCGGCCAGCATCATGACCGGCGCGTAGATGTTGCCGTTGGTGACATATGGCATCGACGACGCGTCGACCACCTTCAGCCCGTCCACGCCGTGGACGCCCATCGTCAGGGGGTCCAGCACCGACATGTCGTCGGTGCCCATGCGCGCGGTGCACGACGGGTGGAGCGCCGTCTCGCCGTCCCGGCCCACCCAGTCGAGGATCTCCGCGTCCGTCTGGACGCCCGGGCCGGGCGAGGTCTCGCCCTTGTTGAACGGCTCGAACGCCTTCTGGTTGAGGATGTTCCTGGCGACGTGGACCGCCTCGACCCACTCGCGCCGGTCCTGCTCGGTGGACAGGTAGTTGAACCGCAGCGCCGGGTGGACGGTGGGATCGGTCGAGGTGATCTTCACCGAGCCGCGCGAGTCGGAGTACATCGGTCCGACGTGGACCTGGTAGCCGTGGCCGCTCTCGGGCTTGCTCCCGTCATACCGGATCGCGAGCGGCAGGAAGTGGAACATCACGTTCGGGTAGGCAACGTCCTCGTTGCTCCGGACGAAGCCGCCCGCCTCGAAGTGGTTGGTGGCGCCGGGGCCCGCGCGCATGAACAGCCACTGGAAGCCGATCCACGGGCGGCGCCACGTCTCGAGGGCGGGCTGCATCGAGACCGGCAGCCTGCACGCGTACTGGACGTAGACCTCCAGGTGGTCCTGCAGGTGCTCGCCGACGCCCTTCACGTCCGCGACCGGGCTGATCCCCAGCGCTTTGAGCTCGTCCGCGTTGCCCACGCCCGAGAGCTGGAGCAGCTGCGGCGAGTTGAGCGAGCCGCCAGCCAGGATGACGGTGCCCGCCTTCGCCACGTGGCGCTCGTCGCCGCCCTTGCCGGTGACGTACTCGACGCCGACGGCGCGCCTGCCCTCGAACATGACCCGAGTGGCGAAGGCGCGGGTGTGCACGGTGAGGTTCTTCCGGTCCATGACCGGGTGGAGGTAGGCGCGCGAGGCGGACAGCCGGCGCCCGTTCTTGATGTTCCGGTCGAAGGACGCGAACCCCTCCTGGCGGAAGCCGTTGACGTCGTCGGTGAGCTGGTAGCCGGCCTGCTGGACCGCCTCGAAGAACGCGCCGAACAGCGGGCTGCTGGCGGGGCCGCGCTCGAGGTGGAGCGGCCCGGAGTGGCCGCGCCAGGGATCCTTCAGGTCCGCGGCCGTGCAGCTCTCCATGCGCCGGAAGTACGGTAGGCAGTGGGCGTAGTCCCACGTCTCCATGCCCGGGTCGCCGGCCCAGCGCTGGTAGTCCATCGGATTGCCGCGCTGGAAGATCATCCCATTGATCGACGAGCTGCCGCCGAGGATCTTGCCGCGGGCGTGGTAGATCCGGCGGTTGTGCATGTGCGGCTCCGGCTCGGACTCGTACTTCCAGTCGTAGTACTTCGAGCCGATCGGGAACGTCAGCGCGGCTGGCATGTGCACGAACACGTCGAACGCGTAGTCCGGACGCCCGGCCTCGAGCACGAGGACCTTGTTGCCCGGCTCCGCGCTCAGCCGGTTGGCGAGAACCGAGCCCGCGGAGCCACCCCCGACGATGACGAAGTCGTACTGCGTGCGTCCCATCGGAGGATCGTATCAGCGGGCGGGGGCCGTGAGGCGGCCGCGAGCGGGGGCCGCGAGTGGGGCCGTGAGTCGGGTCGGGCGCGCGCTGCGGCGCGCCGTCGCGACGTACGATCCCGCGACAGGAGCGGACCGGAATCGGTTCGCAGACCCTTGGAGGGGGCGAGGAGGGCGTCGATGCGGGGTGGGCGGCACGCGCGGCAGTGGGTGTCAGCCTCCTCATGAACCTGCTCAGCGCGTCGGCCTTCCTGCTGATCTTCGCCTGGGGGTCCGCGGCGTGCGCGGGCGGCGAGTGCATCCCGCTGGCACTGCCGTTCTGCGTCGTCTGGCCGACGGTGCGACGTTGAGCGCTCAGCCCGGGCCGAGCACCGCCCAGAGCGCCCCGATGACCAGGAACGGCCCCATCGGGATGAAGCTCCGCAGCGAGATCCGCCGCGCGGCCAGGAGGGCCACGATCACCACCCCAGCCAGCAGGAACCCGTACACCACGCCGATGACCAGCCGGTAGGCACCGACCAAGAGCCCGACCGAGACGAGCAGCTTGACGTCTCCCTGGCCGAACGCACCGGCGCCGAACGGGATCGAGAAGGCGAGCAGCAGCAGCGGCAGGACGACCGCGGCGGCACCGGCGATCAGGAGCGCCCCGGGCGCCACGAGCGGGTTGGCGCCCGCCAGCCCGAACACGAGCGCGAGCGGGATGGCTGGCAGCGTGATCTCGTTCGGCAGCAGCCGCTGGTCGAGGTCCGTCGCCAGCAGCATCGTGAGCGCGACGACGTAGACGCCGAAGACCGCGACCGGCAGGGCCTGGTCGAAGCGGACGGGCACCAGCCCGAGTCCCAGCGCCCCGATCAGCACCGTCACCGCCGTCCGCCAGCCGGGCGCCCGCCCTGCGGGCATCTCCGCCTCGTCGTGGGCGGGCCAGCGCACGGCGATCCGGTCCGAGGCGAGGCCCCACGCCCCGCCGGCCAGTCCGAACAGAATCGCGAGCGGCGTCACCACGCGGGCGAGTCTACGGGGTGCCGACGTCGCCGCGGATGACCCGATGGTTCGGGCAGTCCTGCCCCCGGCCGGACCGCCGAGGTCAGCCCTTGCCCGCGAGCGCCAGCTCGACGAGGGTGGCGTGGGTCACGCCGCCGGCGCCCCTCGCCGCGAACGGCTGGGTCTTGCGGTAATACCCGGTGCCGCCGATGTCGAGATGGGCCCACGGGACGGTGTGGAACTGGTCGAGGAACATGCCGCTCTTGACCAGCGACCCGTCGGCCGCGCTGGAGTTCGTCACGTCGCCGTACCAGGAATCCATGTCGGGCCGGTAGTCGGGGACGAGCGGGAGGCGCCAGTAGCGCTCGCCCGCCCGGTCGCCAGCCGCGGCCACCTGGTCCCACCACGCATCGTCCGATGCGAAGCCGCCGGTGACCTGGTAGCCGAGCGCCCGGCTGACGGCGCCCGTGAGCGTCGCCACGTCGACAAGGTGCGTGGCGCCCAGCTGCTCCGCATAGGTCATCGCGTCGCCCAGGATCAGGCGGCCCTCGGCGTCAGTGTTGATGATGTCCACCCACAGGCCGTTGAGCGCCTTGACCACGTCGCCGGGGCGCGAGGAGTGGCTGCCGGGCATGTTCTCGACGGCCGGGGCCACGGCCATCAGCGGCAGGCCGGGCGCCAGGCGCGCCACGGTGGCGATGGCCGCGATCACGGTGCAGGCACCGGTCTTGTCCATCTTCATCTCTTCCATCCGGTCGGCCGACTTGATGCTGATGCCGCCGGAGTCGAAGCAGACGCCCTTCCCGACCAGCGCGAGCCGGCGGCCCAGGCCGTCCCTCGCGCCCGCCTCGCCGGAGCGCATGACGATCATGCGTGGCGGGTTGTCGCTGCCCTGGCCCACCGCGAGGAACATGCCCATGCCCAATTCGGCCGCGCGATGCTCGTCGAGGACGTCGATGGCGAGGCCGTTGGCCTCGGCGATGGCGCGCGCCTCCTCGGCGAGCACGATCGGGGTCACGTCATTTGCGGCGCGGTTCGCGAGGCGGCGGGCCGTGTTCGCGCCCTCGCCGATGATCTGGCCGCGCGTCGCGCCTGCGGCGAGGGCCGCCCGGTCTGCGTCAGGGGCGCCGATGAGGACCAGCTCGTCGAGCTGCCGGGGCGCCTCGTCGGAGTCCTCGTGGGAGATCGTCTTGGCCTCGAAGCCGCCCTCGACGAAGCCGCGCGCCACCAGCTCTGCCGCCAGCGCCTGGTCCCCGCCCAGCCCCGCGGCGATCGGCCCGAGCCACACCGCCGCAGCGCCGACGTTGCGGGCGATGAGCCGGCGCAGCGCCGAGGCCGCCAGCCGCCGGGCCACCTCGCGGTCGAACTGGTCCGCCTTCACGGTCGAGACCGCCAGGACCCGCCGGACCGGGAGCTCGCCGGGGGCGCCCAGGGCGGCGCGGTACATCTTGCTGCGGGACGACCCGGCGCGGAGCTCGCCGAAGGCGGCGAGGGCGCTGAGCTCGCCGCCCGAGCGGCGGTCGAGCTCGGCGAGCTCGTCGGTGAACGCTGGCTCGCCCACCACGGGCACGATCAGGAGGTCGGCTGGGACCTCCCACGGACGGGCGACGACGACGCGAATGTGCACGGGAGACCTCGGATACCGGCCCGGCGCACGACTGTGGCGATGGGCCGGGCGGTTGGGGTTGTTGCCTTGGAGTGTAGCGCCGCTCCGGGGCGTCTCCGCGGCCCGGGCGCCCGATGAGCCCCGCGCGCCGCAGGCTCCGGGGACGTCCTACGGGGGCGGTGAGATGTCCGGTCCGCCGGGCGGCGTGGACGTGGACGCGCTCGGTGACGGGACGGGTTCGGCCGACGATGCGGGCCCTGACGAGGGCGTCGTCCCCGGCGCGGCCGATTCGGAGGCGGGCGACGAGGAAGCACCGGGCACCGGGGACGATCCAGGCGTCGCGGACTGCGTGGCCAGCGCCGCGGCGAGCGATCCCCGGGCGATCTCGATGTCGATGACGGCCTGGTTCAGCCCGCCGCGGGCGATGTCGCCCATGATCACGACGATCCCCTTGGTGCTGGCGGGCAGCGCGGCCTTCGCGGCCTCCTCGGCGGCGAACGCGGCGTGCACCGCCGCGGTGACCTTCCCCTTCGAGCTCAGCATGGCCCGGTAGAGCTGGCGCAGAGCCGCGTCATAGGCCGCCTGTCGGTCGATCCACTGGGTCAGCGTGGTGACGTCGGCGGTCGCGGACAGGCTGGCCGCCAGCGAGCGGGCTGTCGCGATCGTCGCGTCGGGGGCGTCGAGCAGCGCCAGCGCCTGCTGGTAGTGGCCGGCCTCGCCCTGCTTCGCGGCGGCGGCGGTCTCCTGATCGTGCTTGGCGAGAACGTCGGGTACGGCGGACGCCGCCATGGAGCGCGCCGAGAGCAGCTCCCAGTCGGCCGTCAGGTTCCTCGTGAGGGCGGGCGTGGCGGCCAGCTGCTGGTAGCGGGCCAGCGTGGCGGCGGAGACGTGCAGCGCGGCCTGGCTGTTGATGAACGGGACCGCCGACAGTGCGGACTGGAGCGCCGTGGCGGCCGTCGACACCGTCACCAGCTGGGTCGAGCCCATGTCGAGGGTCGCGGTGAGTCCCGCGGTGTCGCCCGCCATGAGGTTCGCGAGTGCGCTCTTGGACGAGTCCCCGAGAGCGTCGACGGCATCGGAGAGCGCCTGCAGCTTCGCCGTGGCGGCGTCGAGCGCCATTGCCGCCTCGTTGTCGCCAGCCCAGGTCAGCTCGGGCCGCGCGCCGGTCTCGGGCGGGTGGTTGAGGGACGTGGCAATGCCTGACCCGCCCAGGGCGATCAGCACCGCCATGGCGAGCCAGGCAATGGCGGCGAGCAGACGACGCAACGTGGTCACGCCGTGCAGCGTAGCCCCTACTGGTCCTCCGCCTTGCGCCGCAGGTGCGTCAGGCCGCCCTCCATAGGGCGCGGCTCGAAGCCGAAACCCTCACGCACCGAGTCGAGCGGGCCGATGTTGTCGAGCCGAAGCTGTCGCAGCTGGTCGGTGGCGACGGGGAACGGCAGGCGGACGGACTCGGCGGCGCCGGCCACGATCCGGATCAGCGCCACGGGCACGGGGACGAGCAGGCGCCGCCTGCCCATGCCGTGGAGCACTTCCGCCATGATCTCGCGGTAGGTCCAGTAGCGCGGGCCGCCAAGCGGCAGCTCGCGGCCCGCGAAGGCGTCGTCGCCCAGCGCGATCGCGCAGGCCCGTGCGAGGTCCTCGATCGCCAGCGGCTGGAAGCGCGCCTCGCCCGATCCGGTGATGGGCACGATGCCGGGCGACATCCGCACGAGGCCGGCGAGGATGTTGAAGAAGCCGTCGCGTGGGCCGAACAGCAGCGACGGCGCCAGGATGGTCCAGCGCAGCCCGCTCTCGCGGACGATCGCCATGCCCTTGGCCTTGGAGCTCGCGAAGTGGAGGTCCGGCTCGTCGGCGACCCCCAGGCCGCCAAGGTGGACGAGGCGCTCGACGCCGGCCGCCTCCATCGCCGCCACCACGTTTCGCGTGCCCTCGGTGTTGACCAGGCGAAGCGTCTGGCCGCCGTCCCAGTCACGGGGGACGGCCGCGAGGTGGACGACCGCATCCGCCCCGGTCAGGGCCGCCGGCAGGGTGCCGGGCCTCGTCACGTCGCCACGCCGGATCTCGACGCTCTGGCGGCGTGCGTCCGGCAGGTGCCGCATCACCTCCTCCGCACCGTCGTCGTCGCGCACGAGGGCGAGGACGCCGTGGCCCGCATCGAGCAGTGCGGGGATCACGTGGCTGCCGACGAAACCGCTGGCGCCGGTGACGAGGACGGTGGGCATGTGGGCGGGACTCCCGTTGCGGGCGTGTTAAACATGCTACTACAGAATCGCAAGATACTCGGTGCGGCCTCCCGGCCGTGCCGGCCCTACCATCGCAGCATGAGCGGCCTCGACCCCCGAATCCTGCGCGCCCTCGTCGCCGCGATGCCCAAGGCGGAGCTCCACCTCCACCTCGACGGCTCGCTGCGCATCGACACCGCGCTCGCCATCGCGCGAACCAGAGGCGTGGACGCGCCGTCGACATTCGCTGGCATGCGCGGCGTGCTCGTCGGGCCCGAGCAGTCCGAGGACCAGGCGGCGCTGCTGCGCGCCTTCGATCTCCCGATCGCCCTCATGCAGGACGCCGAGGCCATCGAGCGCATCGCGGCCGACCTGGTCGAGGACAAGGCGGCCGATCGCGTCCGGTACGCGGAGGTCCGGTGGGCGCCGCTGCTGCACGTGGAGAAGGGGCTCACGGGTCGGCAGGTGGTGGAGGCGACCTGGCGCGGGTCGAGGGCCGCCGCCACCAACCGCGACATCGAGGTCCGGCTGATCGCCACGCTCATGCGCTCGCACGCGCCCGAGCGCAACCTCGCGTTCGTCCGGGACATGGCCGACCACGGCATCCCCGATGGGCTGGTGGCCGTCGACCTGGCCGGGCAGGAGGCCGCCTATCCCGACTACGAGCGGCACCGGGCAGCGATCGGGCTGGCGCGCGAGATCGGGCTCCACGTCACGGTCCATGCCGGCGAGTGGGGCGGCGCCGCGCAGGTTCGCCGGGCGCTGGCGGTCAACCCGGAACGGATCGCGCACGGCCCGCTGGCGATCGAGGACCCATCGCTCGTCGCCGAGCTGATCGCCCGGGGCGTGTGGCTCGACCTGTGCCCCACGTCCAACGTCCAGGCGAGCATCGTGCCGTCGATGGACGCGCACCCGCTCCGCCGACTCCTGCGCGCGGGCGTACGCGTCACGCTCAACACCGACGACCTCACGGTCTCGGACGTCACGCTCTCGCAGGAGTACACGAGGGCCGTTGAGCGGATCGGGGTCACCGTGCCGGAGCTGTGGGCGCTGGACCTCGCGGCGCTCGACGCCGCATTCTGCGACGACGTGACGAGGGCACGGCTGCGAGAGGGCTTCCTCGCCTGGGCGGCGAGCGTCCCGGAGCTCGCCGGGGCGTAGCGTCAGAAGGCCGTCCGGCGCCGGGCCTCGTCCAGCTTCAGCCTCAGGGTTGGGCGGCGAGTTCGGCCAGGGCCGCCTCGAGCGCGGCCGCGTCCTCGGCGATCCGCGTGGGCCGATCGCCATCGGCCAGCCCGCTGGCAGCCGCCCGCGAGGTCACCCCGGTCAGCATGAGGATCGTGCGCGCGCCGACCGCCTTGCCTGCCGCGATGTCGGTCACCGAGTCGCCGATCATCACCGCACGGCGGAGGTCGGCGCCCACCGTGCGCGCGCCCAGCTCGAGCAGGTATGGACCAGGCTTGCCGATGGTCACGCGAGGCTCGGCCCTCGAGGCGGTGGCGACCGCCGCCACCACCGCGCCGGCGCCCGGCCGGAAGCCGGTCTCGATCGGGAAGACCGGGTCGCGGTTCGTGGCGATCAGGGTGGCCCCGGCGCGCACGCAGTCGGCGGCGGCGGCCACGCGCAGGTAGCTCATCTGGGGGTCGAGGCCCACCACGACGGCATCCGGGTGGCCTGCAGCGGCCCAGCCGTCGATGCCCTCCTGGTGCATCCGCGTGGCGGCGTGGCCCACCGACACGACATCGAAACCGGCCTCGCGGAGCTCGCGCTCGAGGCCCGACGTGCCCACGGCCAGGACGCGGCGCACCCCCGGCAGCTCGTCGCGGAGCCACTGTGCACTGGCCCGGGCCGAGGTCACCACGCGTTCCGGCACGACCGGCGCGCCGTGGCCGGTGAGCCGCGGCACGTAGTCGGTGTGGTACGCGGTGGCATTGTTGGTGACGTACACCACCTCGTCGCCCAGGGCCGCGCGGGCCGCCAGCACCGACGCAACGCCGGGGACCGCCTCGGCGGAGCGGTAGACGACGCCGTCAAGGTCAACGAGCAGGAGCACGGAGCGATGCTACCGTCATCCCATGCCCAGGGCCACGCACTCCCCGCTCGACGACACCGACCGGCTGATCGTCGACGGCTCCAACCTGCTCCATCGGCTTGGCGGGCCCGACGCGCCGCCGGCGACCGTCATCGGGCGGCTGCGCGCCGCGGTCCCGGTGGCCGTGGCAGTCGAGCTGGTCTTCGACGGGGTGGGCCACGGCGTCCTCGGGCGGGTCGCCCAGAACATGCGCGTGCGGCACTCGGGCCGGCGGACCGGCGACGAGGCGATCCTCGAGCTCGTGGGCGAGGGTCTGGACGCGCCGCTGGCCGCCGCGAGGACGCTGGTGGTCACCGACGACCGCGACCTGCGCACCGCCCTCGCTGCCCGGGGGGCCCGGACCGCGGGCGTCGGCTGGCTGCTCGGGCGCATGGATGTGCCGAGTGTCGCGCTGGCCCAGGGCCGGCGGCGGTCCACGATCGGCGCGGGTC
>JBJKRU010000043.1:0-11883 GCA_046704485.1 Candidatus Limnocylindrales bacterium | reverse complement strand
GAGCGGCCAGGGCGGCCCGCGCATCCGGCTCGCCCGCCGTCGGCGTCACGCCGGCCCGCGGCAGGCTCGGGCGCGAGCGGAGCGACCCGGGGCAGTCAACCGCCCCCGCGCTCATCGACCAGCTGCGCAAGCCGTTCCTGGTCTCGTTCGTCGTGTTCGTCATCACCGTCATCGGGCTCGTCCTGGTCGCCAGGGCGCTGTCGGGGGGCTGAGGAGGAGCCATGCGGCTGTTCTCGTACGCGGACAAGTACGGGTCCGCGCGGACCGGTGTCCTGACCGACGCCGGCCTGCTCACCGGTGGCCAGCTGGAGCCCTACCTCCGAGTCCCGCTCCGGACGGTGTCGGACCCCACCACCGTGCTGCTCGACGAGGACCGGCGGAGTGACATCGAGCGCGCGGCACGCCGGGCCAGGAGGGACGGCGCCCCGCTCCGAAACCCGGCGAAGCGCTACCGGCTGCCCGCCGTCTGGGAGCCGCAGAAGATCGTGTGCATCGGGCACAACTACGCCGAGCACGTCCGCGAGGGCGGCCGCCCTGTTCCCACGCGGCCCATGATGTTCGCCAAGTTCGCGAACGCGATCATCGCCGACGGCGAGTCGATCGTGCAGCCGCCCGGGACCCATGCGCTCGATCTCGAGGTCGAGCTGGGCGTCGTGATCAAGGACCGCGCCCGGCGTGCTGCCCCCGACGCGGCCATGGCCTGCGTGGGCGGCTACGTGGTCGTCAACGACATCAGCGCCCGAGACTGGCAGGGCAACCCGCAGGCGCTCGCCGAGGGCCAGAAGGGCGACGGCCAGTGGCTCCGCGCGAAGGGCAGCGACACGTTCTTGCCCGTCGGTCCGGTGCTGGTGACGCCCGACGAGCTGGACCCATCCGAGGGCCTGCGCCTGCGCTCCTGGATCATTCGCGACGGCGCCGAGCTCCCGATGCAGGATGGCACCACGCGCGACCTGCTGTTCGACGTGCCGCACCTGATCAGCATGATCAGCCAGGAGATCACCCTCGAGCCTGGCGACCTCGTCATCACCGGCACCCCCGCCGGGGTGGGCGTGTTCCGAGACCCGCCCGTCTTCCTGCGCCCGGGCGACCGCGTGCGCTGCGAGATCGAGGGGATCGGGAGCGTCGAGAACCCCGTCGTGGACTGGACCGAGGACCCCCGCGAGGGCGGCTGACACCTGGCGCGAGCCGGTTCCGGGCTCAGCGCCCGGCGGCCGCAACGAACTGGAGGAGCGCATGCTCGCCCTCGTGAAGACCGCCCCGGAGCCTGGCCTGGCGCTGGCCGAGGTCCCCGATCCCGTGATCGGGATCAACGACGTGCTGATCCGCACGCGCAAGACCGGCATCTGCGGAACGGACCTGCACATCGAGTCATGGGACCCGTGGGCCGCCAAGAACATCCACCCGCCGCTGGTCGCCGGCCACGAGTTCGTCGGCGAGGTCGTCGAGGTCGGCTCGAACGTCAACGACTTCCGCCCGGGCGACATCGTCTCGGGCGAGGGCCACGTGACGTGCGGGCGGTGCCGCCACTGCATGGCCGGCCGACGCCACCTGTGCGCGAGCACGGTGGGGCTGGGCGTCGGCCGGGACGGGGCCTTCGCCCAGCTCGTCGCCCTCCCGATGACCAATGTCTGGCACCACTGGCCCGGCATCAACGAGGACGTGGCGGCGATCTTCGAACCGTTCGGCAATGCCGTGCACTCAGCCCTCGCCTTCCCGGTGCTGGGCGAGGACGTGCTGATCACCGGCGCCGGCCCCATCGGCCTGATGGCCACCGCGGTCGTCCGGCATGCCGGCGCCCGGTTCGTGGTGGTGTCCGAGCCGAACCCCGTCCGACGGGCCCTCGCCGAGCGCATGGGCGCCACCCTCGCCATCGACCCGCGGGAGCGCGACCTCGCCGACGTCCAGCGCGAGCTGGGCATGGTGGAGGGCTTCGACGTTGCGCTCGAGATGTCGGGGGCGCCGGCCGCGATCCGGGCCGCGATGGACAACATGGCCCACGGCGGCTCGATCGCGATCCTGGGCATCCCCACCCAGGACATCAGCCTCGACGTCAACGAGATCGTGTTCAAGCTGCTGACGGTCCGGGGGATCTACGGCCGCGAGATGTACGAGACCTGGTACAAGATGACGGTGATGCTCCAGTCTGGCCTGGACATCACGCCGGCCATCACGCACCGGTTCGCCTTCCGGGACTTCGAGCAGGCCTTCGCCACCGCCCGCTCCGGCGACTCGGGGAAGGTCATCCTCGACTGGACGGCGTGAGCCGCAAGGAGGTCACCATGGGAACGGCATCGCGCCCCGATCCGCTCGCCTACCTCGGCGACGAGCTGGCCGCCCTGCGCGAGCGCCACCTCTACCGGCCGCTGCGGGTCATGAGCTCGGCCCAAGGGCCGATCGTGTCGCTGGACGGCCGGCGGGTCATCAGCCTGTCCTCGAACGACTACCTCGGCCTGACGCACCACCCCCGGATGAAGCAGGCAGCCCTGAAGGCGGTGGAGCAGTTCGGCGCGGGCTCGGGCGCTGTCCGGACCATCGCGGGCACGATGGAGCTCCACGAGGAGCTGGAGGCCGAGCTCGCCCGCTTCAAGCACACCGAGGCGGTGCTCACCTTCCAGTCGGGGTTCACCGCCAACACGGGCGTGATCCCCGTGATCACGGGCGAGACCGACCTGATCGTCTCCGACGAGCTCAACCACGCCTCGATCATTGACGGCATGCGCATGTCCAAGGCGCCTCGCGTGGTGTTCAAGCACGCCGACGTCGACAGCCTGCGCGCAGTCCTCGCCGAGGCGGTCGAGAAGGGCCGGGATGGGCACGGCGCCCCGTACCGCCTGATCCTCGTCGCCACCGACGGCGTGTTCTCGATGGACGGCGACATCGCGCCGCTGCCCGGGATCGTCGAGGCGGCCGAGGCGTACGGCGCCGCGGTCTTCGTGGACGACGCCCACGCCAGCGGCGTCCTGGGCAAGGACGGCCGCGGAACCGTCAGCCACTTCGGGCTCGAGGGGCGTGTCGCGGTCCAGGTGGGGACGCTGTCGAAGGCCGTCGGTGTGCTCGGCGGCTATGTCGCCGGCAGCCAGAACCTGCGCGACATCCTCGTCCAGCGGGCGCGGCCCTTCCTCTTCTCCACGAGCCACCCGCCTGCCGTCGCCGCCGCGTGCCTCGAGGCCATCCGCATCATGCAGGACGAGCCCGGCCTCATCGAGCGCCTGTGGGCGAACACCCGGCGGTTCAAGGCCGAGCTCACGCGCCTCGGCTTCGACACCGGTCACTCCGAGACGCCGATCACCCCGGTCATGCTTGGCGACAGCGAGACGACGATCCGGTTCAGCAACCGCCTGTTCGAGGAGGGCGTGTTCGGCACGTCCGTCGTCTACCCGACGGTCGCGCTCGACCGTGCGCGCATCCGGACGATCGTGACCGCCGCCCACACCGACGAGCTCCTCGACGAGGCGCTCGCGGCGTTCGACCGCGTCGGGCACGAGCTCGGCGTGATCAGCGGCTGAGGCGCCGGTGACGCACCCGGCCTTCGCGGGCGTGGACCCGGCAGCGCGGCTGGCGCGGCGGGACATCGAGCGCGAGATATGGCGTGCGGGCCTGGCCGCCGGGCTCGGCGAGGCGCGCGACCTCCCGCTCGACACCCACCTGCACACGGTGTACTCGCCCGATGCGCAGCCGGACGCGCTGCTCGACGCCTACTGCGCCGCGGCGCTCCAGCGCGGCATCGGCGAGCTGGCCATCACCGACCACGTGGACTTCGACCCGCTCGCGCCGGCCTATGCCTTCAGCAGCTTCGAGGAGCGCGAGCGCGATGTCCGCGAAGCTGCCGCGCGGTGGGCGGCAGAGGGGCTGGCCGTCCGGTTCGGCGTTGAGCTCACATACGAGCGCCGGTACGAGGACGACATCCGCGACTGGCTGCGCAGCCACCCGCACGACTTCGTGATCGGCAGCGTGCACAGCGGCCCGGCGTCGCTCTACGAGCCGGATCGCGTGGCCGCCTTCGTCGCGGGCAAGTCGCTGGCCGAGGCGACGGCCCCGTACTTTGACGAGGTGGCGGCGGCGGCCCAGTCGGGCCTGTTCGACTCGCTCGGGCACCTTGACGTCGTGAAGCGCTGGCTCGTCCCGCACTTCATGCCCGACGCCTTCGCGGCCCAGCCCGAGCTGTACGAACCCTCCCTCCGGGCGCTCGTCGACTCCGGCACCGCGCTCGAGGTCAACGCGTCGGGGCTGCGGCAGCTGCCGCGTGAGTCGTACCCGACCGCGGCTGTCGTCGCCCGGTACCTCGAGCTGGGCGGCCGGGCCGTGACCATCGGCTCCGATGCCCACCGAATCGAGTGGTTCGCCTATGGTCTGGGCGAGGCGTATCGTCTCGCGAAGGGCGTCGGCCTGACGACCCTCGCGTTCCGGCGCGGCGACAACCGGGTGTGGGTGCCGATCGAGGCGGGGCCGACCGTGATGGGGGCGGGCGCGCACCGGGGGCCTAACAGGGGGAACTCCGCATCGTTATGAGCATCGACGACGAGACGATCGACCGACTCGTAGCCGCGGCCCAGGGTGGCGATCCAGATGCGTTCGGCGCCCTCTTCGACCGCTACTACGTTCCGGTGTACCGCTTCGTCGCCGCCCGCGTCAGCCGCCCGAGCGACGCGGAGGACCTTGCGCAGCACGTCTTCGTCAAGGCCCTGGAGGCGCTGCCACGCTTCGAGGCACGCGGCGTCCCCTTCGGGGGCTGGCTGTTCCGGCTGGCCAGGAATGTCGTGATCGACCATGTCAGGACGCGCCGCGAGCACGCCACGCTGGATGTCGTGGCGGAGCAGACGGCCGAGGACGCGGGACCTGACGACCTGGCGGTCCTCCGCCAGGAGATGGACAGCGTGGCGGCTGCGCTCCGACGGCTGACGCCGGAGCAGCGAGAGGCCATCGAGCTGAGGTTCTTCGCGGGTCTGTCCGCGAAGGAGGCAGCAGTGGCCATGGGTCGGCAGGAAGGCACCGTGCGGGGCCTCCAGTTCCGGGCCATCGCCGCGCTCAGACGAGAGCTTGGGATCCAGGCGGACGACCTGCCCGAGGCGTCGGGAACGACGCGATGAGCTGGGAAGATCCGCCGGACTGGGAGACGATGGAGGCGATTGAGCCCAGCGCGGGCGACGAGCTCGAGCGGATGATGGCGCGGTACGCGCGGGTGCGGCTGGAACCCAGCCCCGCCCGGGCGAAGCGTGCCCGAGCTGCCCTCATGGAGGCGGCATGGCGCTCGAAGATCGAGGCCGACGGCGTCAGCCGCCGGTGGCGCCTCCCGTTCGCGAGCTGGAGCGCCCGGCGGGTGGCGGTGGCCGCGGTGGCCGCGGTGTTCGCGGGCCTGATGGTCGGCTCGTCCGTGTTCGCCGCCTCGCGCGCCGGGGGTCCCCTCTATGACACGCGGATCGCCCTCGAGAACGCGATGCTGCCCTCGGATCCGGCAGCCAGGCTCCAAGCCGAGATCGCGGCAGCCCAGACGCGGCTGGCAGAGGCCTACGACGCTGAGGCGCGTGGAGATCAGGGAGCACTCAACGCTGCACTGCACGCCTACTCGCAGGAGGCCGGCACACTGGCGGCCGCGACGGGGCCGGCTGCGAGCCAAGCCCTGGCGGCGATGGAGCAGCATCGAGCGGTCCTGCTCTCGCTCGTCGCGCGCGCCCCGTCCGCTGCCCAACCCGGGCTCGATCGGGCGCTGTCGAGCAGCGACCAGGCGATCGAGCGGCTGACGATCGCCAACGAGACGCAGAACGGCAACGGGAACGGCGCGACGAACGGCGGCAACGGGAACGGCGTGCCGGGCAACGGCAACGGGAACGGCGCGACGAACGGCGGCAACGGGAACGGGAACTCGAGCGCCGCAACGCCTGGGCCCGCCGCCGCGCCGGCGTCCACGTCGCAGCCCGGCCACACGCCCAAGCCGGCGCATACGCCGAATCCTGCCTCATCATCGGCTCCCGGCAACGCGCCTGCCCCGTCGAGCCCGAGCCAGCCCTGAGTCCGGGCTGACAACTGGAACCGGCTAGGCGCGCGGTCCGGCGCGCGATACGATCCGCCGATGTCGATGAAGGTCAACCTATGCGCCTGAGCGTCCTCGGCGCTGGTCCCGCGTACACGAGCCGCCCCGATGCGGCCGGAGCTGCCTATCTCCTCACGAGTGACAGCACGAACCTGCTGCTTGATCTCGGGCAGGGGAGCTTCCCGCGGATCTTCCCCTATGTCGAACCGGCTGAGCTCGACGCCGTGATCGTGAGCCACCTGCACCCTGACCACTTCATCGACCTGGTCCCACTGCGCCACTACCTGCGCTACGAGTTTGAGCCGCCTCGGCGCGTGCGGGTCATCGCACCCTCCGGAATCGGCGACCGCCTCGACGCACTCCATGCCGAGCCGGGGTTCTCCGCCGAGGCGCTCGACTGCGAAGTGCTGGGCACCGACCCCCACCGGATCGGGTCGCTGACGCTTGAGGGTCAACTGGTGGCCCACACCGACGAGAGCTATGCGATGCGCGTCTCGGGGGCGGACGGCCCCGGGCTCGTGTACAGCGGCGATTGCGGACGCGCATCGGACCTTGCACCGCTGATCCGCCCCGGTGACACGCTGCTGACCGAAGTGGCCTTCGGGCCAGGCCCGGTTCCGCCAGGCGTCCTGCATCTCGACGGCCCGGCCGTCGGCGAGCTCGCGGCCGCGACAAAGCCGTCGAGGGTGCTCCTGACGCACCTGCTGGCCGGTCGCAGCGTCGACGAGACGATCGACTCCATCCGCGCCCGCTGGGACGGGCCGCTCGAGTTCGTCTGGCCAGGCACCGAGATCGACCTCTAACCGCCGGGCCAAGAAGTACCCGATCGGCCCCAGGCGCCGTGAGCGTTTCGCCGAAATGACATCGACCGGGATGCAGGGCATCCCGGTCGATGGTCGCTTCGGGGACAGCGACGTTCGAACAAGGCCTTGGAACGATCGGCTCTGGGGATGACGGACGGGGCGCACCAGGCTCGTGCGCCCCGTCCGGGCCTCGGGGACCCTTACTGAAGGTCGCTGATCACGTTGGGCCGGTCAGGAACCTGACCGGCCCAACAGGGTGCAGGATCAGCTCCGCCGGTTCCGCCGGCGCGCCCGCGCCGGGGCGGGGATGGCGAGCGACAGCATCAGCATGAAGGCGCTGAGGGCCGCGAGGATGAGCAACAGGCCGTTGCCGGGCGTGTTGTTCGAGCTCGTGCCGAGCGAGTCCGTTGCCGGAGGGGTCACCTGCGGCGTGGCGGTCTCGCCTGCGACTTGCCCGCTGATGACCGGGTTCGCGACGGCGACCTTCGCCGTTCCGTTCACCTGGATCGTGGCGCTGGTCGCGGTGCCCCCGTAGCTGATGCTTGGGGTGCCCCACGTGGAGCCGGTGGCCAGGCCGGGCTTGCCGGTCTCCGAGACGGTGCACGAGGCGCCGCCGGGGAGGCCGCCGACGATCACCGAGCCGGTGGTTGACCCGGCCGGGATCGTGATCGTCTGGGCCGCGACGTTCGCACCGACGCAGGTGACGCCGAAGGTGAACGTGCCGCCGCTGAAGCCACCCGTGCTACCCGTGATGGTCTTGTCGATCTCGAGGCTGCCGTACTGGGGCTGGGGCGGGGTGTACGGCGTGACGGTCAGCGTCGCGGTGTCCGTCAGGCATCCCGTCTCGTTGTCAGCGAACGACACGTCGCTGTCGTACGGCGGACAGGCGTTGGCGGTGTTGTCGTGGCTGCCGACGTCACTGCCGTTGTTCGGCGACGCCGTGCCGGTCACAGTGATGGTCACTGAGGTGCCGCCCGCCATCTGGCCGAGGTCGATCCCGGCGCCGGTCAAGGCGGAAGCGTCGCAGTTGCCGCTAGCCGGGGCTGCGGAGCAGGCGACGTTGGTGATGCTGTAGAAGGTCGGGAAGTCGTTGTCGCTGACGAAGACGTCAGCGGCCGCCGGGGCGTCGCCCGTGTTGCTGACCTTGATCGTGTACGTGACGGCGCTCGAGGAGCCGCCGACGATGGAACCGGGCGAGACGGACTTGGCGATCGCCAGGGCCGGGGTTCCGGGCTGATAGTAGGTGACGGTCGCCTGGGCCTGGTTCGAGACGAGCTCGCCGACCGCGGCCGTGGCCGTGTTGGTCACCGAGCCGGCGTCGACGTCGGGCTGGGTGATCGTGTAGCTGGCGGTGCAGCTGACGGTCCCGTTAGGGGCGAGGGTCGTGTCGGCGGCGCCGCAGTCGAAGGCCGCCCCGCCGTTGATGTGGTCGTCGGTCACCGTGAACTGGGCCGGGCCCAGGGTCACGTTGCCGCTGTTGGTGATCGTGTAGGTGTAGGTGATGACGTCGCCGGCCTGCGAGTAGGTCGAGGGGTTGGCCGACTTGTCGAGGTGGATGGCGGGCGCAGGGATGATCGTGTCGACGAAGGGCGCGGTGATGCTCGCGTCTTGGTAGGGGGCAACGTCAACCGTCTGCACCGTGGAGTCGAGTTGGTAACCCGCAGGGGCGGTCTTCTCCTGAACGGTGTACTTGCCAGGGATGACGTTGACCAGCTCGAACGCACCGGGGGCGCTGTTGGCGTCAGGAGCGCTGTTGTCGGTGACGTCGACCGAGCCCGTCCCCGTCGCCGGATTCGGGGTCACGGTGAAGGTGGCGCCACCTAGCGAGCTGCCGCTGCCGTCCTGCTTGTACCAGGACAGTGTGCCGCAGTTGTTGATGTTGACCGGGATCTGCTGGACGAAGTCTTTCAGCTCAGGTGTGTCTTTTGTCGATGAGATCGACCGAAGGTTCAGTACCGCCTCGCTGCCGGGGCAGGTCACGGCGGAAGGATCGATCCCGCTGAGGTCGAACGCCATCTCAGCGAACTGCTTTTTCGGAACCGGGTTTCCCACCGCATCGGACCAGCTAGGAGTGGATGGATGGCCGGCGGGGGCATCGTTCGCGAGCCCGTAGAACAGGTTCTGGGAGATCGGGCTCGCCGTACTCCACGAGCCAGTGTCCCACGGTCCGCTCCAGGTCTGGATCTGGCCCTGGATCGTCCACGGGTTGTTGCCCTGCTGGGTCGCTGTGAACAGCAGGTCGCCCGGCAGCCGGTTCGGGACCGGTGTGCCGGCCCCGTTAACCGTATTGGTCTGCTGGTTGAACTCGAGGTCGTACTGAACCGTGCCCGTGCTCGACTTGCGCTCGATCCCGACGTACACGAACTCATGCAGCGCGCCATTCACGAGCCACGGGCGGCTCGCAACATAGACGTTGCCGATGTCACTCTTCGGATCGGCGTTGCACTTGTTGCCCCAGCCGGTGACCGAGTTGCTGTCCTTCGCGCCGGTCGAGAAGACCGTGCAGTCAGCGTTCCCGACCGGGTCCTGGGCGGTCCACCCGTTGACGAGGCCGTGGCCCGCAGCGCCCTGTGCCCAGTCGTCGCCCGCCGCACTGGAGTAGAACTGACCGTCGATTTGGAACCCGCCGAGCAGGGCGTTGCCAGACGCGTTCGCCAGGGCGTTCGACGGCGCGATCGCCGCGCCGTACTGCAACAGCAGCGTGAAGACAAACAAGGCGCTCCAGAAGAACACCGAGCCCTTCCTGGCGCCGACGCCTAGTGAGTACCGCGATCCCCGAGACATCATGTTGCTCCTTCCCCCGCGGGGTCTTGCCTTGTGGCAATAACGCCTGATCTCCCCAGATGAATGCAGCCGCCCATACGAGCGGTCCTGGCCGGTCATGGGCCAGGAGCCCAAAGGTACTAGTCCATTCGGAGGGTGAACAGCCCCTAACCACACCTATCTCAGGGAGTTTCCCTCGTCTGGCCACAATCTGGTGCTGCACCGCACCGAAGGCGGCCTATGTCGTCCCAGGACCATTGGCGACCGACGCGCCGCGGGCTTCGTGCCCGCAGCACAGGCGCCTGGGCGCGCCCCGGCCTCAAGCCGGTACGATGGCGGCCTGCCCAAGACCTGCCAGCAGGAGTCCCTGTGTCGAGCGCCCTCGAACCAGCCGCGCCGCCCGCCATCCGCGCCGGCGTCCGCGCGGCGATCGAGCGCGCCTGGGCAGCAGCCGTCGAGACGGGCTCGCTGCCAGCCGTGGCGGATCCGTCGACAGCGCCGACGGTCGAGGTGGAGCGCCCGTCAAACCCGGCCTTCGGCGACTTCGCGACCAACCTGGCGATGAAGCTCGCCCGGCCCCTCCGGCGCTCCCCGCTCGACATCGCGGAGGCGCTCGGTGCCGCGTTGAGGTCGGGTGGAGATGCCGCGCTCTTCTCGTCGGTGGAGGTGGCGCGACCCGGGTTCCTGAACCTGCGTGTGGCCGATGCCGCGTACGAGTCGCTGGTCGCCGGCGTGCTGGCCTCGCCGAGGCAGTGGGGCCGGATCCCGGCGGTCAACCCGCGTCGGGTGAACGTGGAGTTCGTGTCGGCCAACCCGACCGGCCCGCTGACCGTGGGCAACGCACGGGGCGCGTTCGTGGGCGACCTGCTGTGCCGCGTCCTCGAGGCGGGCGGGCAGCAGGTCACGCGCGAGTACTACTTCAACGACTCGGGCGCCCAGATCAACCACCTCGGGGCGTCGGTCTTAGCGCTGCGGCGGGGGGAGCCCGTGCCCGAGGACGGCTACAAGGGCGCCTATGTGGAGGCGCTCGCCCGCGACGTGCCCGCAGACGTCTGGGCCTCAGCGACGGCCGACGGCGCCGAGCCGGATGTCGTCCTGGGCGCCTGGGCGTCGAGGCGCGTGCGGGCGATGATCGAGGCGAGCCTCGCCCGGCTGGGCGTCCACTTCGACGTCTGGAAGAGCGAGGCATCGCTCCACGACGAGGGCTGGGTGGAGAGGGCCGTGACCCGCCTCCGCGAGGCCGGCGAGGTATACGAGCAGGACGGGGCGACCTGGTTCCGCTCGACCAAATACGGCGACGACAAGGATCGTGTGATCTACCGGTCCGACGGGCGGCCGACCTACTTCGCCGCCGACGTCGGGTACGTCACCGAGAAGTTCAGCCGCGGCTTCGACCACCTCATCTACATCTGGGGCGTCGACCACCACGGCACCGTGGCGCGGAACAAGAACGCCGCCCAGGCCATGGGCTACGACCCGGACCACTACCAGGTGCTGCTGATCGGCTGGGTCCGGTTCGTGTCGGACGGCGTCGAGGTCTCCATGTCCAAGCGCGCGGGCACCTTCGTCACGCTGGACGACCTGCTCGATGCGGTGGGTACCGACGCCGCGCGGTGGTTCTTCGCCTCGCGGGCGGCGCACGTGGAGATCGACTTCGACATCGAGCTCGCCAAGAAGCAGTCCGCGGAGAACCCCGTCTACTACGTCCAGTACGCGCACGCGCGGATCGCGTCGATCCTGCGGAAGGCCGAGGCGGCCGGGATGGCGCCGGCGTCGTCGATCGAGGGCCTGCTGGCCGGCGAGCCCGAGGCTGCGCTCGCGCGGATCGTCTCGCGACTGCCAGAGGTGGTGGAGGACGCGGTCCTGGCCGAGGAGACGCAGGGCATCACGGCGTACGCGACCGAGCTCGCCACGCAGTTCCACGCGTTCTATCGCGACGCGCGTGTCGTGGACGAGGCGGAGCCGGCGCGGTCGGCGCGGCGGCTGGCGCTGGCGCTGGCGACCAAGACGACGCTCGCGAATGCGCTCGGCCTGCTGGGGATCTCGGCGCCCGAGCAGATGTAGGCCGGACCGTCATCGCCGGGCCGCCAACGGGCGCGACCCGCGCGGCGGGCGCGGCGTGGGCGAGGTCGGCGCCGGGGGGCCGGGGTCCGTCGGGAGCCGGCCCACCTGCTGGACTGGCGGGCCAGACTTCCTCCGCCAGCCGTTCGCGGTCTGGACCCTGAGTCCACATGCCGCCCGGTGACGACGGAAGAAGACGACGCTGCGGGTTCTGACTGGACCCTCAGT
>JBJKRU010000042.1:0-4560 GCA_046704485.1 Candidatus Limnocylindrales bacterium | reverse complement strand
GCGCCGGGGGAGGCGGGGCCGCCGGACCACGGTTGACCGTCCCGCCGCCACCAACGGCTCCCCGCCGTCCCCACGTCCCTCAGCCATCGATTCCTCCGCGCCACCGGCAGCGCTGGTGGAAACGGTCGATCGGGGTCGAGATACCGGTGCCGGCGGTATCGAGGCCTCCGCCCCGCATCGCGTCGAGGAGCCTCCTGTCATAGCACCGGCGACACCGGTATTCCGGAGGAGCGAAGGTCGCAGGCGGAGCGATGGGCGAACCCGGGGCGGATAGGGAACGGAGGGGGTCACGTGGAGCCTGCGCTCGGCGAGCCTCACCGCCCCGGCGGGCGTGCGCCCGAGTGCCCACGGCGCTGCCAAAGGCCCGAGGGCACGCCGAGTTCCAACGGCGCCGCCGTCGCCGCGATGGCCTGCGCGCACCCCATGCCGTACACTCGCCCCGTCAGGCGTCGCCAGAACCCGCGCGCCACCCGCACGCGCCCGCTGTGCGGCCCGTCACCAGAGCCACCAGAAGGGTCGCCGTCCTCGCATGTTCGACAGCCTCAGCGATCGCCTCCGGAAGACCCTGGCGGGTCTGACCGGCCGTGGACGCGTGTCGGAGGCCGACGTCGACGCGGCGATGCGCGAGGTCCGCTTGGCGCTCCTCGAGGCGGACGTCAACTTCAAGGTGGTCAAGGACTTCGTGGCGCGGGTCCGCGAGCGGGCCGTCGGCGCGGAGATCCTCGACAGCCTGACGGCCGGCCAGCAGGTCGTGAAGATCGTCCACGAAGAGCTGACGGCCCTCCTGTCGTCCGGCGACCGCACGTTCCGGCTCGTCGGCAATCCCGCAGTGGTTGCCCTGGTCGGCCTCCAGGGGTCGGGCAAGACGACCAGCGCGGCAAAGCTCGCCAAGCACATCGTCAAGCTCGGCCGCCACCCGCTCCTGATCGCCGCCGACCCGTACCGGCCCGCCGCGGCCGATCAGCTCGAGACGCTGGGCAAGAGCGTGGCGATCGCGGTCTACCGGGCTCCGGCCGGCACCCCCACCGTGGACATCGTCCGCGACGGCATCGCCCACGCGAAGAGGATCGGCCGCGATGTCGTGATCATCGACACCGCCGGGCGGCTCACGATCGACGACGCCCTGATGGCCGAGATCAGCGCCATCGAGGAGGCCACGAGGCGGGCCGAGACGCTGCTGGTCGTGGACGCGATGACCGGGCAGGAGGCTGTCAACGTCGCCCAGGGCTTCGCCGGCGCCGTGCGGATCACCGGCCTGATCATGACCAAGATCGACGGCGATGCTCGCGGCGGTGCGGCGCTGTCGATCGGCGCGGTCACCGGCATCCCCGTCAAGTTCCTCGGCACCGGCGAGAAGACGGACGCCCTCGAGGTCTTCTACCCCGACCGCCTCGCCGGTCGGATCCTGGGCATGGGTGACATCCTGACGCTCGTGGAGCGGGCACAGGAGGCGTTCGACGAGAAGCAGGCGGCGAAGCTCGAGGAGAAGGTCCGCAAGGCCAGCTTCACGCTCGAGGACATGCTGGACTCGATGCAGCAGATGCAGAAGATGGGCCCGGTCGGCCAGCTCGTCTCGATGATCCCTGGTCTTGGCGGCATGGCCAAAGAGGCCCAGGCCGCCGTCGACCGCGGCGATCTCAAGCGGACCGAGGCCATCATCCTGTCGATGACCAGGCGCGAGCGCCGGGACCCGACGGTCCTCAACGCGTCACGCCGCCGCCGGATCGCCAAGGGCTCGGGGACATCACTCCCCGAGGTCAACCGCCTTGTCAAGCAGTTCTCCGAGATGCAGAAGCTGATGAAGCAGATGCAGGGCCCGGGCGGGCGTCGCAACGCCATGGGCCAGATGCTCGGGCGTCGCTGACGCCGTCAGGAGGGGACGATGACGGACCAGAACCCAACTCAGCCGATCGAGGAGCCGGCACTGCCGCCGGAGCCGAACGCTCCCGCGCCGGGAGTGGCCCCGGCCGTGAGCGGCGAACCGCAGCCTGCGCCGCCCCCGTACGTGCCGCCCGGGTCGACGTACGCCCCCCCGCCCAGCGCTGCCACCCCTCCGCCCGCCCAGCCGGCGGCCCCTTCCTGGGCCTCGAGCCAGTCGGCGGACAGGTCGGGCTCCGCCTGGACGCCCCCGCCCGCAGATCCGTACGGCGGCTACGCCACGCCCGCAGGCAGCGGCGTTCCCGTCGCTCCGATCCGCTCGTGGCCGCGTCGCGGCAGCGCGTTGCGCTGGATCGTGGCGCTCGTCGTCGTTGCCGCCGTGGTTGCCGGCGGCCTCGGCGCCACCCTGCTGCTCACCTCGTCAACCAGCGGCACGTCCACCGTGCTCGACTACGTGCCGGCGGACACGGTCACCTATGCGGAGGCGCGGCTCGACCTGCCCGGCAGCCAGAGCGCCGAGGTCGCGAAGACACTGTCGGCGTTCCCGGGCTTCGCGGACCCGTCGTCGCTCGATGCCAAGCTCGGTGAGCTGTACGACCGGATCATCAAGGCCGCCACCAACGACAAGTACGACTACCAGACGGATATCGCGCCCTGGTTCGGCGGGCAGATCGCGGTTGCCCAGGGCCCCGAGAGCCTCGCCGGCCTCGCCGGGCTCGGGACGCCGGGGTCGCCCGCGCCGACGATCGACCCAACTGCGTCGCTGCCGCCCTGCACCGGCGGCGAGGCGGCCAGCCCCGCGCCCGCGGCGCCCGGCGGTCCCGGCCTGGCGGTCTCCAGCCTCCGGTACCTGGTGCTCGCCGACGTCACGGACAGCGCGAAGGCCGAGGCATGGATCGGGTCGGTCCTGGCCGGGATCAGTGCCACAACCTCCGACCGCACCTGTGACGGGGTGGCCGTGCACGTGATCCAGTCGGCCGGGACCGGGGTCCCGGAGGTGGGCTGGGCGATCCTGGGCAACAAGGTCCTCGCCATCGGAGACGCCGCTTCCATCCGGCTCGCCATCGCCACCAAGGGCGCGGGCGGCCTCAGCACGACGTCCAACTTCCAGCAGGCGGTTGCCGCCCTGCCTGGCGACCACGTCGGCTTCATGTACGAGGACATGAAGGCGGCCCTCGGCTCGCAGCTGGGCTCGATCTCGGGCCTCGACACCGGAGGCACGCTGACCAGCCTGTACAGCGTCCTGGAGGGCATGGTTCCGGCGTGGATCGCGGGCGACGTGAAGGCCGCCGACGGCAATTTCGTCATCGACACGGTCTCGCCAGCGACTGACATCCAGCCGACGACCAACCGGACCTCGGACCTTGCGGCGATGGCGCCGCCGAACACGATCGCGCTGCTCGACGTGCACGACGTCGGCAAGACCCTCGGCGCGGTCAAGGACAAGCTCGCCGCCGACCCGAAGCTCGCGCCGTCCGTCCAGCAGCTCGACACCGCGCTCGGGCTCGCCGGCGGCTTCGCGGGCACCATCGGGTGGATCGGCGATGCCGGCTTCGCGATCACCGACAGCGGGTCTGGCGTCTCGGGCGGCGTCATCATCCGCCCTGATGACGGCGACGCGGCCGGCCGTCTGTTCACGCAGCTCCGCAGCCTCGCAGGTCTCGCTGGCGTGGGCTCGGGACTCTCCATCACCGACGAGCAGTACAAGGGCGCGACGATCACGACCATCGACCTCTCGGGCCTCGCGCCGCTCCTCGAGTCCCAGATGGGCGCCGGGTCGAGCGGGATGTCCATCCCCAGCGACCTCAAGCTCGTCTACACCGCCACCAGCAAGGTCGTGGCCCTCACGGTGGACCCGGCGTTCGCCAAGGCCGTGATCGACGCCTCGCAGGGCGGCGACTCACTGGCCAAGAACGGCCGGTTCAGCGCACTCGTCACGAAGGCTGGCGACAAGACGACGAACCTGGCCTGGCTCGACATCGCCGCGATCCGCGGCTTGGCCGAGAACATGCTGCCCGCCGACCAGAAGGCCAAGTACGAGTCGGACATCAAGCCGTACCTGGTGCCGGTCGACGCCCTCGTGAGCACCAGCGTCGTCGACAACGGGATGAACAGGGGCACGATGATCGTGTCCGTCACGCACTAGAGGTCCCAGCCGAGGCCCAGCCGACGGCGGGTCCGCCCAAGGTCCGCACCACAAGGAGTACCGCACCCAAATGGCAGTCCGAATCCGCCTCACCCGCGTCGGGGCGACCAAGCAGCCGACCTACCGCCTCGTCGTGGCCGACTCCCGGTCGGCTCGCGACGGCCGCGCCATCGACACGATCGGCCACTACAACCCGCGCACCGAGCCGATCGAGCTCGTGATCGACGAGGCCAAGGCCAAGGACTGGCTGGCCAAGGGCGCCCAGCCGTCGGACACCGTCAAGCGCTTGTTCAAGCAGGCCGGCGTCACGCCGAGCTTCAAGTAGGGTCGACGATGGCCGCCGCAGATCTGGTCGAGTACGTCGCGAAATCCCTTGTCGACGACGTGGACGCCGTGCGCGTCGACGTCGTCAACGCCGAGGACGGCACCATCATCGAGTTGCATGTGGCCGAGTCCGACATGGGCAAGGTCATCGGCCGGAACGGCAGCGTCGCGAAGGCGCTCCGGACCCTGCTCAAGGTGACGTCCGCCCGCAC
>JBJKRU010000041.1:0-7485 GCA_046704485.1 Candidatus Limnocylindrales bacterium | reverse complement strand
GACGCGATCAGCGCGTCCCGGCCGGGCGCCCGCGGCGAGACGATGGAGACGTACGTCAAGCGCCTCGAGGACCTGCAGGCGATCGCCGAGAGCTTCGAGGGCGTCGAGCGCTCGTTCGCGGTCCAGGCGGGCCGCGAGGTGCGGATCCTGGTCCGCCCCGACGAGATCGACGACCTCTCGGCCGGCCGGCTCGCGCGCGACATCGTCAAGAAGATCGAGGACAGCCTCACCTACCCGGGCCAGATCAAGGTCACCGTGATCCGCGAGACGCGCGCCACCGAGTACGCGAAGTAGGGGAGGGCCGCGGGCTGGGGCGTCGTCCGGACCGACGCGGGCCGTCTAGCCTCGCGGCGCCGCCGAGCTCGCCGCGGCGATCTTCCCGCGGAGCAGCTCGGCGAAGGCGGCGGCGGCGTCCGGCGAATCGAAGGCGCGCTTGGGGATCGCGAGCCGCGTGCGTCGCCCAGTGGTGAGCGCGATCGTGCCGGCGTCCTCGACGACACCGGTCAACGCGCTCCACTGCAAGGTGCCGGTGGCGCCTGCCTGCCGGAAGGCCAGCCCGTCCCCGCCCGCCTCCACTTCGCACGGGCGCCCGACGAGGTAGCCGACGCCGAGGCCGACGATGACCCGCTCGAGCGGCCGGAAGAAGAGCAGCGCGAAGACGACGACGCTCGACAGGAGCAGCTCGACGGACAGGCCTGCGTCGCCTGTCAGGCCCATGGCCGCCCCGGCGATGGCGACCGCCACGCCGATGACGGAGAGCGACCGGCGGAGCGACCTGGCCGTGAGGTGGCTCGTGTCCACCACGTCGTCGATGGTGGTCACCCAGCCCGCCGTCGTCGGGGCGGTGGCCGGTCGAGTCATGTCCAACGTCGGCTCCTCGGGCACGGGGCTGGCTAGCCGAACCGGTAGACTGGCGCCCTCATCGCGATCGTACAGGAGCACCGTTCGACCATGGCGGCCCGCAGCGAGCGAGCGGGGCTCGGCAACCCGCCCAACGGCAACGCGCCGCGGCCGACGGGCGCCTGCCGCGTCCTGATGGTCGGAGACGTCATCGGCAAGCCCGGGCGCCAGGCCGTGGAGCAGGTGCTCCCAGCGCTTCGCGAGCAGCGCGGCATCGACTTCGTCACCGCCAACGGCGAGAACCTCGCCGGCGGCATGGGCCTGACGGCGTCCACGGCCGACGCCCTGCTCCACGCTGGCGTGGACGTCATCACCAGCGGCAACCACATCTGGGACAAGCGCGAGATCTACCCGACGCTCGACCAGAACGACCGGATCCTGCGCCCGCTCAACTACGGCACGCACGATGTCCCCGGCCGGGGCTGGGGCGCCTACACGGCGCTCGACGGGAACGAGCTCGTGGTGGTCAACCTCCAGGGCCGCACCTACATGCAGCCCATCGACAACCCGTTCACCGACGCCGACCGCCTGCTCGACGAGGCGGCGGACCCGCTGCCGCCGATCCGCCTGGTGGACTTCCACTGCGAGATCACGTCCGAGAAGAACGCGCTCGGGCTGTACCTCGACGGTCGCGTCTCGGCGGTCGTCGGCACGCACACCCACGTCGTGACCGGGGACGAGCGCATCCTGCCACGGGGCACCGCGTACCAGTCGGACCTGGGCATGACCGGCCCGCTGTGGAGCGTCATCGGCTTCGAGCCGGCCACGGTCCTGCCCCGGTTCATCAACGCCCTGCCGACGCGGTTCGAGGTGGGGGACGGCCCGGTCGTGTTCAACGCCTGCCAGATCGACATCGATCCGGCCACCGGGCAGGCGCTCCAGATCGAGCGCGTCCAGCGCCTCGTCGAGCTGTAGGCCGTGGCCGTCCGGCACGCGCGCCCCGACACGCCCCCCGAGGAGCCCGGCACGGCCGCCGCCGACTTCCACACCCACACGACCCGGTCCGACGGCGTCCTCGAGCCCGCGGAGCTCGTCCGCCAGGCCTGGGCCGCCGGCGTGCGGACCCTCGGCGTCGCCGACCACGACAACCTCGCCGGGTATCGGGAGCTGGTGGCGCCCGACGCCGCGCCCCTGCCCGACGGCCTCCAGCTCATCCCGGCCGTCGAGATCAACTCGGTCGCCGGCAGCTTCGCCGCCGACCTGCCCGAGGGCGAGCTCCACATCCTCGGCATCGGCGTGGACCCCGCCGACGAGGCGTTCGAGTCCTCGCTCGGCGCCCAGCGCGGGGCCCGGCGGATCCGCTTCCACAGGATGGTGGACAGGCTGCGCGAGCTCGGCCTGGGTATCGACGCCCAAGTCGCCGAGCTGGACCTCTCGGCGGAGGACGCCCTCGGTCGCCCCACGGTCGCGCGGGCGCTGGTCGCCGCCGGCCACGCCACCGACGTGCAGGACGCGTTCTCGCGCCTGATCGGGCACGGCGGCCCTGGGTACGTCCCGCGCGGCGGCCTCGGCCCCATCGACGCCATCCGCGCCATCCGGTCGGCCGGAGGCCTGGCCTCGCTCGCGCACTTCCCCGAGGCTCCCCTCCGCGAGCCGCTCGTCCGCGAGCTGATGGGGGCGGGCCTCGCCGCGCTGGAGACCCACCACCGCTCCTTCGACGAGCCCACGCGCGCGGCGATGTCGAAGGCGGCGCAGCGCCTCGGCCTCGTCGAGACCGGCGGCTCCGACTACCACGGCGACCACGGCCCGTACGCCCAGACCCACGCCGAGCTCGTGATGCCCGGCTGGCTGGTCGAGGGCGTCATGACGGCGCTGAGCCGGCTGCGGGGCGCATGATCCGGGCGCCGGGCGGACCCGCCTGCCGCGCCGCCCATCCGCCGGGACTCGCTACCATGCACCGGTCATGACGCCCCGGTCCCTGCCCATCCTGGAGTTCGCGCCGCCGGTCACCGCGGCTGGCGGCCCGCGTCCGCCGCTTGAGCCCGACGATGCCCGGCTTGCCGAGTTCCGCCCCGAGCCGAGGGCGCTGCCCTCGTTCTTCGTCTGGACCCTCGGCTGCCAGATGAACCGCAGCGATTCAGAGGAGATGGCCGGACGGCTGTTGGCCGCGGGCTGCGCCGAGGCGCCGTCCATGGAATCGGCGGACCTCGTCGTCATCAACACCTGCGCGATCCGCGAGGCGGCCGAGGCGAAGGTCATCGGGCGGCAGGGTCAGCTGCGCCGGCTCAAGGAGGCGCACCCGGGGCTGCGCGTGGTCCTGACCGGGTGCAGCGTGCGAGAGTCGAACCGAGCCGGGCTCGCCCGCCGCTACCCGGCGGTGGACCTGTTCCTGCGGCCCGACGAGGAGCCGGAGCTGGTCGACCGCCTCGGGCTCGCATCCGCCCAGGCGCCGGTGGGCGCGGTCGCCGTCACGGCCGCCACGACGCTCGTGAAGGGCGGCCTGGTCTCCGATGCGGCACGCCTCGTCCGCGCGCGCTCCGACGCGGTCGCCGGCGGCGCCGTCAGCCGAACGTCCGCCATCAGCGCCTGGCTGCCCATCATCTACGGCTGCGACAAGACGTGCACCTACTGCATCGTGCCGTTCAGCCGCGGTCCTGAGCGGAGCCGTCCGTTCGACGAGGTGGTCGCGGAGGCGCGCTCGCTCGCGGCCGCCGGCTACCGCGAGGTCACGCTGCTCGGCCAGAACGTGAACTCGTACGGCCACGACCTGCCCGCCGAGGAGCGCTTCGGGCACATCCGCACCGAGCGCACGGTCGGCCGCCACCAAGACCGCGAGGCGCGGCCCGACCTCGCCGAGCTGGTCCGCGCCATCGACGCGATCCAGGGACGCGATCAGTCGCCCGCCGTCCCGCGCCTGCGCTTCGTCACCTCGCACCCGTGGGACCTCTCGGACCGCCTGGTCGACGCCATGCGCGACTGCGCCTCGGTGTGCGAAGCGCTCCACCTGCCCGTGCAGTCGGGGAGCGACGCGATGCTCCGGCGAATGGGCCGCCAGTACACCATCGCGCACTACCTGGAGCGCCTGGCCCGCATCCGCGAGGCCGTGCCCGGGATCGCGCTCTCGACAGACGTGATCGTCGGGTTCTGCGGCGAGACCGAGGACGAGTACGAGTCGACCCTCGAGCTGCTGCGCGCGGTCCGCTTCGACCAAGTGTTCGCTGCCGCCTACAGCGAGCGCCCCGGCACCCCTGCCACGCGCCTCGTCGACGACGTCCCGGCCGCGGAGAAGCGCCGGCGCCTCGTGGAGCTCCTCGCTGTGCAGGAGGCGATCGGCCTCGAGCGCAACCGCGCCTGGCTCGGGCGGACGACCGAGGTCCTTGTGGACGCCGTCGTGCCGCCGCGCGCCCATGACCACGAGGAGGACGATGACGAGGCCGCCGGGACCTCGGGCGCCCGTGACGCCTTCCGCGGCCTGCCCGACGGCCTGGCCCACCTCGTCGGCCGGTCGCGCGAGAACAAGCTCGTCCACCTCGCGGGGCCGCCGTCGCTGCTCGGGACCCTGGTCGGCGTCGTCGTCGAGCACGCCGGTCCGTACGCCCTCCGCGGGAGGCTCGCCTGAGCGGGACGGGGCCGGCGCCCCTAGCGCCCGTGGTCGTCCTCGGCGGCGCCACCGCCACCGGCAAGACGGGCTTGGCGATCGCGCTCGCGGAGCGGCTCCTCGCGCGTGGCGTCCCTGCAGAGGTCATCTCCGCCGACTCGCGCCAGGTGTACCGGGGCCTGGACATCGGGACGGCCAAGGCGACGTCCGGCGAGCGCGGCCGGGTCGTCCACCACGGCCTCGACCTCGTCGACCCGGACCGGCCGTACTCGGTCGCCGACTTCCGCGCCCACGCCCTCAGCGCGCTCGCGTCGCTCGGCGAACGGGGCGGCGTCGGCATCCTGGCCGGCGGCACCGGGTTCTGGCTGCGCGCGGTGACGTCCGGGATCGACACCGACGCGCTGCCTTCGGACGCGGCCACCCGGGCGCACCTCGAGGCCGACCTCGCCCGGGACGGGATCGCGCCGCTGGCCGCCCGCCTCGCAGGCCTGGCGCCCACGCTCGCCGGCCGCACCGACCTCCGCAATCCCCGGCGCGTCGTCCGGGCGCTCGAGATCGCCATGCTCCGGGGCGATGCACCGCTCCCCGAGCCCGTGGGCTATCCGGCGCCGATGCTGGGCATGCAGCTCCAGGTGGAGACGGGCGAGCACCGCCGGCGCATCGCGGCCCGTGCGCGGGCGCAGTTCGACGCCGGCCTCGTCGAGGAGGCGCGCACCCTCCGCGAGCGCTGGGACCCCGCGCTGCCGTGCTTCACCGCGATCGGCTACCGCGAGAGCTGGGCGTACCTCGACGGGGACGCCACGCTCGAGGAGGCCGTCGCGCTCGACGCCCAGCGCAACGTGGCGTTCGCCAGGCGCCAACGCACGTGGTTCCGCGCCGAGCCCACCCTCGCGATCATCGACGCGACCGAGGACCCGGCCCCCGCGGCCCTGGCGCGGCTCGCCACGTTCGTCGCGCGATTGGAGACGGCCACCCCATGACGGGGCCGTGGACGGATCCTCCACGCCGCCGCGCCGCATGAGGGCCGCCTCGCCGGTTCTCGAAGGGGCGGGGGGTATGATCCCGGGCCATGGGTCAACGCGCCGCGATCGACCTCGCACCGCCCATCGAGAAGGCGTTCCTCGTCGCCGTCGACACCGGCGATGATCCGGGCTGGACCGCCGAGGACAGCCTCAACGAGCTCGCCGCGCTGGCCGCCACGGCCGGCGCCGACGTCGTGGGCGCCGAGTGGCAGAACCGCCGCCACGTGGACCCGAACTGGTATGTGGGCAAGGGCAAGGCCGAGGAGCTGCTCCAGGCCAAGAGCGAGACGGGCTTCGACATCCTCGTGGCCGACGATGAGCTCAGCCCCGTCCAGCAGAAGAGCCTCGAGAACCTGCTCAACACCAAGGTCATCGACCGCAGCCGCCTGATCCTCGACATCTTCGCGCTCCACGCCCAGACCCACGAGGGCCGACTCCAAGTCGAGCTGGCGCAGCTGGAGTACCAGCTGCCGCGGCTCACGCGCCTCTGGACGCACCTCTCGCGCACCGGCGGCGGCATCGGCACGCGGGGCCCCGGCGAGTCCCAGCTCGAGACGGACCGGCGCCTGATCCGCGAGCGGATCAAGAAGATGAAGGAGCGGGTCGAGGACGTCCGCCGCCAGCGGCAGACCGCCGCCCGCGGGCGCGACCGCCGCCTGTACCCGACCGTCGCCATCGTCGGCTACACCAACGCGGGCAAGTCGACGCTGCTCAACGCGCTCGTGGGCTCGGAGGTCGCCCGGGCGGAGGACAGGCTGTTCGCGACGCTCGACCCGACATCGCGGCAGGCCAAGCTCGGCGACGGGCAGGTGGTGATCGTCACCGACACCGTCGGCTTCATCCACAAGCTGCCGCACCAGCTCGTCGACGCGTTCCGGGCGACGCTGGAAGAGGTCACCCGCGCCGACGTGCTGGTCGAGGTGGTGGACGCCGCGGACGGCCACGCGCCGGAGCACCGCCTGACGGTGCAGGCCGTCCTCGACGAGCTGGGCGCGGGCGACAAGCCGCGCCTCACGGCATTCAACAAGGCCGACCTCCTCTACCCGGGCAGCGACGGCTCGAGGCCCGCGCCCGCGGTGTCGGGCAGCGTGCTGGTGTCGGCGGCCACCGGGTTCGGGCTCGAGGCGCTGCGGGGCGAGATCGCGGCGCTGCTCGCGTCGCTCTGGGAGGAGGTGGACGTTGCGGTGCCGTATGCGGCCGGCGAGCTCCTCGCCCGCGTGCGGGAGCGCGGCACCGTGGACCTCGCGTACCGCGAGCGCGACGTGCGCGTGGTCGGGCGGATGGCCCCGGCGCTCGCCGGGGAGCTGCGCGCCGTCGCTGACCGCTGGGCCGAGTCCCTCGCGGAGGGGAGCGCCGCGAGGTGAGCGCCGCGCCAGCGCCCGTCCGCCGCGGAGGCGCGGCCAGCTTGCCAGGCGGGCGTCGCGTCGTCTGGAGCGCGGCATCCGGCACCCGGGGCCGCCGCTGGCGGTCGCTGACCACGCATCGCGATGGCCGCATGGAGGCGTCCCTGCTGGTCGAGACCTCGCCGGGCGGCCGCCTGCTCAGGCTGGAGCTCACGACTGGCGAGGGGCTCCTGACGCTCCACCCCGACGGCGATCCCGCGCAGCTCCACGGCAACGTGGTGCGCCCGGAGGGGATCGACCACATCGCCCTGCCGTGGTCTGCGGGCCACGTGCTGCTCACTGGCGCCTCGCCCGTGACCGCCGCAGTCGCCGTCGACGGGCCTGCCGGGCGGATCGGAGTGGGGGAGGGGGCCAACGTCCCGGCCGTGGAGGTGGGGACCGACCTCCGGCCGCGGCCGGCGACCTGGCATGTCGCCCGCACCGGATCGCATCGCTGGCGTCTGCTCGCCGCAGACGGCGGCCCGTCACTGCTGCTCGAGACCGACGAGGACGGGCTGCCGACGGCCGTCGACGGGATCGCCTGGCCGCTGGAGCTCGACGCCGACCGGTAGGGGAGGCGCCCCGGAGACGGGCGCCAAGGGCTCGGCCGGAGGCCGCACCCGCGGCCAGGCGGCAAGCGCCA
>JBJKRU010000040.1:0-3903 GCA_046704485.1 Candidatus Limnocylindrales bacterium | reverse complement strand
GGCCTGGCGCGGTCCAGCGCCAGGCCAACGCGTTCCCGCCTCGCCGCGAGCTGCGACGACGGCTCCACCCGGCCGAGGACGCGCCCTTCAGCATCCAGCGAACGCCGGACGGACTGCGTCCGGCGCGAGGCGGCGGCGTCTGCCCGCCGACCCAGCGCACGAGCGGCCTCTCCCACCTCGAGCCGGTCCGGGACGATGAGCTCTGCGGCGGCCGAAGGGGTGGGCGCCCGGACGTCCGCGGCGAAGTCGGTCAGCGACACGTCCGTCTCGTGCCCGATGCCGGCCACCACCGGCAGCAGGTGCGAGGCCACGGCGCGCACGACGCGCTCGTCGTTGAACGCCCACAGGTCCTCGGGCGACCCGCCGCCGCGGGCGAGGATCGTCACCGACGGAGCCTCGCCCTCGCGACCCACGGCCGCCTCGTCCTGGACGTACCCCTCGAGCGCCCGCAGCGCGGCCACGATCGAGGCTGGGGCGCCGCTGCCCTGGACCAGGCAGGGCACGAGGACCACGCGGGTCAGCGGCCAGCGCCGGGCGAGTACCGTGCACACGTCGTGGCGCACAGCGCCGGTGGGCGACGTCACGAGCGCGACGACGCGTGGCCGGACCGGCAGGGGCCGCTTGCGCGCAACGTCGAACAGGCCCTCGGCCGCGAGTCGAGCCTTCGTCTGCTCGAACTGCAGGGCGAGGTTGCCGAAGCCGGCCGGCTGCAGGTCCGCCACGTACAGCTGGAGGGCCCCCTGCGCCTCGAACACGTCCATCCGGCCATGGGCCACCACGGCCAGACCGCTCTCGGGCTGGAACGAGGACCGCAGCCGCTCCTCGCGGAACCAGACGCACTGGAGCTGGGCGCGGGCATCCTTGAGCGTGAAGTACGCGTGGCCGGCCGTGGACACCGTGTACCGGCTGACCTCGCCCTCGACCCACAGGCTGCGCATCGCCTCGTCGGTCCGGATCCGGTCCTTGAGGGCGCGCGCCACCTCGGACACGGTGTGCACGCGGAACGCCGCCGGCTCCGCCTCGGCCAGGGAGCCGGCGCCGCCCTCGTCATCGGGAGCCGCGTCCCACGGCGGCAGCATGGCGTCAGACGACCCGGGCGGGCTCACGCGAGCCCAAGCTGGACGTGCCGCCACCGCGCGAGGAGCGCCTCGATCCCGCCGCGCCCGGCCATGGGACCGCTACAGGCGGGTCTGGTACTCGCCGGTCCGGGTGTCGATCCGGAGGGTGTCCCCCTCGTTCACGAACAGCGGGACCTGCACCACGATGCCCGTCTCCATCGTGGCGTTCTTGCGGGCGCCCTGGGCCGTGTCACCGGCAAACCCCGGCTCCGTCTCGGTGACCACGAGGTCCACGGTGACGGGCAGCTCGACGCCGAGCGTCTCGCCCTGGTAGGCGGTGCGGTCGAGCATCATCCCATCCTTGAGGAACCCGACCACGTCGTCGAGCTTCTCGGCGGGCAGGCTGAACTGCTCGTACGTGTCGGTCTCCATGAAGTGCAGGTCGTCGCCGTCGCGGTACAGGTATTGGACCGGGCGACGGTCCAGCTGTGCGCGCGGCCACTTGTCGCCCGCCTGGAACGACTTCTCGACCGTGCTCCCCTTCTTCACGTTGCGCAGCTTGATGCGCACCTGGGCCGAGCCGCGGCCCATCTTGATGTGGTGGTAGTCGAGGATCTGCCAGAGGTCGCCGTCAAGCTCGATGACGACGCCCTTCCGCAGTTCGCCGGTGCTGATCATGGGTTGGGCTGCTCCCGTGGCGCATGGCGCTCGGGGCGTGCAGGTGCCCCCGCGCGAGAACGTGGTGTGCCTCGGGATGCTACCAGAGAGCCTGCCGGACGCCGAATGCCCGACGCCCGTGGTCGGGTGCCCCGCCCGTCAGGACACGACGATGACATCCCTCGGGAAGCGCGTGAGCAGCTCGCAGACGCCCGCCCCCGCATCGAGGTGGACGAGGTCCTCGATGCGGACGCCCGTCTGCCCCTCGAGGTAGATGCCCGGCTCGACGCTGAACACCGTCGGGCTGGGGAGCGGTGTCTCGGGTGCGGTGCGCGAAAGAGACGGCTTCTCGTGGGTCGCGAGGCCGATGCCGTGGCCCAGCCCGTGGCCGTACGCCGGCCAGCGCCCGTCGCGCTCGATCACGCCGCGCGCGAGCGTGTCGACCGCCCGCCCGTCGGGGAGCACGCCGCCACCGGTCACCGCGGCCGCCAGCGCGTCGATCGCCGCCTGCTGCGACCGGGCGACCGTCTCGTACACGCCGAGGTCCCGCTCAGCAGGCTTGCCGACGAAGAGCGTCCGGGTCATGTCGCTCCGATAGCCCTCCACCTGGGCGCCGAAGTCGAACAGCAGGACGGCGCCGTCGAGCACCGGCCGGTCGCCCGGCGACCCGTGCGGCAGCGCCGCCTCGGCCCCGGCCAGGCACGCCACGTCGAACGCGAGGCACTCGGCGCCGCCGGTGCGGATCATCCATTCCAGGCGCAGCGCGAGGTCGCGCTCAGTGACGCCGGCGTGGATCTCGGGCAGCAGCGCGGCGAGGGCGCGGTCGGCGACGGCACACGCCGCGGCCACCCGCTCGATCTCGTCGGGCGTCTTGACGGCGCGCATCGCCTCCACCCAGCCGTCTGCCGGCACCAGCTCCACGTCGGGCGCCGCCTCGGTAAGCTTCGCCCACGTCCCGTGCGGAATCGCGTCCGCCTCGACACCCACCCGCCGGGCACCGACCGAGGCGAGGAGCCGCGCCCAGGCGCCCGCGAGGTCGTGGCCGATCTCGTCCGCCGTCGCGTCCGGCGCCTCGCGCCGGGCCTGGATCGCGTAGCGCGAGTCTACGAGGACCGTCACGGAGTCCGCGCCCACCAGGAACTCGCCGGAGTGGCCGGCTGACGGCTTCTCACCGGGCCCCAGAGTGAAGCCGGTGAGCCAGCGCATGTGCTCCGGGCGGACGCCGAACCAGGCGTCCACCCCCTCCTGCGCCATGCGCTGGCGGAGGCGGTCGAGTCGGCCCGGACGCGCGGTTCGGTCCGCGTCCAGCCAGCGGGCACGCGTTCGGGGGTCCGGCGCGGGCGCGAAGTCGCCGGGGGCGGGCAGGCGGCTCACCTCAGTGCGCGTACTTCTTGACGTTCGCGTCGTGCTGGGCCTGCGTCTTCGCGTATACCGTCTTGCCGTTCTGGCCCGTGGCCAGGAAGAACAGGTAGCCCGTCTTGGTGTCCGGGTTGAGGGCGGCATCGATCGAGGCGAGGCTGGGCGAGCAGATCGGCCCCGGCGGCAGCCCCTTGCTGGTGTACGTGTTGTACCCGGCGATGGCGTCCGGCAGCGGCACCGGGAGCTTGTAGCCGCTCGGGAGCGTGTCCCAGAACACGTAGTCCTGCCACTTCGTGAAGGCCAGCTGCTCCAGCTGCAGCGTGTCGTTCACGTAGAACACCGTCGGGTCCGACTGGAGCAGGCCCGTGGGCCAGATCTTGGGGTTGAGCCGGTTCTGGTAGACGCCGGCGATCAGCGGCCGGTCCACGTCGAGCTGCGCCTCCTGTTCGACGATGGAGGCCAGCACCAGCGCCTGCTGGAACGTCAGCCCGGCCGACGACGGGGCGTCCATCCGGTCGGCGCCGACGTTGGCGTAGAAGGCATCGAGCATCATCTTGATCAGCGCCTCGGCGTCGGTGGGCGCGATCGGGTCCGTGCGGATCGTGTAGGTCGCCGGGTAGAGGAACCCCTCCAGGCTGGCGTCCTTCGCCCGGATCTTCGGGTCGAGCAGCCACGGGTAGTTCGACAGCAGCTCGTCGGTGGGGTGCTCCGCGAGGTCGTAGAACTGCTTCGGGTCGATCTGGGTGCCGACGAGGGTCTCGAGCTTGGCCGTGATCTGCTCGATCCGCAGGCCCTCGCGGAAGGTCACGCTCTGCGTCTGCTCGATCAC
>JBJKRU010000039.1:0-8070 GCA_046704485.1 Candidatus Limnocylindrales bacterium | reverse complement strand
TCGGCGACTTGGCCGGCTACTACCCGTCAACCCCCATCGCCGAGGGCGCCCGGCCGATGCTGGCCCCCGAGCGGCCCTGGGCGATCCCGCTCGTCGTGGCGCTGGGCGGCCTCATCTCGGGGATCATCGTGTTCCGCCTCGCCCCCGAGGCCGAGGGCCACGGCACCGACGCCGCGATCTCCGCGTTCCACCACGGCGCGCGGCGGGTCCGCGCGCGCATCCCGCTGATCAAGCTCGTCGCCTCGGCCATCACGATCGGCTCCGGCGGCTCGGGCGGACGCGAGGGGCCAACCGCGCAGATCGGCGCCGGCTTCGGCAGCTTCCTGGCGCGGGCGCTCGACCTCGACGCCCGGGACGCGCGGATCGCCGTGGCGACGGGCATGGGCGCGGGCATCGGCGCCATCTTCCGCGCGCCGATGGGCGGCGCGATCCTCGCCGCGGAGATCCCCTACCAGGACGACCTCGAGGCCGATGCCCTGATCCCGGGCTTCGTCGCGTCGATCGTGGCGTTCTCGGTCTTCGGCGCCTTCGTCGGGTTCGCGCCGATCTTCGGCGATGCGCTCGCCGCCGGATTCACGAACCCCCTGCAATTGGCCTACTACGCCCTGATCGGGCTGCTCGCGGGGATCGTGGGGCGGATGTACATCGGCGGCTTCTACGGCGCCACCCACTGGTTCGCCACCTGGAAGCTGCCGCGCGAGGTGCGCCCGGCCATCGCCGGCTTCATGGTCGGCTGCATCGGCATCGTCCTGCCCGGCGCCCTCGGGACCGGCTACGGCTGGGTGCAGGCCGGCCTCGACCGCACGACGCTCCTCGGGCTCCCGCTGTGGGTGGTGCTCGTGCTCCCGTTCGCGAAGATCCTCGCCACCTCGCTGTCGATCGGCTCGGGCGGCTCCGGCGGCATCTTCGGCCCGGGCATGGTCATCGGCGGCCTGCTCGGGGCGGGCGTCTGGCGCCTGCTCGTCGGCGTGGCGCCGGCCGTGCCGGGCGACCCGTCGGGCTTCGTGATCGTGGCCATGATGGCGCTGTTCGGGAGCATCGCCCACGCGCCCCTGGCGGTCATGCTCATGGTGGCCGAGATGACGGGCAACCTCACGATGCTCGCCCCGGCGATGCTCGCGATCGGGATCGCCATGATCGTCGTCGGCCCGCGCACGATCTACCACTCGCAGCTGCGTGGCCGCTCGGAGTCGCCCGCGCACCAGTTCCGGTTCGCAATGCCGCTGCTCTCGTCCATCCCCGCCGGCGATGCGGTCCGCGCCGCGCGACTCGTGCTCCACGCCTCGGACACCGTCCATACGGCGATCGAGCGCCTCACCCACGGCGACGTGCCGGGCGCCCCGGTCGTGGACGGCAGCGGCAAGCTGCGCGGCACCGTGGACCTGGACGAGCTCCCAAAGCTGCCGCCCGAGGCGAAGCTGGCCGACGTGGTGGACTCGACGTCCTCGGTCTCGGTGGACGACCCGCTCGACGATGTCCTCGCCGCCCTGGCCGACAGCCACCGGGCGTGGGTGCCAGTCGTCGGACCAGAGGGCCTGGCCGGGATCCTGTCCGCCGGCGATGTCATGTCGGCGTACCGCGCTGCCCTGGCCGCCAACGTGCGCCGCGTGCGCTCGGTGTCGACGCGAGGGGCCATGATCGACGCCGACCTTCCCGCGAACTCGCCGCTGGTGGGGGTCACGGTCGCCGCTGCCGGCTGGCCGCCCGACACGGTGCTGGTCACCATCGTCCGCGGCAACCGCACGATCGTGCCCCGCGGCGACGCCGTGCTCCAGGCCGGCGACCGGCTGACTGTCTTCAGCACCGAGGCGGGGCGCGCTCCGCTCGAGGCGATGCTGGGCAAGGTCCGCGATCGAGTCCAGGCGCAGGTGTAGCCGAGGCGGCGCCCCTGCCGGACGCTCTGCGCCGAGGCTCGCAGCCCTGCCGCCTCGCCGTGCGCCGCGGCGCTCGAGCCCGCCGCGCCACGAGAGCGGCGCCACCGGCTCGTGCTGCCATGCTTCCTGCGCGCGCGCCCGGCTGACCTCGCTTACCCTGAGGCCCTCATGAGGTCGCATGGAGCTGTGCCCGGAAATGCCCGCTGACTGCCTCTTCTGCCGGATGGCCTCCGGCGAGATCCCCGTGGCCAAGCTGCACGAGGACGACCTGGTCTTCGCGATCCGCGACATCAACCCGCAGGCGCCCACGCACGTGCTGGTGCTGCCGATCGCCCACGTCCAGTCGGCGGCCGAGCTGACCGAGGCTGACGCGCCGCTTCTCGGGCGCCTGTTCGGCGTGGCCGCGAAGATCGCGGCGGACGACGGGCTCGACGGCGGCTGGCGGCTGGTGAGCAACGTGGGGCCGGACGGAGGCCAGACCGTGCCGCACCTGCACCTCCACCTGCTCGGCGGCCGCTCGATGCACTGGCCGCCCGGATGACGGGCGCCCCCGTTCCCGGCGCGGCGTCGGGGGGCCGCCGGCCCGGGCCGCCGGTCTGGTTCGCGGTTCTGGCCGGGCTCGGCATCCTGGCCGGCCTGGCCATCGTCCTGCTCGAAGTGATCGGTGTCGGCGTCAACCTCGTGATGCCTGGCGTGGGCACCTCGCCGGCACCCGCTGGAACGGCGGCGGCGCTCACCCGCGACCGCGTCACGCTCGCGCTGCAGAACGCCTCGTTCGTCGTGCAGGAGCCGAACACCGCCTTCCGGACCGCTGAGACGCCCACGCTGCTCGGCACGCCGCGCCTCCTGCTGCAGGCGATGGTCCCGTCCGACCCGGCGCACGGGTTCATCGTCATCTACGAGTTCGCCGACGCGGACGCCGCCGACGCTGCGGGCCACGATTTCTGGACGTACCTGCACACGGGGCCCGGCGCCATCGACTACCCGCAGGACGCGCAGTTCGTGCTGCGGCGCATGGGCACCACGCTCATCTTCTTCCCGTGGTCGCCCACGGTCTCACCCGACCCGGCGGTCGCCCGGCTTGCGTCGGTGCTCGACGGGCTGGGCAACCCGCTCACCGGCCAGCAGTAACGCGGGCGCCAGACACCATCAGGAGGCCCCTCGCGTGCCGTCCGTCAGGTTCGCCACGACACTGTCGCTCGAGAACAAGAACGCGACCGGGATCCACGTCCCCGTCTGGGCAGTGGAGGCGTTGGGCGCTGGCAGGCTGCCCGCCGTCGTGGCGAGCGTCAACGGGTACACGTACCGCGCCACGATCATGGGCTACGACCCCGCCGACCCGCTGATGCCGTTCAGCGCCGAGCACCGGGCCGCGTCGGGCCTCAAGGCGGGCGACCCGGTCGAGGTGGAGCTGGCGCTCGACGCCGCACCCCGGGAAGTGGAGGTGCCCGACGACCTCGCGGCCGCGCTGGCTGCAGATCCGGCGGCGAAGGTCTTCTTCGACGGCCTATCAAACTCGAACAAGCGGATCCACACGTTGTCGGTGGAGGGGGCCAAGACGCCGGAGACGCGGGCTCGGCGCGTGGACAAGGCGATCGCGCTGCTGCGCGAAGGTCGCGTCCGCTGACGCCGCCAACGAGCCGCTAGGACCGCTCGCCCTCGGTCACGGGCAGCGTCTGGTCCACCGCTGCCCACGTGCGCACCCGGTCGCGCTTCACCTTGAGCGTGTGCGTCCGCGGGAAGTCGGTCTCGGGCCATAGCCGCCACCCGGCGATGCGCTGGTTCGGGCCTAGCGTGGCGTTGGCCGCCCTGACGGCCGTGTCGATCGTTGCGCGCACGGCCTCGGGCGCGACGCCGTTGAGCGCGGACGTCGCGCTGGGCTCGCCGGGAACCCCGTGCGTGTCCGGAGCGAGCACCACGGCCTCGATCCGCCCCGGCCTCGTCTCGACCGCCACCGAATCGCGGATGCCGGCGACGCGCAGCGCGTTCTCGATGTCCTCGGGGAAGACGTTGAAGCCGTTGGGCAGGACGATGATGTCCTTCTTCCGGCCGTGCAGGTGCAGCCGACCCCGCTCATCGAGCGCCCCGAGGTCGCCCGACCGGTACCAGCCGTCGGCGGTGAACGCCGCGGCCGTGGCGGCGGCGTCCTGCCAGTACCCCTTGAAGATGGTGGGACCCGCGAACTGGATCTCGCCGTCGCCGGCGATCCGCATCGCCACCGGATCCGGCGGCCAGCCGACACAGCCGAGCGGGTGGTCGTTCATCGTCGTGCAGCTGCCGGCGGCGGTCTCGGTGGCGCCGTAGCCCTGGAGGACGATGACGCCCAGGTCTTCCCATGCCTGCTGGAGCGCGGGCGGGAGGAAGGCGCCGGCGGTGGCGAAGAGGCGGAGGCCACCGCCCAGCTGCGCGTGGACGCTCCGGAAGAGGGCGCGACGGGCGGGCATCGGGAGTCGACGCGCCACGGCCCGGAGCCGGTTGAACGACGCGGTCCGGCCCTGCCTCTCGACCTCGCGCTCGATCGCGTTCCAGAACAGGTCCACCACCTGCGGCACGAGCAGCATCGTGGTGACACGGTGCTCTGTCAGCGCGCTGAAGATCACGCGCGGGTTGCGCGAGCGGACGTAGAGGATGTCGGCACCCACCTCGAGTGCGTAGAACAGGGACACCGCCTGCTCGAGCAGGTGCGAGAGCGGGAGCAGGGACACCAGCCGGTGCTCCATCGGGTTGATGATCCGGTGGAACGAGGCCACGCCCGCCAGCACGTTGTCGTGGGCGAGCATCACGCCCTTGGGGTTGCCGGTCGTGCCCGAGGTGAAGATGAGCTCGAACACTTCGTCATCCGCCGGGCGCGCCCATGCCGCGAGCCGCTGCTCCCAGTCGGCAGGGAATGTGGCGTCGGGCTCCGCCGAGAGGTCCTCCAGCAGCGTCGTCGGGAAGCGCTCGAGCCCCACCTCGCTCGGGTCCGGCGCCTCGCGGCCCGTGCCCAGGACAAGCCGCACCGCCCCGGAGCGCTCCACGATCCGCGTGATCGTGTCGGGCGCCATCCGCGCGTCGAGGGGCACGAACACCAGCCGCGCGTACATCGCGCCGAAGTACGCGGCGGGCAGGGCTGGCGTCGATGGCGACCAGGTCAGGATCCGGTCGCCGGGCTGGAGCCCGAGCGCCCGAAGGCGCCAGGCGGCGATCCGGCTTCGCCGGAGCAGTTCCGCATACGACCACCGCCACGTGGTGCCGTCGTCGCGTCGCAGGCCGAGCGCGTTCTTTGCCGCGTATCGCCCGGCGCAGGTCTCGAGGAGGTCGAGCAGGGTCCCCATGTCCGTGATCCTAGCCGTGCGAACCTACCGAAGTTCGGCGGATCTGCCCATGGAGACGCGCGGTCCGCCTCGGCATTGCGCCGGGGCCAGGGCACCCCGCCAGCGCCGACCAGCGCGGTCAGGCGGCCTCGCGGCTCACGTGGCGCGTCTCCGGCAGCAGCGCGATGAACGGCAGCGCCAGCAGCGCCGCACCTGCCGCAAGCATCAGCGCGATCTGCAGCCCCATCGCCTGGCCTAGCGCGCCGACCAGCACGGTGCCCACCGCGCTCGTGAGCGTGGTGACGAAGATGCTCAGGCCCACCGCCGTGCTCCGGTTCTCGGGCAGCAGCTCCTGCATCAGCACCAGCTGCACCGGGCCCGCGCTCAGGAGGACAACTCCTGCCACGGCGAGGAACGGCAGCACCACGAGCCCCGCGGGGAGCGCGAGCGCCAGGATCAGGAGCGGCGCCCCGACGCCCGAGGCGATCGCCAGCATCGGCCGCCGCCCGATCCGGTCCGAGACCGTGCCGCCGGAGAAGGCGCCCACGGCCCCGCCGATCTCGAACACGGTGACCGCGGCGCCGGCGAGCACGAGGCCCGCGCCCGCGTCCGTGAGGTATGTCGGGATGAACACCAGCAGACCCACGGTGGCCATCGACATCAGGGAGTTCGACGCGGCCAGCAAGACGAACGGGCGGCGCGCCGCCCGGAGGGCTTGGCGGATGGAGCCGGCCGGCCGCCGCAGGTGGACCTCGGACCGGCGCGCGAGTCGCAGGAACAGGACGCCGGTGAAGAGCACGCCGGGGATGAGCGCGATCCAGCTGCCGGCAAGCCCCACGATGGACAGCACGAATGCGATGACCAGCGGGCCGATCGCGCGGCCGGACTCGCCGCCCGTCATGAAGATCGAGGTGCCCCGGCCCCACTCGGTGCCCGACGACCTCGTCACGAGCGCGGCCGCTGCCGGGTGGAACACGGCAGAGCTCAGCCCTGCAAGGGCGAGCAGCAGCGCGACGGCCAAGGGCGACGGTGCCAGCCCGAGCATCGAGATCGCGATGGCCGTGGCGCCGGGGGCGAGGATGATCCAGAAGCGCGTGTCGGCGCGGTCCGCGATGTGTCCCAGGATCGGCTGCACCGCGGTCGCCACGCGGAAGGTGGCGGCGAGCAGCCCGGCAACGGTCAGGCTGATCCCCAGCTGCGGGATCAGCAGCGGCAGCAGGACGCCGACGAACGCCGGGTAGGTGTCGTGGACGAGGTGCGCCCCGGACACGGCGACGATGGTCGGCGTGTCGAAGGCGGTCGGCGCGGACAGGTCGGGGTTGGGGGAGGCCGCCGCTGATGTCGGGCGGTCGGCGGTGGTGGCCATGAAGGCCCCATTGTCGCCCGGATCACGGGTCCACGGTGGGTGGGCGACACTCCGCCGAACAGGCTGGCTCGCGCAGCTGGCCGTCTAGCCATCGGATGGCCGGTCAGCGGCATCTGAACCGGACCGGGATGGACCGCCGCTCACGGGAGGGGTGAGGTTCCGGCGTCTCGCGGGGGGCCCGAGGAACGCCGGAGGCCACGTCACTCGCGGCGGCTGACCTGGGTCTGAGGCGGCCCCCGCCGAGGCTCCGCTCGAAGGACGACGGCGCGATGCACGCGGTGGGCGCCGCGATACGGGCCCTCGGGCGGGGCCTGATGCCGCCGGCCGCCGCCCGTGGGGCCGTGCGGCCCGGAGCGGCCGCCGTAGATCAGGATCGCGACGAGGATGAGAAGCGCGATGACCGCCGCGGCGATCACCTGCACCGCGACGCTGAGACCGCCCGACGAGGCACCGGCCGGCAAAGGCGTGGCACCCGGCGACGCCTGACCGAAAGACCCGGCGAGACTGGGGGCGCCCGGGACGACCGACCCACCCGCCGCCGGCGCGCCGGGTGACGTTCCGGCCGCGCCCGACGGTCCGGGCGCCCCCGCGCCAGACGGCCCTGGGGACGCGTCCCCCGGCACGACCACCTCGAAGTCGCCGAACTGTGTGACGACCGCGAGGTAGGCGCCGTTCACCCCCGGCGGGTCCGTCTTGAGCGGCACCCACCTCGCGCCGTCCCAGCGCTCCACGACGCCGTTCAGCAGCGCCTCGTCCGCCGAGCGGAGCACGATGCTGACCTTGTCCGACGCCCGCGCCGTGAGGACGGCACCCGTCTGGTCCGTCAGGCTGAAGCGGTACACGTTGCTGCCCAGCACTCCGTCGCTGGGCTGGCCCGGCGGCGGGACGGGCGTGATGGCGATCGACAGCGAGCTCGCGCCGGCCGGCAGGACCAGCGAGCCGGGCACGGCGAGGATCTGCGCCTGGGGCAGGGACTCCGGCGTCGCGAGTGCCACGATGTCGTTCTCGCCGCCGATCACCCTCACCGTCGCCTTGGCGGCCTGGGGGTCGCCCTGCTGCCCCGGTCCCGGGTTGAGCCACTGGTACGGCCCCACCGTCACGACGCCGTCGTAGAGCGGCGGCCCGCCCAGCCCGGGGACGAGGCGCGCGCCGAGGACGAGCGCGAGGCCGACGACGAGCGCGGCGATCCCCGCCGCACGTTGCCGGCTCACAGCCACGCCACCGCGAGGTCGGCCACGACGTGGGCGATGGCCGGGGCGGCCGCGCCGCCGGTCAGCAGCCGGAGGCCGGCGAAGACGAGCCCGACCCCGAGGTCGAGCGGGGCCGCCTGCCAGCCGTAGACCGGCACGTGCATCAGCGCGAAGACGGCGCTCGTGGCGACGACGGCCGTGAGGACGCCGTTCCCCTCCAGGAGCTTCGTGAACAGCGCGCCGCGCAGCACGACCTCCTCGGCCGTCGCCACCAGGACCGTCGCCGCCGCCCAGGGTGCCAGCGGGAACCCGTCGGCGTAGGCGGCGGCCCACGAGGGGTGCGGGCC
>JBJKRU010000038.1:0-7455 GCA_046704485.1 Candidatus Limnocylindrales bacterium | reverse complement strand
TCGCGACGCAGGTGGCGGCCGCGAAGGACGTCGCCACCACGCTGTTCGCCGACTACACGCTGCCGTTCGAGGTGGTGAGCGTACTGCTGCTGGCCGCGGTGGTCGGCGGCGTGTTCCTCGCCAAGCGCGAGCGCGGGGAGGCTGAGTGATGCTGAGCGCCCTCAACCTCATCTCCCAGAACCTCAACGCATACCTGGCGTTGTCGGGAATGCTGTTCTCGATCGGCGCGTTCGGGTTCCTCGCCCGCCGCAACGCGATCAGCATGCTGATGTCCATCGAGCTGATGCTCAACGCGGTGAACCTCGCGTTCATCGCATTCGGCGCGTTCGTCTACAACGGCGACCCGCAGCATGCCTCCCAGGCGAGCGTCATCGCGCTGATCGTCATGGCGGCGGCCGCGGCCGAGGCAACCGTCGGCCTCGCCATCGTCATCGCGATCAACCGCAACCGCAAGACGCCGCTCGTCGACGAGTACGACGCGATGCGGCAGTAAGGGGCGGGACGATGCCGTACGAGACGCTGATCCCGCTGATCCCGCTCCTGCCCATCCTGGGCTTCGCGTTCACTGCGCTGTTCGGGCGCCGCCTCCAGCTGAGCTACGGGCGCTGGGCGTCCGAGCTCGTTCCCGTGGGGCTGGTCATCGCCGCCTGGGTGGTCGCGATGATCGTGGTCTTCCCCGCCTTGCAGCACCAGGACCCGTTCGGCGAGAGCGGCCTCGACGTCAAGGTGTGGACGTGGATCCCGGCGGGGGGCCTCAACGTCGACCTGGGCTTCCACGTCGACGCCCTTACGGCCTGCCTCCTGATCGTGGTGACCACGATCGGCATGCTCGTGCACATCTACTCCGTCGGGTACATGGCGCACGACCGCGCGACCTGGCGGTTCTTCGCCTACCTGAACCTGTTCATGTTCTCGATGCTGCTGCTGGTGCTCGCGAACACGTGGCTGCTCATGTTCGCCGGCTGGGAGCTGGTTGGCCTGTCCTCGTACTCGCTGATCGGGTTCTGGTACCACAAGCGGTCGGCGGCCCTCGCGGCCAAGAAGGCGTTCATCGTCAACCGCGTCGGCGACGTCGGGTTCGCGCTCGGCATCATGGCCATCTTCCTGAACACGGGCACGCTCAACATCCAGGACTCGCTGGCCAAGCTGACCGCCCCTGGCGCCACGCTCACGGTCCCGCTCACGGTCGTGGCGCTGCTGGTCTTCGCCGGTGCGATGGGCAAGAGCGCCCAGTTCCCGCTGCACGTGTGGCTGCCGGACGCGATGGAGGGCCCCACGCCGGTGTCCGCCCTCATCCACGCCGCCACCATGGTCAACGCGGGCGTCTACCTCGTCGCCCGCGCGAACCTGCTGTTCGCCCACGCACAGGACGCGATGCTCGTGGTGGCCGCGATCGGCATCTTCACCGCGTTCATGGCGGCCTCGATCGCGTTCACGCAGACCGACATCAAGCGCGTCCTCGCCTACTCCACGCTGAGCCAGCTGGGCTACATGTTCGCCTCGCTTGGGGTGGGCGCTTATGCGGCCGGGATCTTCCACCTCATGACCCACGCCTCGTTCAAGGGGCTGCTGTTCCTCGACTCCGGCTCGGTGATCCACTCAGTGCACGACGAGCAGGACATGAACCGCATGGGCGGCCTGTGGCGCAAGATCCCGATCACCCACGCGACGATGCTCATCGCCACGATCGCCATCTCGGGCATCCCGCCGCTGGCCGGGTTCTTCTCCAAGGACGAGATCCTGGGCGAGGCGTACAAGAACGGCTTCGCCTGGGTGTGGGCGATCGGCGTGCTGGTGGCGGTCATGACCGCGTTCTACATGTGGCGTCTGATGGGCAAGACGTTCTACGGCGAGTCGCACGTCGACCCGGAGGTCGAGCCCAAGGTCCACGAGTCCGCCTGGCAGATGACGCTGCCGCTGGTCCTGCTCGCGATCCCGTCGCTCTTCCTGGGCATCGCCGTCGGCTGGCCGCTCGGCAACGGGCTGCTCACCCAGTGGCTCGATCCCGTGTTCAAGGCGGCGGAGGAGACCCTCGCCTTCACGCCGGCCGAGACCTTCCTCGGCCTGCCGGTCGACACCGCCCTGATCACGATCAGCGTGATCGCGGCCGTTGCAGGCCTGGTGGTCGGCATCGGGCTGTTCGGCCCGCGACGCGTCCGCCAGGAGACCATCGACCGGATCTCGTCGGCGAACGGCGTGATGCGCTTCAGCTACCGCCTGTCGCTCAACAAGTGGTGGTTCGACGAGCTCAATGACCTGCTGTTCATCCGGATCGGCGGCCGCGTGGCGGCGTTCCTGTGGTGGTTCGACCGGACCATCGTGGACGGGACGGTCAACGGGGTCGGGACGGTGGTCCGCGACGCCGGCACCGGCCTGCGGCGGATCCAGACGGGCCGCGTCCAGAACTACGCCCTCGGCATCGCGATCGGCCTGATCCTGATGGCGGGGTCCCTCCTCCTGATCGTGGGGCAGCCTCGATGACCGGCACCGGGCTCGTGACCCTCATCACCTTCCTGCCCTTGGTGGGCGCCATCGTCATCGCCTTCACGAACGGCTCCAAGCCCAACCAGGCGCGCTACATCGCGCTGGGCTTCGCGCTCGTCACGTGGGCCGCGTCGCTGCTGATGCTCGCCCAGTTCACCAGCAGCCCCGGCACGATCCAGTTCGTCGACCAGGCGCCCTGGATCCCGTCCTTCGGCATCCAGTACAAGGTCGGCGCCGACGGGCTCTCGGCGGTGCTCGTAGTCCTCACCACGACGCTCTCCTGGATCAGCATCCTCGCGTCCTTCTCGCCGATCCAGAACCGGGTCAAGGAGTACATGGTCTCCTTCCTGGTCCTCGAAGTCGGCATGACGGGCGTGTTCGTGGCCCAGGACCTGTTCCTCTTCTACATCTTCTGGGAGATCGTCCTGGTCCCGATGTACCTGATCATCGGGATCTGGGGTGGCAAGAACCGCATCTACGCGACGATCAAGTTCGTCCTGTACACGCTGGTCGGGTCGCTGCTGATGCTGGTGGCCATCCTCTCGGTGGCGTTCCTCTACCAGTCCGCCCACAATGGGTCCTGGGAGAACGCCTTCGACCTGGCGTCGCTGATCCAGTTCGCGTCGCAGGGACACTACGGCGGCACGTTCGGGATCCTCGCCTTCGGCGCCTTCGCGCTGGCATTCGCGATCAAGGTCCCGATGTTCCCGTTCCACACCTGGCTGCCCGACGCCCACGTCGAGGCGCCCACCGCCGGCTCCGTGATCCTGGCTGGCGTCCTGCTCAAACTGGGCGGCTACGGCTTCATCCGCTTCGCGATCCCGCTCTTCCCCGCGGCCGCCCACTGGTGGGCCCCGCTGATCATCGTCCTCTCCCTGATCGCGATCATCTATGGCGCCATCGTGGCGCTGGTCCAGCCCGACCTCAAGAAGCTGGTCGCCTATTCGTCGGTCAGCCACATGGGGTTCGTGACCCTGGGCATCTTCGCGTTCAACCAGCAGGCCCTGCAGGGGGCCATTCTCCAGATGGTCAACCACGGGCTCATCACCGGCGCCCTGTTCCTGCTGGTGGGCGTGATCTACGAGCGCACCCACGACCGGACGATCGCCAAGATGGGCGGCCTCGGATCCGCGGTCCCGGTGTACGCCGCGGTCCTCGGCTACTTCGTCTTCGCGTCCGTGGGGCTGCCGGGCCTGTCGGGGTTCGTGGGCGAGTTCCTCACCCTGCTGGGCACGTTCTACGTGATGCCGTGGGCCGCCGCGGTGGCGACCTTCGTGATGATCTTCGCCGCCGGCTACCTGCTCTGGATGCTCCAGCGGGTGGCGTTCGGCGAGCTGTCCGAGTTCCTCCGGGGCCTCGGCGGACACCTGACGGACATGAAGCCGATCGAGGCCATGACGCTGGTGCCGCTTGGCGCCCTGGTCGTGGTCTTCGGCCTGTTCCCGGGCCTCATCCTCGATGTGGTCTCGGGCTCAGTCCAGACGACGCTCTCGTCGGTCGCCCAGGCCGCCCCCATCGCCCTCGGGCTGTGGCGGTAGGAGGAACCCGGTGAACGCTTCCGACATCACCGCCATGGCGCCGTTCGTCGCCGCGATCCTCGTGGCGGCGGCCGTGATCCTCGTTGACTTCGTGTGGCCCGGCCGCAAGACCGCGGCCCTCGTCGTCACCTTCGCCGGCCTCGCCATTGTCGCGGCGCTCACGGTCGCGGTCGGCCAGGCTGGCACCACCGCGTTCAACGGGTCCTATAGGGTGGACGCGCTGACCACCTTCCTCGACCTGCTCTTCATCTCGATCTCGGCGCTGACAGCGGCCTTCGCGCCCGACTACCTTGACGAGCGCCGGCTGCCCGTGGCGGAGTTCAACACGGTCCTCCTGTTCGCGATGTCGGGCGCGATGCTCATCGCCGGCTCCGCGGACCTGATCGTGCTGTTCCTGGGCCTCGAGTTGATGGTCCTGCCCGGCTACCTGCTGGCCGGATACCACAAGACCGACGGCTTCTCGACCGAGGGCGCGATCAAGTACTTCCTGCTCGGCTCGTTCAGCTCCGCCATCTTCCTGTTCGGCATCGCGTTCGTGTTCGGCATGACCGGCTCCACGCGGATCGATGCCGTCTCAGGCAGCCTCGCCCAGGTCGTGGCGGGGACAGCGCCCTTCAGCCCGGCACTCGGGCTGGGCCTGGCGTTCCTCGTGACAGGGGTGGCGTTCAAGATCGCAGCGGTGCCGTTCCACTACTGGACGCCGGACGCCTACCAGGGCTCGCCGACGCCGGTCACGGGCTATCTCTCGGTGGGCCCGAAGGTGGGCGCGTTCGCTCTGATCATCCGGCTGTTCGCAGGCGCCCTCCTGCCGATGGCGGCCCAGTGGAACATCGTGATCATGGTCCTGGCCGCCACCACGATGACCCTGGGCAACCTGGTCGCGCTGACCCAGGACAGCGTCAAGCGGATGCTGGCGTACTCGTCCATCGCCCACACCGGCTACATGCTGGTCGGCTTCGCGGCGTTCGCCGCCGGCCAGATCCAGGGCCTCGAGGGCCTGCTCTACTACGGCGCCGCCTATGCGTTCATGAACCTTGGCGCGTTCGCGGTGATCGCGGCCATCCAGCGCCGGACGGGCGTGTCGAGCAACCTGTCGACGTTCGCCGGGCTGGTCAGGCGCGAGCCCGCCCTCGCCTGGCTGATGACGCTGTTCCTGCTGAGCCTGACCGGCATCCCGCCGACGGCCGGGTTCTTCGGCAAGTTCTACGTGATCCTCGCCGCGGTCCAGGCCGGGCAGTCGAACCAGTGGATGAACGTGCTCGCGGTGCTCACCGTGCTGAACGCGGCGGCCGCGGCCTTCTACTACCTGCGGGTCGTGGTCTACATGTTCATGCGCGACCCGGACGAGGAGGTGTCGGTTGCCTCCCACGGTCGCCTGGTGTGGACCGGCCTGACGGTGACGACGGTGATGACCATCGTGCTCGGCTTCTTCCCGGGCCTCCTGCTCGACATGGTGTCCACGGCCGCCCGGGCCGTCGGCTAGAGCTCGACCCCGCCCGAGGACTATGGGGTGACGGTCACCCCGGTCAGGATCTTCTGCAGGTTGGCCGCCATGACACTGGCGGGGACCGCGCCGGCGGCGCCCGCGGTGATGACCCCGGCTGCGTTCAGCCAGAAGTGCACGGGGAGGGCAAGCGCCGTCCACGCTGCGGCGGCCGACCCGTCGGTGTCGAGGGCCACCGGCAGCGTGACTCCCAGCGACTTCACAAACGATGCGACTTCGGCCGAGGGCTCCTTCACGTCCACGAGCACGAGCGCCAGGCCGGTGTCCTGATACCGGGCCTCGAAGGCCTGCATCAGCGGCAGCTCGTCGCGGCACTCCGGGCACCACGTGGCCATGAAGTTGACCCAGACCGGCTTCCCCCGGAGGGCCGCCAGGCTCACGGTGCCGCCGCCAAGCCTGGCGAGGTCGAGGCCGGGCGCGACCGTGCCGATACCGAAGTCCCGGCCGTCCGCCGTCCCGGAGGGCGACGCGCTCGCGATCGAGGACGATGCGCTCGCGACGGTCGAGGGTCTGGCGTTCAGAGATGCCGACGGCGATGCGGGGCCGGGCGACGACGGGGTCGGCGCGCCACCGGCGCCGGGTGATGCGATCGTGGCCTCGGGAGCCGAGGGCGGCGGCAAGAGGACCACGGCGGCCCCCAATGCCAGGCCGCCGACGAGGATCCCCGCCAGCAGCCCCGTCGCGATGGCCATCCTGCTGCCCATTCGACACGAGCGTACCAGCACGATCGGGTGACGGTGCCGAACCAGAGCTGACGCTACCATGCGGGCGCCATGCGAACCTCGTTCCGCCCCGGGACCGTCACGGTCTTGATCACGCTCGTCGCCGCGGCGGTCATCGCGGTCGTCGGAGCGAGCCTCGGGCTGACCGCGGGCCCGCCATCGGTGTCGGCGAGTCCGACGCTGCTGGCGGTGGAGCCGACGCCGCTGCCGACGACTCCCGGGCCGCCGAGCGACACGACGGCGACATGGCCCTGGGCGACAGTCCAGCCGACCGACACGCCATCGGCCGCCGCGAGCGCCGTCACGACGGCATCGCCGACGCCGTACCAGGGGACGCCCGTGGCGACGCGCGTCGTGATCCCCGACCTCGGCATCGACTTGGCCATCACGAAATCGCCGGCGGCGGGCGCCTACCCCTACTGCAACGTGGCCATGTACTTCGGTGCGCCGTTCGGTCAGCCGGGCCAGGATCGCGCGACCTACCTCTTCGCGCACGCGCGGGTCGGCATGTTCTACCCGATCTACAACCTCGCGACGCTCAAGCGCACGCCGAACAAGATGGTCGGCATGCTGGTGGAGGTGTACACGAGCGATTCGCAGCTGCACGTCTACCAGATCAGCAAGGTCCTGCAGCACCAGCGGACCCTCACGCTGGCAGCCGCCGTGACGCACGATGAGCTCTGGCTCCAGACCTCAGAGGGTCCGCACGGCACCGTGGGCGAGACGCAGGTGGTCGCCGAACCCTTCTCGCTGTCGTCGGCGAGCTACCAGGACGCGCACCCGCCCGTGCACATCGTGAAGTGCGGATACTGAGGCGATGCGAAGGTTGCTCGGGAACCTCGGGGCGCTGCTGACGCGGCTGACCCTGGCGCTGTTGACGGCCCTGGGCGTGGTGATCGTCACGGCCGGACTGCTCGCGTACGCAGACCCGGCGACGGCCGGTGTGGTCCCGGCGCCGTCGCCGAGCAGCGGCGCCCAACCGCTGCCGTCGATCTCGTTCGCGCTCCCGACCAGCACACCGGGCGGCGGCCCCAGCGCATCCGCTGGACCATCGCCGTCGAGCGACACGGCCGTCGCGACTCGGATCGTCATCCCCGCGCTCCGGAGCGATCTGCCGGTGGTTGCCGGCCCAAGCGGCTACCCGTACGGCAACGTGGCTATGTTCTACGCGGACCCGAGGCTCGGCCAGCCGGGCTCTGGCCGGGGG
>JBJKRU010000037.1:0-5477 GCA_046704485.1 Candidatus Limnocylindrales bacterium | reverse complement strand
CCGCGGCGCTCATCCGCGGCGGCGCTGCCGTCCTGGGCGTCGAGCTGGGCTCGACGCGCATCAAGGCCGTGCTCGCCGCGCCCGACTCCACCCCGCTGGCGTCCGGGTGGCACGCCTGGGAGAACCGCCTCGAGGACGGCATCTGGACCTACGGCATCGACGAGGTCTGGTCGGGCCTTGCCGCCTGCTACGCCTCGCTCGTGGCGGACGTGCGCTCGCGCTACGGGGCGACTCTGGAGGCCGTGGCGGCGCTCGGCGTCAGCGGGATGATGCACGGCTACCTCGCACTGGACGCCAACGGAGAACTGCTGGTCCCGTTCCGCACGTGGCGGAACAACACAACGGCAACGGCGTGCGCGGAGCTGTCCCCGCTGCTCGACTTCGCCGTCCCGCAGCGCTGGAGCATCGCCCACCTCTACCAGTCGATCCTCGAAGACCAGCCGCACGTGCGCCGCATCGACCGTCTGGCGACGCTCGCGGGCTACGTGCACTGGCGGCTGACCGGCGAGCGCGTGGTCGGGGTCGGCGAGGCGTCCGGCATGTTCCCCATCGATCCCGACACCGGCGACTGGGACCAGGCGCGGATGGCGAGGTTCGACGCCCTCGTCGCGCCGCAAGGCCTTGGATGGACCCTCCGGTCCTTGCTGCCGAGGGTGGCAGCCGTCGGGACGCCGGCCGGGGCCCTGACGGAGGCGGGCGCGCGGTTGCTCGACCCGACGGGCACCTTCCGCCCCGGTGCCCCCGTCTGCCCGCCGGAGGGGGACGCCGGGACGGGCATGGTCGCCACGAACGCCGTGCGGCCGCGCTCGGGCAACGTCTCGGCGGGCACCTCCGTGTTCGCGATGATCGTGCTCGAACGGAGCCTGTCGCGGGCTCGCGAGGAGATCGACATCGTCTGCACGCCGGACGGTCGGCCCGTGGCACTGGTCCATGCCAACAACGGCACCTCGGACCTCGACGCCTGGCTCGCCGTGCTCGGCCAGGCGGCCGCCGCAATGGGTGCCAGCGCAACGGGCGACGACCTCTACGGCACGCTGCTGCCGCTCGCGCTGCAGGGCGACGGGGACGCTGGCGGGCTGCTGTCGATCAACTACGTGTCGGGGGAGCACATGACCGGCTTCGCCGAGGGCCGCCCCCTGCTCACGCGGCGCCCAGACAGCCGGTTCACGCTCGAGAACCTCATGCGGTCGATGCTCTTCGCCACGCTCTGCTCCCTGCGGACCGGCCTCGACATCCTGACCGAGCAGGAGGGGGTGGCCATCGACGAGATCCGCGGCCATGGTGGGTTCTTCAAGGTCGGCGACACTGGGCAGCGCATGATGGCCGCCGCGCTCCGCGTCCCCATCAGCATCCCCGCGACCGCTGGTGAGGGCGGAGCCTGGGGCATGGCGGTGCTAGCCGCCTACATGCTCCGAGCCGACCCCGCGCAGCCGCTAGCCGACTACCTCGACGAGCGGATCGCCCCGAGCATCGGGGCGCCTGTCCATCCCGACCCGCGGGACGTCGAGGGCTTCGAGGCGTACCTCGCGCGCTACCGGGCGGGTCTGGCCATCGAGCGTGCAGCGGTCGAGGTCCTGCGCTGATCGGTAGGGATCAGCGGCCGCGGCTCATCCCGAGTAGTTGACGCCCGCCCTCTCGAGGATCGACAGCGCGGCGGTGACGGGTGTGGCGAAGCCGAGCCCCGAGGCATTCGTCGCGATGGCTGTGACGAGCCCGAGTACGCGACCCTGCGTGTCCATCAGCGGGCCGCCGCTGTTGCCCTCGTTGACTGCGGCGTCGGTCTGGATCAGGCCGCTGCGCGTGACCTCGGTCTGCGTCGCCATGTCGGCGACCTGGATCGAGCGATCCGTGCCCGAGATGATCCCCATCGACACTGAGTCCGCATATTGGCCCAGCGGGTTGCCCAGCACGAGCACCGCGTCCCCGACGGCCACCGCGGACTGGGGCGCCAGCGGGGCGGCGGTGAGCCCTGTCGCCGAGATCTTGATCAGGGCCACGTCGGCAGTCGACGATGTCGCGACCACGGTCGCGTTGTGCGTGGAGCCGTCCTCGAGCGTGACGGAGACGGATGTTGCGCCCTCGACGACGTGCTGGGCTGTCAGGATGTAGCCGTCCGTCGACACGATCACGCCTGACCCACTGCCGCTCGTCTGGACCTGGAAGCCGCCTCGGCCAAAGCCGGCGACGCCCTGCACATCCACCGTTACGACCGACTTCCGGGCGGCGGCCACGACCGCCGCGAGGCCGGACGCAGGCGCTGACGCCGCGGTTTGCGGCGCAGCGGGAGCGCTCGACGCGCTCGGCGCGGCACTGCGTGTTGCCGCGGCGCTCGGCGAGATGAGCGCGCTGGCCGTGGCGGACGGCGAGGAGGAGCTCAAGGCGAGCGCGTCCTCGGCCGTGTCTCCACCAGTCGCCGGCCTCGTCGTCGCCCCGGTCAAGGTGAGCGTGGCCGTCGTGGCGAGGGCGGCGGCGACGACCGCCGTGACCAGGGTTCCGATGAGGCGGGGCATTCTGCGGCGAGCAGGTGGCCGGGGAACGGGCGGAACGAGTGCACGAGGCGCAACGGGAGGGACGACGGGAGGCGGCGGGGGGAGGGGGATATCGCTCATGGGGCTCCTGCAGCCGACCGCTCGGTTGGCTCATCGGTCAGCGTGGGCCCGGTTCCTGCCGTTTTCGTGAGACCGCCGGGCTCCGCCCGCCATTCCGCCTGGACCAAGCGCCCGATCTGGCCCACTCGACGCGGCCGGCGCGGGCCGGCGTCCTCAGGACCCGGCGCCGACCCGTCGGGCGCGGCCGACGCGCTCGCGGTTGCCGCAGGCCGCGGTGTCGCACCAGCGTCGGGTGTGGCTCCGAGATCCGTCCTCGAAGATGAGCCGGCACTGGGCGTTGGCGCAGCGCCGGAGGGGCGTCGCGTCTCCGGCCAGCGAGACGAGCGGAACGAGAAGGTCCCGACAGAAGGCGAGCCAGCCATCCCCGACGGCCCGGAGCTGGCTGTCCGCCGCCAGCGTGAACGCCGCATCGCGCATGAGGTCGGCCACCGGGGTGGCCCACGGACCTTCGCCGGGATCGACGATGCGCTGGACGCTTGCGCGTACGGCCGCCAGGCTGGCGAGGGCGGCGACGTCGGGCGGATCCGGAGGCGTGGGCACCCGGTGGTTGACGAGATACCGCAGCGCATCCTCTGGGGCGACGAGGTGGTCGTGGTCCGGCTCGCCTTCACGGGCACGCGCGTGCCAGTGCCCGCCCGGCCCGTGCGCCGTGTTCGCCACCCACAAGAGGTCGCTGCGGCTGAGGCGCCCGGTGACGAGGAAGGGCGAAGGATCCCGCGACGCGATGCGGCTCACGGGGAGGGGTTGAACCAGACCGTCGCCTGATTCCAGTCGGGGTAGCCGGTCCTGCCCACGGCGACGGCCGTTCCGCCCAGCATGGCCACCCCGGTGATCTGCCCGCCCGAGAACTCGGTCTCCCAGACCCACGGCCGCCACGTGACGCCGTCGGCTGACGTCCACGTGACGGCCGAGCCCTTGGCCTGGTCCGAGCGCCAGCCGCCCGCGAGGTAGCCGCCCGCCCAGCCCACGATCGACTGCATCCGCATCGGCAGCTGCCCGTAGTGGAACGAGGGCTGGTCTGGCGCCGCTGTCCAGGTCAGGCCGTCGGGCGAGGACCAGGACATGGCCCCGTCGTCATGGCCGTTGAGGCCCACCGCGAGGAACCCGGTGGCGGTCGCAAGGACTGCCCGCATGGCCCCCCCGTTCCCCGGCCGGACCTGTGCGCGCTGCCAGCCCGAGCCCTCGGTCCACCGCCAGACCCCGACCGGACCGTAGTTGGGATCGCCGTTGGTGCCCACGGCCACGATGGTGCCGGCCTTCGCTGTGATGCCCCAGATGCGCCCTCCCGCGAACACCGATGGCGTGGTGTCGAGTTGCCACGCAAGGCCGTCGGCAGAGCGCCAGACGGCGGCCGACGCGGTGTTGTCGAGCGGGTTGTCGCGGTACCCGCCGGCCACGAAGCCGCCCCCGAACGGTGTGACCGAGGTCATCGCGCCTGCCGCGTAGGGCACGAGCAGATCCGGCTGGCGCGGCGCCTGCGTCCAGGCGCCGCCGTCGGACGCCCAGGAGGTGGCACCGCTCGAGTCGAGGCCCACGATCACGGACCGGGCGCCGCTCGACGCGATGCCGATGGCCGTCGTGGTCTTCGCGCCGTCGAAGCCCGGGAGGAGGCGCCAGCTCCTCCCGTCCAGCGAGGCGAAGGCCGTCGCCTGCGCCGGGGGCTGCTGCAGGCCCACGGCGACCAGGCCAGCGGCGGTCGGGGCGATGGCGAACAGCTGGTCCTCAGCCAGGAAGTGGCAGGGATGGCACTGGTAGCCCGGCTCCAGCGATGGGGCCGTCGTGACCGCCGCGGGAAGGGCCACGTCGGCGACCTGCCATGGGCCGACCGGCTCGGGTGCCAGGCTGACGGGCGTTCCTGCGCTCGGGGACGGCGCCAGGGCCGCCGGGCTCGAAGTCGGGGCTGGTCCGCAGGAGACGAGGGCGGACGCGACAAGGACCGCGAGGACGAGATTGGGGCGCTGCATCGTCCTGCCCTCCGGATCTGGACTGCTAATGGTCAATAGGCGTGTTATACCATTACCGGCGCCAGACGCTGCGGCCATCCGCCCGAGGCTGAGACGGAATCTCGGGGCGGGCACCGGGGCTGGTCGCCCCGACCGGATGCCGAACCCGCCGTGCTGCGCTAGGATCGCGGCGCCCTCAACCCGAAGCCGAGCTCCCCGAATGCGTCTCTGCCCGGACTGCGGCCAGTCGAACCCAGACCGATTCCGCTTGTGCGGCTTCTGTGCGCACGAGCTGGGAACGCTCCAGCCCAGCGAGCTCCGCCGTCACGTGACGGTCCTGTTCTCCGACCTCAAGGGCTTCACCTCGATGTCCGAGAAGGTGGATTCCGAAGCCCTCTTCGAGGTGCTGTCGCGCTACTTCGACGCGATGCGGGCGCCCATTGAGCGCCACGGCGGCCGGATCGAGAAGCTGATCGGCGATGCGGTGCTGGCAGTGTTCGGGCTGCCGAGGCCGCACCCGGATGATCCCGCCCGCGCCCTCCGGGCAGCCGCCGAGACCGTCGCCGAGCTCAACCGCATCAACGAGGACCTCGAGCGTGCCTACGGCCTCCGTCTCACCAGCCGGACCGGCGTGGCGACGGGCGAGGTGATCGTCGGCCTGCCCCGGCCGGGCGAGCGCGCGATCACCGGCGAGGTGCTGAGCTGGGCCATGGAGCTCGAGGCCGCGGCGCCGCCCATGGGCGTGCTGGTGGGGGAGTCGACCTGCCGCGAGCTGAGCGTGGACGTGCCGATGCGCCCGCACCCCGTGCTCGTTCCCGGGGCTGCCGCGGGCGCGGACCGCGACCTCGGCCCCATGGCGGGGGTGCTGATAGAGGCGCCCGCCGGCCCCGACGTCGGCGATGCCGACGAACGTGCCAACGGCGGG
>JBJKRU010000036.1:0-10393 GCA_046704485.1 Candidatus Limnocylindrales bacterium | reverse complement strand
TCCTGGTTGACCGCCCGCTCCGACTCCATCGCCGCCCGGATGCCGCGCGCCAGGTCGCCGCCGTACGTGTAGTGGCGGACCTGCGTGCCGTCGCCCAGGATGTGGAGCGGGTCCTGGCCCCGCAGCGCCTTCTGGACCAGGTCCGGCACGACGTGGCTGAGGGCGAGCTTCACGTTGCCGCTCATGACGTCGGCGTCCCGGACGGCGCGGCGCTCGCCGATCCCCACGCAGTTGAACGGGCGCAGGATCGTGTACGGCAGCTGGTACTGCTCCCAGGCGCCACGGGCGAAGTACTCCGACGCGAGCTTCTGGAAGCCGTAGGTGGAGACGGGCGGGGCCGAGGTCAGCTGGGCCCCCTCGGGCGTCGGGAACTGGCGGGTGCTCTCGAACACCATCGAGCTCGAGAGGACCACGATCCGCCGGAGCGTCCCCGCCTTGTGCGCCTTGATGGCCGCCTCGAACGTGGCCGCGAGGATGCGCTCGTTCTCGGCCAGCAGGTCGAACGCGAACTCGTGGAAGTAGCTGATGCCGCCGATCATCGCCGCGGCGGCCACCACCTGGTCCACATCGGCGGCCAGCTCGGCCAGCAGCGCCGCGTCCTTCGCGTCGCCCTCGACCAGGCGGTAGCGCGGGTCGGCGTCGTAGCTCTTGGCCACCCGGCCGTACTTGCTGAAGTTGTCGAGGCCCACCACCTCGTGGCCGGCGGCCAGCAGCTCCTCGACGAGGTACCCGCAGATGAACCCGGCGGCGCCGGTGACCAGGACCCTCACGAGCGGTCTACCGCCGGGCTCGTGATGATCTGCGGCCCAGTCTCGAGCACACGCAATGATGGCGACCCGTTCGTGCTCGCATGTCAGTCGGGCACAACTCCGAAGGTGCGGGCCCCATCGGATATGGAGACGGCCGCCGGGTCACTGTAGCAATCCCGCCAATCGGCCGGCTGTGCGAGAGAAGTACCATTCGTGCCTCGTGGTTGCGGGGGATGGCGCGTGAGCAGGGAACCGGAGGAGTCGGTGGCCGCCATGCCTCGTGGCAGGGCGAGGGTCGGGCGTCCAAGCCGAGAACTTGTCGCCATGACGGTTCTGGCCCTCGGGGCCCGTCTCACATTCTGGCTGGTGACTGATCGGGTGTGGGAGGACGCCCTGATCACCATCGCACACGCGCGAAACGCGATCTCCGGCATAGGACTGACCAACCATCCTGGCGAACCAGTGACGCATGGGTTCACGTCGGCTCTATCCGTACTCATCCCACTGATCGGCGAATGGATCTCGCCAGGGTCCGGCGTTACCGCCCTGAGACTGGCGTCGCTGGCGGCGGGGGCCGTCACAATCGTTGCGGCCGACGGCATCTTGCGGAATCTCGAGGTTGACGTGTGGCCTCGTCGCTTCGCGCTCGTCTTCCTGGCAGTCGACCCGCTGCAGATCTTCTACGGGATGGCGGGGATGGAGACCCAAGTGGCCGTGGCGGCGCTCCTTGTCAGCGTTCGACTGTTCATGACCCAACGGTCCGCCTGGTTGGGGATCAGCTTCGGTGTAGCCATTCTGGCGCGTCCTGACTTTCTCCTCTGGGTCGGTCCGGCGATCTTGGTCCTGGCAGGCAAAGACTGGCGGGCCGCCCGCACAGCGACGCTGTTCGCCGCTGTGGCCGTGGCCCCATGGGTGGTCTTCACCACCTTGTACTACGGCTCCCCCGTCCCGCAGACGATCGTCGCCAAGTCAATTGCCTTCACGACGCCGGTGTCGGGCAATCCGATCATCTGGGGAGCCTTGCAGGCAGTCGATCACGTCCCCTCGATCCTCAGGACCTTCGCGCCGTTCTACGAGGACAGCCTTGTCGTCGCTGGGCCAGTATCTATTCAGGTGAGCTGGGTGGTTGCCGTCGCCCTTTGGTCGCTCGTGGCTTTCGGCGCACTCGTCTCTATCCGGCGCCTTCCTGCCGCTGTCGCCTTCCTGGCGGTGTACCTCGCGTACAGAGCCCTGGCGTTGCCGACGGAGTACTTCGATTGGTACGCGCCACCCATCAGCGCACTCGCGGTGATCATCGCCGCTATCGGCATGTCGAAAGCGTTGCCGAAGCGATTTCATCCAGCCGCGGCGTCGATCCTGCTTGTCGGCTTCGTCGCCGCTCTCCCCCTCACGATGGGCTTGGAGAGGAGTATCCAAGTGCAAATTGAGGATGGCGTCCGCCAGCCAGTGGGTGAATATCTGGCAGGCGTCGTGGAACCGGGTGATGCCGTCGTAAGCGAATCCGCTGGATACGTTGGCTACTACTCGGGAGCGACCATATACGACTACCCGGGCCTGACTTCCCGGACAGCACTTGCGGCGCTCCGCACGCTTCCTGCAACCGAGAGAACGTGGGAGGTCGGGCCTGCCGCGCTCGTGGTCGCGACCCACGCTCCCTGGTTCGTGGCTCGGCCGCACGACGTGGCGGCTCTCCGCAAACTCGACCCAGTGCTCGCCGCCGAGTACCACATGTGCCGCTCATGGGATTCGGGAACCGGGCCGTTCATCGCTTGGGGCCCGTTGGTCAAGGTGACGGTCGACAACCAGTTTGAGGTGCTTCATCGGGGTTCGTGCCCGTAGCCGCGGCGCGGCAGGCCGGAGCAGACAAGGGGACGGGCCTGGCCCTCAAGGAGATCGGCCGATCCGCCCCCTGTGAGGCGACCGCCTCAGAGCCGGATCCCCTCGCCGGTCACGTTCCAGATGTCCACCACCTCGCGGCCGCCGAGGTCGAGCGAGCGGTAGGCGCGGTGGGGGGCGCCGATGACGAGGATGTCGCTCTCGGCGAGGACCTGCTCGAGCGGCACGAGGCGCTCGTCCACCACGTAGGGGTCGGTGGCCAGCACCGTGGCCCCGGCCCAGCCCAGCAGCTTGCGCAGCTTGAACGACAGCGAGGCGCGGATGTCGTCGGACTCCGCCTTGAACGCCATGCCCAGGATGCCCACCGTCTTGCCGCGCAGCGTGCCGTGGCGGCGCTCCAGCGCGGAAACGATGTACGCCGGCATGCCCTCGTTGATCTGCATCGCCGCCTGGCCCATCGGGAAGTGGTCGGAGGTGAAGGCGGCCAGCTGCATGGTGTCCTTGAACAGGCACGGGCCGGCGGCGAACCCCGGGCCCGGCAGGTCCTGGGCCCGCGGGTAGTCCTCGCGCACCGCGCGCAGGACGTTGGTGTAGTCGACGCCCGCCTGGTCGGCGATCGCGAGGAACTGGTTCGCGATGGCGAACTTCATGTACCGCCATGTGTTGGTGAACAGCTTGGAGAGCTCGGCCTCCTTGGTAGAGGTGCGGATGGTGTGCGACGTCAGGCGGCGGAACAGGGCCTCCGCCCGGTCGCCCGCCTCGGGCGTGTCGGCACCGACGACCTGGGGCAGCGACCGGTACTCCTCGAGCGCGTGGCCCTCGGCGATCCGCTCCGGGCAGAACGCGAGGTCCACGCGCCGCCCTCGCCGCTCGAGCTCCTGGGCCACGTACGCGGTCGTGCCCGGGTAGACCGTGCTGCGCAGGACCACCAGCGCGCCGTCGCGGATGTGGGGCGCGATCTCGTCCACCGCGCGCTCGAAGACCCGGGTGGAGGGCCCCAGGAACTCGTCCACCGGGGTGCCGATGACCACGACCACCGTGTCCGCCCGGTCGAGCATCACGGCGTCGGCGCTCAGCTCCAGGCGCCCCGTCGGCAGGATGCGGCCCAGCAGCTCGTCGGCGCCGTTCTCGATGAACGGCATCCGGCCCGCGGCGATGGCCTCGAGGGTGGGCTGGTGGATGTCGTAGATGCCCACCCGGAGGCCCGTGTCGGCGAAGGCGAGGCTCAGGGGCAGCCCGACGTGGCCGCCGCCGCCAAGCACGGCGACGTCAAGCGTTGCCTGACCGAATGCCGGCGTCTCGACCATCTCCCTCACCTATGCCTCGCGGCCGACTGTAGCAAACGGCCGCAGTGCTCCCACCCGCTCCGAAGTACTCCCCGTCAGCGGACCGGGGCGGCCACAAGGACCTCCCCCGCGGCGTCCCGATAGGCCACCGTCCACGGTCCGGACGGCTCGGCCGAGCCGGCCGCGAGCACCACGACGTCGACCTGCCGCCGGGTCAATGCCGCCTCGGCCGTGGCACCGCCCCCGGCGATCGCGTCGGCGTCGGCCCACACGCCGGCCGGGAAGAGCTCGAAGCGCGAGTCCACGAAGTAGACCTGCTCCGGCGCTGCCCACTCGAACCACGAGCCCCACGTCTGCGGGACGTCGACGCGGGCGCCCGGCTGGGCGTGGTCGCGCACCCACGCGGCGAGGCCGGACGGCGCGTACGACAGCAGGCCCGTCCGGCCGGTGAGCGGGTCAGCAGAGCGCCACCACGGCAGGGCCGCGCCGACGGCGAGCACCAGCGCTGCAGCGACCAGCACGTTGAGGCGGCGCAGGCCTCGGGGCGTTGCCCGCAGGGGCGTCACCTCGCCCAACGGAGTCGCGAGGGCCGAGGCGACCACCGGCACCGCGCCCGCTGGCCACCACGCCGCGCCCCGCACGGCCCAGATGCCAAGTGCGGCCAGGCCCGCCAGCCAGAGCGCGTCGGGCCAGACCAGCCTCGCGCGGCCGCGCCACGTGACGGCAGCGGCGGCCAGCACCGACGCGTAGAACAGCGCGCCCGTCACCGTCATCGGGCTGGTGCGCTGCCACTCCGACACCCGCTGGGTGATGAGCGGGTCGACGCCGATCCCGGCGGCGTAGGCCCAGACGCCGGGGCCGAACGGCGTCACGCAGGTCGCGGCGGTGCCAAGCACCAGCACGCCCAGCGACCGGTGCCACGGGCGTCGCCGGACCACGTCCACCAGCCACGCGTAGCCCAGCAGCAGCGGCGCCAGGACGAAGCTGCCGTGGAGGTTCGCCCAGACCGCCACCAGCAGCGGCGCTGCTAGGAACGCGCGGGGATGCCGGTCGCGCCCGGCGACGAGCACGAGCACCGCCTCGAACACCACGATCGCGAACAGCTGGGGCCGGAGCGCGAGCGCCGGCGCCGAGACCAGGAACGCGAGCAGCCCGAGGACCGACGCCGTGCGCAGGCTGGCCCCGCGCAGCCGCGCGGCCAGCACCAGCAGCCCCGTCATGGCCACGACCAGCACCGCGCGCATGACGGCGAGGAGCTCCCAGCCGCCGGCCTTGTGGCCGAGGGAGAGGAGGACCTGGGCCAGCCACTGCTGGTCGGTCCAGGGCTGCCCGTACACCGTGAAGGTGAAGGTGTCCGTCCGCGGGATGGCCCCGGTGGCGAGGATCAGGTCGCCGGCCCGGACCTGGTAGGCCAGGTCCACCGCCGGCAGTGGCACGAGCAGGGCGACGAACGCCGGCAGCGCGAGGGCAGCGGCGAGCCAGACGCGGGCGAGGCTCATTGGGGTGCCACCGACGACGTCGCTGCAGTGGCCCGGTCGGGACGCCAGCCCGACAGCGGGATGGCCGCCACCAGCGCGGCGAGCACGTTCCACCACAGGAAGGGGACCGTGATCGCGACAGCGACCGGCAGGACCCATGCACGGTCGGTCCGAGCTCCCCAGACGACGAGGAGCGCAGCTCCGAGCAGCCGCACCGGCAGATCGACCGGAACCGCCTGCACGGGGACGGTGATGGTGGCGCCGACCTGCGTGCGGGACGCCTCGAGGAAGTCGGACCACAGGTTCGGGGCGAGCGCGAACGAGACGGCAGCGACGGCCGCGGTCGCCCCCAGCGCGACCGCGAGGTTGCTCCACTCGCGTCGGACCGCGAACCAGAGGAGCCCAACGCCGGGCGTGATCTTGGTCAGCGCGATGAACGCCCACGCCCACGGTCTGCGCATGCCGACCACGACCGCGAGACCGAGCAGAAGATTCAGGTTGCCCAGCCAGAGCTCGCCGAGAACCGGCGGGAACAGCAGCAGGAGAAGCGTCCAGCGCCGTCCCATCCACCACAGCGACGCCAGGAGCAGCGCCGTCCACGCACCGAGGAACACGGGCCAGGGGACACCGAGCACGCGGAGCGGGTAGAGCGCCTGCGCCAGCGGCGGCGGGTACTTGTACTCGTACAGACCGCCCACGGCGTCGAACCCGCCGTTGATGGTCGACCGGTACGGGTCCTGCAGCCCTGCGCCCTGGAAGTACGCGTGGGCGTCGTACCCGATCGTCGGCGCGCCAATCGCCGCGTACCAGACCATCGCCGCAACGAACACCCCGAATGCGATCAGCACGCCGGGCAGCACGGCCGGGTGCTCGAGCGCCCGCCCCACCCTGTCGACGCCGGCCCGCAGCCCCGTCACGCGGGCACCGCCGCAGGCTCGGCGTCGGGCACCGCCCGGTGTGCTTGGCGCCACAGCGGCACGCACGCCGCCAGCACAGCCAGCGAGTTCAGCCAGAGCACGGGCATCGCCAAGACGACGCCGATCGGGACCAGCCATGACCGGCGGACAGCGGCCGCGGCGACGACCAAGGCCGCCGCCACGGGCAGCCGCACGAGGAGGTCGACGGACAGGAACCAGCCCGGCGTTTGGGCCGGCGTCGACGAGCTGGTCCTGAGGATGTCCAGCCACGCATGCCACGCCGTTGGGTCGAGCAAGAACGACGCCGCCACGATCGCCACCGTCAGCCCGAGCGCGACCGCGAGCGCGCCCCACTCCCGCCGCACCGCGAACCAGAGCAGGCCGACGCCCGGGGTCACCTTGGTGATCAGCATCAGGGGCCACGACGCCGAAACGCGGAAGCCCGCCACGATGGCCACCGCGTAGAGCAGGTGCACGTTGCCCGAGATGATCTCGAAGGGGATCGGCAGGAACAGCATCGCGGGCAGCGACCAGCGGCCCAGCAGGTACCAGACGGCAGCGAAGTTGACCCCGGTCCAGATGGTCACGAAGACCGGCCAGGGCAGGATCGTGATGGGCGTCAGCAGCTGGGCAAAGGCGGGCGAGTACAGGTAGGCGCCCATTCGCCCGGCGACCTGGCCGTACATCGCTCCGTGGGCGGTGGACCAGTACGCGTACGCGTCAACGCTCTGATCCCACGGCTTGACCTGAAGCAGTCGGAGAGCGAGGAATGCCAGCGCCAGCGCGATGTAGGCGTCACGGCCAAGCCTGGATCTGGTGGTCGAAGGGCGCGGATCCTGCACGCGTGCGATCGTACGCAGGGTGGTGCGCGAAGGCATCACCCGAAGGTACGCCCGCGGCGCCCCCGCCCGCAGACGTCAAGCGCACGGGAGCATCCTCCTGCGTCGTACGCTTGCCGTGATGGACGGTAGGCTCAGCCCCTCGCAGCAGCGCGCGCTCCGGCACGGCCTAGCGCTCGCCGGCGTGATCACCGCTGTGTGGATGTACCTCGTCGTTGGCGATCGGACCTGGGCGAATCCGGCAGCGGACGGCCTCGTGTACTGGGGGGTCAACCTCTCGCGCCTGTACGACGGCTCAACGGTCGGCGGCGTCAATGCTTACCTCTACTCCCCTGCCTTCGCGCAGGTGTTCTGGGTGATCGGCCACGTCGCTCGCGAGGTCTTCATCGTCGGCTGGACCGCCTTCCTCGCGGGGGTCGCGATCTGGCTGGCACGCCCATGGCCCGCCTCGCTGCTGGTCCTCGCACTGCCAGTCAGCCAGGACGTGCTGATCGGCAACGTCCATGTGCTGCTGGCCGCCGCGATCGTGCTCGCGTTCCGCTGGCCCGGTGCCTGGGCATTCCCGCTGCTGACGAAGGTGACACCGGGTGTGGGCCTACTCTGGCTGCTCGTCCGCCGAGAGTGGCGCTCCTTCGCGATCGCGCTCGCAACAACTGCCGTGGTTGCGGCGGCGTCCTTCGCGGTCGCGCCGCAGTTGTGGTTCGACTGGTTCGCCCTCCTGCGACATGACGGCGGCAGCGGCGGCCAGTACCTCGTGCCCAGACTCGCGATCGCGGCCATCGTGGTCATCTGGGGAGCACGCACGGACCGACGCTGGACGGTGCCGCTCGCCGCCATGCTGGCCCTGCCGGTCGTGTGGATGGACTCGTTCGCCATGTTGCTCGGCTGCGTGGCGCTAGGGTCCAGACCGGCCCGCGTCGATCAGGTCAGTGACCTCGCGCCCGCCACCGCGTCAGTCGCCTGACCTGTACCCGAGCTCAGCCGCACCGTCGCGAGGGCGGCCGGGACCAGCATCCATGCGACGACCGTGCCGAAGCCCGCGATCCCGATGAGGACGCTGGCGAGCACCGCGACCATCGTCCGGCGAAGGGCCGCTGACCCGACGACCCAGGACCGCGCCACCGCGGCCGCGAGCACCGGCGCCAGCACCGCGAAGTGGTGGAACCACGTCACCGGAAGGACAACCAGCGACGCGGTGATCGCCCAGAGGATCGAGGTGAGGGGGTCGTCCACAATGAGCGCCGCAGCGATGGTGCTGGCGAGCGCCGCGACCACCATGACCGACTGGGTGGGTCCAACGGCCGACGCCCCGAGGCCCAGCCAGAGCACCAGCTGTGGCACCGGCCCCAGGTTCCGAGGGTCCAGCAGATCGACGCCCGTGCTCGACCGCAGCATCGAAACGTAGTCGCGCCACGGTTCCATGCCGCCGGCTAGCAGGCTGAGCAGCAGCAGCGCGACGCCGGCCGCCGCAGCCGCGGCCGCCACCGACCAGCTGCGCGGCACCGTCCCGCAGGCCCATACGACGCCCGGCTCGCCACGCCTCCACTCGCGCCAACCGCGGGCCAGCATCCAGACACCGAGGACGGCCGGGTGGAGCTTAGCCACGATCGCCACCGCGAGTGCTATCCCAGCGGCAGCCGTGCTGCGGCGTGACGGCACCCGCTCGACGGCCGCGAGCACCACCAGTCCGTAGAGCGCGACGAAGAGTGCGTCGAGGTTGGCGAACAGCATGGCCAAGGTGAACGGGAACCAGAAGGGCAGCACTGCCAAGGACAGGAAGAACCACAGCGTCCAGCGGCGGGGTGCTGCGGCCCGAGACAGGATGGACGCCAAGACTGCCGCGCCGGCGAGTGCGGCGGCCACCAGGAACGACCCTGTGACCACCAGCGACGAGAGGCCGGAGAGGGGGGCCAGCAACTGGGCGACCGGTGGTGGGTACGTGTAGAACTGCTCGGCGATCCCCGTCGCCCCGCCCGCGAGCATGAACGGTTCGTAGGGGGGGCCGCCCGCGGCGACCCGCCGCGCGCCGGACAGGAGGATCTCGAAGTCGAAGCCGGCTCCGTGCGGCTCCTGGCTCCCATACATCTGCCCGAACAGCACCGCGAAGGCGACCCAGACGACCACGGCCCCAAGAGCCAAGACCGCCGTCCAGCGGTCGGCGCGCGGAGACGACCTAACGTGGCGAGAACCTGACTCGACTCTCATGTGCTGCCGATCCTACTGGCTCACGGGCCAGGCTCGACCTCCTCGCGGACATGTCGCGCGGGCGGTTCCCGGCATATGTCTGGCTCGTACCCTGTGGTCCCATGAGAACGTCTGCGGCCCGGCGTGCGAGAGTCAGCCTGACCTGCGCGCTCGCGGGCGGCGCTTCGGACAGGCTCGGCACGGTGATGCTCGTCGTCGCGGGTGTCGCGTTAGTGGTCCCGTGGGTCGCGGCAGCGCTGCAGGACTGGAATGGCGTTCAAGGACTCATCGGCTTCGACTTCCAGATCTACCTGGACGCCGCGGCGCGCTGGCTGGCCGGGGGCTCGTTCTACCTGCCTCATCAGCTGGCCGGGCCCTACCAGATCACGAACGGCGACGTGCTGTACCCGCCCTTCGGGGTCTACCTGTTCGTCCCGTTCCTCTTCGTGCCGGGACCGCTGTGGTGGCTGATCCCGGCCGCCCTGACCGGCGCTGCGGGTTGGCGGCTGCGGCCGTCACGACTGGGACTGGCCTTGGCGATCATGTGCGTCCTCCCCCCGATCACCGTCCAGGAGGTCCTGAAGGGCAATCCGGTCATCTGGGTCGTGGCTCTGGAGTCGCTGGCGCTGGTCGGACTTCCGAGCGGGCCCCTCGTCCTCCTCAAGACCTCGCTGTTCCCGTTCGCCCTGATCGGCGTGCGGCGGCGCGCGTGGTGGGTCGCCCTCGTCGTGCTGCTCCTCGCGACGCTTCCCCTTGGGGGGCTGACTGGCGACTGGCTCGCGGCCGTTCTCAATTCGAATGGCGGCCTTCTGTACTCGGCCAAGGACGTGCCGCTGCTACTGGCGCCGCTGGCCCTGTGGGTCGGCAGCCGCACCCGGGCCGGATCGCTCCTGGCTCCTGGCCTCAGCCCGCGGCCGCCGGCATCTCCCGGGGCCTGACGGCCCGCGCGCCCTCGTCGTAGAGCGCCTGGATCGCGTTCACCATCCGCTGGACGCAGAACCGGTCGTGGACCAGGTCGTGGCCGGCGCGGGCGAGCGTGTCCGCGAGCGGGTGGTCCAGCAGCAGGCGGCTGACGGCGTCGGCGAGGGCCGGCGGGTCGTGGGG
>JBJKRU010000035.1:0-35185 GCA_046704485.1 Candidatus Limnocylindrales bacterium | reverse complement strand
CGTCCGATCCACAGATTCCGTGGCCGCACGAGCGCCGGAACGTCAACGAGGCGTCCTGCTCCCACTTGACGACGTGGAGGAGGTCCAGGACCCGCGCCATGGGATCGACGTCGACCCGGTACTCCTCCCAGCGCGGCGCGGTGTCATGGTCTGGGTCGAAGCGCTGGATCCGGAGTTTGACCTGCATGGTGCGCTCCCGCTCTCAGTACGTGCGCGGCTTCGGCGTGAAGCGCGTGATGCTCACGGGCTTGTAGGCGAGCGTCGGACCGCCCTCCGACTGGCTCGCCAGCGAGTGGCGCAGCCAGTTGGTGTCGTCCCGCTCCGGGAAGTCCTCTCGGAAATGCGCACCGCGGCTCTCCTGCCTGGCGAGTGCGGCGGCCACGGTCACCTCGGCGATGTCGAGGAGATAGCCCACCTCCCTGGCCTCGAGCAGGTCCTGGTTGAAGTGGGTTCCTCCGTCCTGCACGCGCACGCGGGCGTAGCGCTCGCGGAGGGTGCGCACGGTCTCCCGGGCGCGGCGGAGCGACTCGTCGGTCCGGAAGACACTCACGTCGTCCATCTTCACGTCCGCGAGCTCGCGACGGATGCGGGCCGGCGCCTCTCCCTCCCGTCGCGAGCCCATCGCATCCAGTTCAGCCCGGATGGGCTCTGCCGGGTCGGCGGGCAGGTCCGGCATGTCTGATTCGCGCGCGAACCGCGCCATGTCGCGCCCGGCACGCCGTCCGAACACCAGGATGTCCAGGAGCGAGTTCGTGCCGAGCCTGTTGCCGCCGTGGACGCTGACGCAGGCGCACTCGCCCGCCGCGTAGAGCCCGGGCAGGACGGTATTGCGCTCGTCCATGACGACTCGGGAGGTGACGTCGGTCGGCACGCCCCCCATCGCGTAGTGCGCGGTGGGCTGGACGCCGACGGGCTGCGTGTAGGGCTCGACCCCCTGGTACACCCGCGCGAAGTCCGTGATGTCCGGCAGCTTCTCGTCGATGACCGCCCGCCCGAGATGGTGGACGTCCAGGAACAGGTAGTCCTTGCCTTCGATCCCGCGGCCCTCGCGGATCTCGCGGGTCATCGCCCGGCTCACGATGTCGCGGGGCGCGAGGTCCATCATCGTCGGCGCGTACCGCTCCATGAACCGCTCGCCCTTGCCGTTGAGAAGGATGCCGCCCTCGCCGCGCGCGGCTTCGGACAGCAGCACGCCCAGCCCGGCCAGGCCGGTCGGATGGAACTGGTAGAACTCCATGTCCTCGAGCGGGATCCCGCGTCGATACGCCAGCGCCAGGCCGTCGCCGGTGAGCGTGTGGGCGTTCGACGTGATGCGGAACATCCGTCCGAACCCGCCCGTGGCGAGGAGCACGGCCTTCGAACGGAACACGTGGAGCGCCCCGTCCGCCAGCCGGTACGCGACCGCCCCGCGGCTGGTCCCCTCCTCGATCAGCAGATCGACGACGTGGTACTCGTCGAAGAACCGGACGCCGTGCTTGATGCACTGCTGGTACAGCGTCTGCAGGATCATGTGGCCGGTTCGGTCGGCCGCGTAGCACGCGCGCCGGACGGGTGCCTCGCCGAAGTTGCGGGTGTGCCCTCCGAAGCGGCGCTGGTCGATCCGCCCGTCATCCGTGCGGTTGAACGGCAGCCCGAGGTGCTCCAGCTCGATCACCGTCTCGATCGCCTCGCGCGCCAGGATCTCCGCCGCATCCTGGTCGACGAGGTAGTCGCCACCCTTCACGGTGTCGAACATGTGCCACTCCCAGTGGTCCTCCTCCTGGTTCCCCAGGGCGGCACACACGCCGCCCTGCGCGGCGCCGGTGTGGGAGCGGGTGGGATAGAGCTTGGTCAGGACCGCCGAGTCGACACCGGCCTTGGCCAACTCGAGGGCGGCCCACAGGCCGGCGCCGCCGGCGCCGACCACCAGGGCCTCGTGCTCGCGGATCATGACGCCACCTGCACTGCGTCGGGGAAGGTCACGAGGGCCATCGTGCCCATCGCGAAGATCAGGAATGCCAGCAGGTACAGACCCATCACGAGGACCGTCCGCGCGGGGCCCTTGGTGTAGTCGTGGATCACGGTGCGCATGCCCATGAACGCGTGGAAGGTCACAGCGGCGAGCATGAGCCAGTCCACGGTCCGCCACGCGGCGCCCGACCAGCGGGCCGCGATCCAGTTGGCGTTCTGGACCGCCGGGTCGTAGATGAAGTGGACGATCGTGAAGTGCGCGAGCACCAGCACGAACAGGGCGAGCGCCGTGAGGCGCATGAGGTACCAGACGGCGAGCTCGAACCCGCCGGTCATGGGCCGGGCGCTGCCGGCGAGGGTGATCCTGGCCATCGCCTCAGCCTCCGAACGAGAACGGCCCCGCCAGCCCGAAGGCCGGAGCCATGATCTGGAGGACGAACGGGATCCCGACGACGACGAACACGACCCAGTTCGCGTACCAGAGCTGCTTGTGGTACCGGGTCGTCGCCGGCCAGAAGTCCATCACGACGATCCGCACGCCGTTCAGTGCGTGGTACAGCACGGCCGCGCCGAGCGCCGTCTCCAGCAGCCGTCCGACCGGGCTCCCGTACAGCGAGAGCAGGTCGTTGTAGAGGGGCGGGTTGACGTTCGCCAGCCAGATGTCGAGGACGTGGAGCAGGATGAACGCCCAGATGGCGACACCCGAGATGCGGTGGAACGCCCAGGCGAGCATTCCCTCGCTGCCCCGGTACCGAAACAGCATGGAGCCTCCTGCCTCCCGGCCCGCGCAGCGGGTCGCTATGCGTGCGCCGGCCGGGCCTCAGCCGAGCCGCGCGATGATGGCGTCGGCGAACTGACTGGTCCCGGCCGGGCCACCCAGGTCGTACGTCGTGGCCTTGCCCTCCGCGATGACCTCGCGCATGGCCGTCTCCACGCGGGCGGCGGCCTCCTGCTCGCCCAGGTGCCGGAGCATCAGGACGCCAGAGAGCATCAGGGCGGTGGGGTTCGCCTTGTTCATGCCCGCGTACTTGGGCGCGGATCCGTGGACCGCCTCGAAGACCGAGGCCTCGGTGCCGATATTGGCGCCGGGCGCGACGCCCAGCCCGCCGACGAGGCCGGCGCACAGGTCGCTCACGATGTCGCCGTAGAGGTTGGGCAGGACCATCACGTCGTACAGCTCGGGCTTCTGCACGAGCTGCATGCACATGTTGTCGACGATGCGGTCCTCGAACTCGATCTTGCCCTCGTAGTCCGCGGCGACGGTTCGGCAGCTCTCCAAGAACAGGCCGTCAGAGAGCTTCATGATGTTGGCCTTGTGGACGGCGGTGACCTTCCGGCGGCCGTTGGCGACCGCGTAGTCGAAGGCGAACCTGGCGATCCGCTCCGAGGCCTCGCGGGTGATGATCTTGATGCTCTCGGCGGCGTCGCGGCCCACCTTGTGCTCGATCCCCGCGTACAGGTCCTCTGTGTTCTCGCGGACGATGACCAGGTCCACGTCCTCGTAGCGCGTCTTGAGGCCCTTGATGGAGCGCGCCGGCCGCAGGTTCGCATACAGGCCGAGGTTCTGGCGGAGCGTCACGTTGACGCTCCGGAAGCCGGAGCCCACCGGGGTGGTGATGGGCCCCTTGATCGCGAGCTTGTTGCCCCGGATGGACTCGAGGACGTGGTCCGGGAGCGGCGTTCCGTACTGGGCCATGACGCCCTCGCCGGCGTCCTGGACCTCCCATTCGAATGCGACGCCAGAGGCGTCGAGGACACGGCGGGTGGCCTCCGCCAGCTCCGGGCCGATGCCGTCGCCGGGGATGAGCGTGACTCGGTAGGGCATGTCAGGCATTGTAGCGACCGGCCGCGCCGCAGGCGGTTCCCCGATCGGACCGCGCGGACCCCTGCCGTTGCGCCCCTCGTTTGGCCGGCGGGCTGGTTGTCCCGGGCCGGGGTTGCCACCGGTCCCACCGGGCTCCGGGCCCGACCGGGCTATGATTCCGCGCAAGTTCCCGCCTTCATTCGGCTCGTCCGACCGCCCGGAGGTCTCGCCCGACGCGTGAAAATCCACGAAGCCGACGCCAAGTCGCTCTTGGTCGCCCAGGGACTGCCCGTGCCGGCATGGGCGGTCGCCAGAACCCCAACCCAGGCCCGCGAGGCGGCCGTCCGCTTCTTGGCGGACCCAGCCAACGCCACGAAGAAGGTCGTCGTCAAGGCCCAAGTCCTGACGGGCGGGCGCGGCAAGGCCGGTGGCGTCAAGCTGGCCGCCACGGCCGACGAGGCCGAGGACGTCGCGGCCCAGATCCTCGCCCTGCAGATCAAGGGCCTGCCCGTTCGCCGGGTCCTGGTGGGCCCGGCGGCGGAGATCGTCAAGGAGTACTACCTGTCGGTGCTCCTCGACCGGGCGACCAAGCGCCTGATGTTCATCGGATCGGCCGAGGGCGGCGTCGAGATCGAGCAGGTCGCGGTCGAGAACCCCGGCGCGATCGTCTACGAGCACGTGGATCCGCTGCTCGGGCTGCCGGAGTTCGGGGCGCGCGAGCTGGCCTTCAAGGTGGGCTTCGGCAAGCACTGGAAGGCTGGAGCGGCGATCGCCAAGGGCCTGCTCAAGACGATGCTGGCCAATGACGCCGACCTCGTCGAGATCAACCCGCTGGCCGTGATCCGCGAGCACAACGCGGACGGCACGCCGGTGGAGCGGCTCGTCTGCCTCGACGCCAAGATCACGCTCGACGACTCCGCCCTCGGCCGCCACCCCGGCCTCGAGGAACTGCGGGACCTCGACGCGGAGGACCCGGCCGACATCGAGGCGCGCCGTTACGACCTCACGTTCATCAAGCTCGATGGGGACATCGGCTGCATGGTGAACGGCGCCGGCCTCGCCATGACGACGATGGACCTCGTCAAGCGCGCTGGCGGTGAACCGGCAAACTTCCTCGACATCGGCGGGGGCGCGAAGGCGGACCGCGTGGCCGCGGCGATGCGCCTGATCCTCGCGGATCCTGCAGTCAAGGCGATCCTGGTGAACATCTTCGGCGGGATCACCCGGGGTGACGAGGTGGCGCGCGGGCTCATCGAGGCGCGCGCCCAGCAGGAGCGCGACGTCCCGATGGTGGTCCGGATCGTCGGCACCAACGCGGCCGAGGCCGCAGTCCTGCTGGAGGCGGCGAAGTTCGTGACCGCCGACAGCCTCGACGAGGCCGCGGCCAAGGCCGTCGCGGCGGCGAAGGGAGCGGCGTCGTGAGCATCCTGATCGGGCGCGACACTCGACTCGTCGTCCAGGGCATCACCGGCCGCGAGGGCGAGTTCCACAGCCGCGCCATGCTCGAGTACGGCACCCCGCTCGTGGCGGGCATGACGCCCGGCAAGGGCGGCCAGACCGCGCTCGACGGCCGGGTGCCCGTCTTCGACACCGTTGCAGAGGCGGTGGAGCAGACCGGTGCCAACACCTCGTGCATCTTCGTGCCGGCGGCGGGCGCTCCGGACGCCGTGCTCGAGGCGGTCGCGGCGGGGATCAAAACCGTCTTCTGCATCACCGAGGGCATCCCTGCGCTCGACATGATCCCCGTCGTCGAGGCCGTCCGGCTCGCCGGCGCCCGCCTGGTCGGGCCCAACTGCCCCGGCGCCACGTCGCCCGGCCGCGCGAAGGTGGGCATCATCCCGGGCTCGATCCACCGCGAGGGCCGCGTGGGCGTGGTGTCCCGCTCCGGGACGCTGACCTACGAGGCCGTGCAGGCGATGACCGACGCAGGGCTCGGCCAGTCCACTTGCGTGGGCATCGGCGGGGACCCCGTGGTCGGGACGCAGCACATCGACGTGCTCAAGCTGTTCGCGGACGACCCCGAGACGGACGCGCTCGTCCTGATCGGCGAGATCGGCGGCTCGGCCGAGGAGGAGGCTGCGGCCTGGGCCTCCGAACACCTGGCCCGCATGCCCAAGGTGGCGTTCATCGCTGGGCGCACCGCCCCGGAGGGCAAGCGCATGGGCCACGCCGGGGCCATCATCTCCGGGGGCAAGGGCACGGCGGCGTCCAAGGTCGCGGCGCTCGAGGCGGCGGGCTTCGGTGTCGCGGGGTCTCCGACCGAACTCCCGAAGCTGCTCCGGGAGGCTGGCTACAAGGGCTGAGACGAGCGAGGCTCCGCAAATGCAGGTCGCCGATCTCCGGTTCCTCTTCTCGTACGACCGCTGGGCAACGCGGCGGATCCTCGCCACGCTGCCCGGTCTGCCCGATGACGACTGGAGCGCCCCGGGTGCCTGGGGTGGACGTGGGGTCGGCGCCCTCCTGGTCCACATGCTGGGCGCCCACCAGAGGTGGCGCCACGGGCTCGCGGGAACCGGCGGCCCACCCGACCTCCGGGGGGCGGACCTGCCCTCGATCGAGAAGCTGACGGCCGCATGGGAGGCGGAGTTCGCTGCCACCGGCACGTGGCTGGCGACGCTGGATGATGCCTGGCTCCTGCGAGAGGACGACGGCGTGCCGTACTGGCAGCTGCTGGCCCACGTCGCCAACCACTCGACGCAGCACCGGCCCGAGGCTGCGGCGATCCTGACGGCGTCCGGGCGATCGCCAGGCGGCCTCGACATGCTCGACTACGCGGACGAGCTGGCCAAGGCCTGAGCTCCGATGGATCTCATCGCCGGCGACCTGCGCGACATCATGCTGGCGCTCGCCGTGGAGGACATGGCCGGCCTCGCCGACCCTGACCGGTTCACGGCCCACCTCTCGCTCGGCAGCGGGCTCGAGCCCACGTGGCTCGACGCGTACAGCGAGGCCGTGCGCGACACGACCGGGCTCCCCGGGCCGATCGACTTCCTCGATGCCCGGAGAGAGGTCGAGGAGTCGGCCGTCATGACTGAGCGGATCGTCGAGCGCGTGGACCCCGCGTGGGTGGCCGCGGTGGCCGCGGTCGCCGACGATCAGATCGGTGCCGTCGCGGGACGCTGGATCGCGCTGCTGGAGGAGGACCAGGGCACTCGGCTGCCGCGGGAGGACAAGCCCTGGATCCGGGACCTGGCGGAGAACGTGGTGGGGTTCTGCCGAGCAGCGGCCGGGGCCCCAGTCGTCATCTTCGCCTGGGGGTTCTAGCGTCCCGGGGAGTGGATGTGATGGCAGAGCTCGAGGAGACCCTTCGCAACCCGGTGGCCCAGCCGCCCGCCGAGGGGCTCTGGGCGGTGGCCGCACCGCGTCTCCACGCGCTGTTCAAAGCGTTCAATCGCTGGTTCATGCTGCCGGCCCACCGCGCTGGGTTGGCGCCGTGGGTGTCCACGCCATTCGGGGGCTGGATCCTGGTGCTCCGTGTCCGCGGCCGGAAGAGCGGGCGCATCCGCGACACTCCGCTCAACTACCTGGTCGAGGACGGGGCGGTCTGGGTGATGGCTGGCCTCGGGCGCCGCACCGAGTGGTATCGCAACCTCCTGGCCGACCCGGCCGTCGAGGTACGGCTGCCTGGCCGCCGGTTCGCTGGCACGGCCCAGGAGGTCTCCGATCCGGCCGTCAGGGCCCGCGTCATACCGCGCCTGGTCCGGGCGACTGGCATCCCGGGCATGATGGTGATCCCGTCCCCCTGGCTTGCGCCAGACGAGGAGATCCTCGACGCGACGACCTGGGTGCCGCTGGTCCGGATCCGCGCCCGCGACGACTCTCCGATCGAGCCCGGGGCCGACGACCCGGGCGGTCACGCCTGGGTCTGGCGGCAGGCGCTGGTTGCCGGCGCCGTGCTCGTCGGCTGGCGTCTGGCCGGGCGGCTGCTTCGCGGGCGGTGATGGCCGCCGGCGCTCGACGTCCGGTCCAGACCCGCCGCTCGGGCCGATGACGGCAGGTGTCTGTGCGCAAAGACAGCGTGCCAGCGCCTGCCCGCATGCCTGCTAGTAGCCGAGCGACGACCAGGCCGGTCCGCCGGGGGCCTCGATCAGCTCCACGAGGACGCCCTGGCAGGACCGCGGGTGGAGGAAGGCCACGGGGCCCTCAGCCCCCTTCCGGGCCACCGTGTCGATCAGCTCGATGCCGTCCATCTCGAGGCGCATGAGGGCCTCCGCGATGTTGGGCACCTCGAAGCACAGGTGATGGAAGCCCTCGCCCTTGCTGGCGAGGAACCGGGCGACGCCAGTGCTGTCGTCGGTGGGCTGCACCAGCTCGATCTTGCTCTCGCCAACCGGCAGGAACGCGATGACAACCCGGTCGTGCTCGATGGGGAGGACGAGCTCGACCGGCAGGCCCAGCGTGTCCCGCCACAGCCCGAGCGACGCCTCGATGTCCTGGACCACGACCGCCACGTGGTGGACGCGGCCGAGGCTGCGGATCCTGTCCGGCACGCCATGCGCCCCGCGCGCGAGTTCGCTCATGGAGTCCTCCGCGGGCATCGCGCCCGGCTGCTCTCCGGTCAGGATCACGACGGTGGTGCGGCACCGGCCGCCCGGCGGTTCCCGACGGCGCCGCAAGGATTGCACGGACTGCGTCCCGTGCAACAGGGTCGTCAGTCGGGATCCGGCCCGCATCGTCCCGGCGAACCCGCATCCGCCCCGCCCGCTGATCCGGTCAGCGGTCCTCAGACTGTGATCAGCTCGCGATGGACGCCCCACACGCTCCGCAGGCGGTCGGCGATCTCGCCCACCGTGGCGTAGGCGGTGACCGCCTCGATGATCGGCTCCATCAGGTTGGCGTCGCCCCGCGCGGCGTCCTCGAGCCTCGCGAGGGCGGCCGCCCACGCAGCGGAGTCGCGCTCGGCACGGACGCGGTGCAGGCCGGCGATCTGGCGGCGCTCGCCCTCAGGGTCGATCCGCAGGATGGACGGCCGGGCACCCGGCTCGTCGTCGCGGAACCGGTTCACCCCGACCACGATGCGGTCGCCCCGCTCGATTTCGCGCTGGACGCGGTAGGCCGACTCCTGGATCTGGCGCTGCTGGAACCCCGACTCGATCGCGGCGAGCGTGCCGCCCATCGCGTCGATCTCCTCGAGGTAGGCCATCGCCGCCGCCTCGAGCCGGTCGGTGAGCGACTCCACGAACCAGCTGCCGGCGAGCGGGTCGGGGGTCTCGGTGACGCCGGCCTCGTGGGCCAGGATCTGCTGGGTGCGCAGCGCCAGTCGCGCGGATTCGGCCGTCGGGAGCGCCAGCGCCTCGTCCCTCGAGTTGGTGTGAAGGCTCTGGGTGCCGCCAAGCACCGCCGCCAGCGCCTGAAGCGTCGTCCGCACGACGTTGTTGTCGATCGACTGAGCGGTCAGGGACGAGCCCGCGGTCTGGGTGTGGAATCGGCACATCATCGACCTGGGGCGCCGTGCCCCGAACCGCTCCTTCATGATCCGAGCCCACATGCGACGGGCCGCCCGGAACTTGGCCACCTCCTCGAATAGCTCCGACCAGGCTGCGAAGAAGAATGAGAGCCGCGGGGCGAAGTCGTCCACCGCGAGCCCGCGCGCGGCGGCGGCCTCGACGTAGGCGATCCCGTCGGCCAGCGTGAAGGCGAGCTCCTGGGCGGCCGTCGCCCCGGCCTCGCGCATGTGGTAGCCGCTGATGCTGATCGTGTTCCACCTCGGCAGCTCGCGGGACGCGAACTCGAACACGTCGGTCACCAGGCGCATCGACTGGCGCGGCGGGTAGATCCAGGTCCCTCGCGCGACGTATTCCTTGAGGATGTCGTTCTGGGTCGTCCCGGAGACGCGCCTGCGCTCGACGCCCTGGCGCTCGGCGGCCGCCACGTAGAGCGCGAGCAAGATCGGCGCCGTGGCATTGATCGTCATCGAGGTGCTGACCTCGCCGAGCGGGATCCGGTCGAGCAGCGCCTCCATGTCGGCGAGCGAGCTGACGGGCACGCCCACGCGCCCCACCTCGCCCTCCGCCTCTGGCGCGTCCGAGTCGAAGCCCATCTGGGTCGGCAGGTCGAAGGCGACCGACAGGCCCGTCTGCCCCTGTTCGAGCAGGTAGCGGAACCGCTCGTTCGTCTCCGCAGCCGTCGCGAAGCCCGCGTACTGGCGCATCGTCCAGAAGCGTGAGCGGTACATCGTGGGCTGGACGCCTCGCGTGAACGGGAACTCGCCAGGCAGCCCGAGATCGGCAGCCGGGTCGAGGCTCGCCACATCCGCCGCGGTGTAGACATCGGCGATCGGCAGCTCGGAGGTGGTCGCGAAGGCGGGCCGGCGCTCAGCCGATGCTGCGAGCGCCCGCGCGCGCGTCGTGGCGCGCCAGCGGTCGACCTCCGGGTCCGCTCCCCCGCTCGTGGCGGCGCGCTCGTCGTCGGCGGCCGCCCTCGCCTCCTCGCTCACCCAGTCCTCCCGTCAGCTGATCACCACCAGCAGGTCGCCGATCTCGATCTTGACACCGACCACCACCCCCACGCGATCGATGGTGCCGTCGCGCGGCGCCCGAAGCTCGTTCTGCATCTTCATGGCCTCGACCACCAGCAGCTGCTGGCCCGCCGTCACCGTGTCGCCCGCCGCCACGGAGACGGCGACGACCTTGCCGGGGATGATGGCCTTCACCTGGAGCGGCCCAGCATGCGCACTGGCTGCTCGGCCCTGCGTGGCCCGCTCGCGGATGGACGCCACGCGCTCCGACTCGGTCTCGACGACGAACCTGAACCCGTCCACGAGCACCTCGCGCGCACGACTCCCGCCCTCTCCCGGCCGCTCCGCCTCCAGGACCAGCCGCGTGGCGGCGTCCCCGTCGGACATCACGTAGCGGCCGCCGCCGAGCGAACGGATGGAGACGTCGCGGGGCTGCCCGTCCAGCAGCACCTGTCTTTGCGCAAGGACACCAGCCTCGGTCGATGCCTCGGGGGCGATCGCCACCCCGCCCAGCGGTCCCGTGCCGATGGTGGGATTTGCCATGCGGAGCGGCTCGGGCATGGGCGAGACCCGCAGCGCCGGCTCGTCGCCGGTGCGAGACGGCGCCGCCAGCCGGACCCGGACGGCTCGCGGATCGACCGCCGCCGCGCCGGTGGGCACGCGCCCAAGGCGGTCCCTGTCGCCGTCGCTCACGAGGTCGGCCATCGGTCTACTCCCTGTGCCCGGCCGCGGCTGCGCCAGCCGTTCCCGCCCGCGGATCCCGCTCCACCGTCACGTCTCAGGCCGTCCGTCGTCCGCATCCCGGCAGGGGGACCTCCGGCCGCGATGGAGGCCAGCCCGGCCGCCAGCAGGGCGCGGTCAACGGCGTCCGAGCGGGCTGACTCGCCGTCCCAGTGCTCCTCGACCCAGCCGGTGGAGAGGCGCCCCTGGCGAAACGCCTCACTCGTCGCAACCGCCCGGTGGAACGGCAGCGTCGTCTGAACGCCGCCGATCTCGGTCTCGTCGAGCACGCGCCGGAGGCGGTCGATCGCGGCATCGCGGTCGGGCGCGTGCACCATCACCTTCGCGATCAGGTTGTCGTATTCGGCAGGCACAATGTCACCTGCCTCGATGTGGGTGTCCACGCGGACGCCGGGCCCGGCCGGCATCACCCACCGACCAACGGTCCCGGGCGTGGGCGCGAACGCACGAGCGGGGTCCTCGGCGGCGAGGCGGACCTCGATCGCATGGCTCGACGGTGTCGCTGCGCGCTCACTCGCCGCGACGACGTCAGGGCTCAGCGGTCGTCCCGCCGCGATGCAGAACTGCTCCCTCACGATGTCGACGCCGGACACCATCTCCGTCACGCCGTGCTCGACCTGGAGGCGCGTGTTGACCTCCAGGAACCAGAAGTTGCCCTCCGGGTCGTGGAGGAACTCGCATGTTGCGGCATTCCTGAGTCCGGCGGCCATGCCGAGCGTGACCGCAAGGCCGTGCAGCCGGCGACGCTGGTCCTCGGTCAGGCCGGGCGCAGGCGCCTCCTCCACCAGCTTCTGGTGGCGGCGCTGCAGGGAGCAGTCGCGCTCGCCCAGCGCGACGACGGTCCCCTTGTCGTCGGCCAGCAGCTGGACCTCGATGTGGCGCGCCGGCAGGATCTCCCGCTCCAGGTAGACGGAACCGTCGCCGAAGGCCGACTGCGCCTCGCGCGACCCGGAGAGGAGGGCGCTTGCGAGGTCCTCCTCGCGCGAGACGCGCCGCATCCCGCGACCGCCACCACCGGCCGCCGCCTTCACCAGCAGCGGGAATCCGACAGCACGAGCTGTCGCGATCAGATCTGCGACCTTGTCCGGATGATCCACAGGCGCCGGCTCCAGGGTGCCCGGGACAGACGGGACGCCGACCTTGGCCGCCAGTCGGCGTGCATGGAGCTTGTCCCCGAGTTGCTCGATCGCCTGGCTCGGGGGACCGACGAAGACGACGCCCGCTTCCTCAGCGGCCCGCGCGAACGCTGCACGCTCGGCGAGGAACCCGTAACCCGGATGGATGGCCTCAGCACCTGTCGCCTTCGCCGCCTCGATGACGGCGTCGATCCGGAGATAACTCTCCAGCGGTGAGGGCGGCCCCAGCCGCACCGCATGGTCGGCCAGGCGCACGTGGGCCGCCCCGGCGTCCGCGTCACTGTAGACGGCAACGGCCTCCATCCCCATCTCGTGGCACGCTCGGATGATCCGGACCGCAATCTCGCCCCGGTTGGCGACGAGCACGCGGCGGAAGGGTGCTTCTGCGACGGTCATCGGATGCTCCCGGCGAGTGCGTCTTTGCACAAAGACGCCGACTTCGACTCAGAGCGGGATGTTGCCATGCTTCTTCCGTGGATTCGTGTCGCGCTTGTCCGCGAGGATCTCGAGTGCGCGCACGAGTCGAGGCCTCGTCTCCCTGGGCAGGATCACCTCGTCAATGTAGCCGCGGGCGGCCGCGACATACGGATTGGAGAACTCCGCCTCATACTCGCTGACCAGGCGCTTGCGCTCCGCAGCCGGGTCGTCGGTCTTCGTGATCGCGTCTTTGAAGACGATGTTCACCGCTCCCTCGGCACCCATCACCGCGATCTCGGCGGTGGGCCATGCGAAGTTGAGGTCGCCGCGGATGTGCTTGCTGCTCATGACGTCATAGGCGCCGCCATAGGCCTTGCGGGTGATCACGGTCACCTTCGGCACCGTCGCCTCGCAGTAGGCATAGAGCAGCTTTGCGCCGTGCTTGATGATCCCCCCGTGCTCCTGCGCCACGCCCGGCAGGAAGCCGGGCACGTCGACGAAGGTCACGAGCGGGACGTTGAACGCATCGCACGTCCGGACGAAGCGCGCCGCCTTGACGGACGCGTCGATGTCCAGCGCCCCCGCGAGGACGGCGGGCTGCTGCGCCACGATCCCTGCCGACCGGCCGCCGAAACGGGCGAACCCGATGATGATGTTGCCCGCCCACTGCGGCTGGATCTCGAAGAACTCACCGTCATCCACGACTCGACGCAGCACGTCGTGCATGTCATACGGGCGGAGCGGGTCATCGGGCACAACGCTGTCGAGATCTGGATCCATGCGGTCGGCCGGATCTGCAGTCGCGACAACCGGCACGTCGGCGAGGTTGTTCTGCGGCAGGTGCGAGAGGAGCGCCTTCACCTGGTCGAGCGCCTCGGCCTCGTCCTTGGCGGCCAGATGCGCCACGCCGCTGCGGCCCGTGTGGACGCTGGCGCCGCCGAGCGCCTCCGAGTCGACCTCCTCGTGGGTGACCGCCTTCACGACATTGGGGCCGGTCACGAACATGTAGCTCGTCCCCTCGACCATCACGGTGAAGTCCGTCATCGCCGGCGAGTACACGGCGCCGCCGGCGCAGGGACCCATGATGACCGAGATCTGCGGCACCACACCCGAGGCCAGGACATTCCGCAGGAAGATCTCCGCGTAGCCCCCGAGCGACGCCACGCCTTCCTGGATTCGCGCGCCGCCGGAATCGTTGAGGCCGACCACGGGGGCGCCGACCTTCACCGCCAAGTCCATGATCTTGCAGATCTTCTCGGCATAGGCCTCGGAGAGCGAGCCGCCGAACACAGTGAAGTCCTGGCTGAACACGAAGACGAGCCGCCCGTCGATGGTGCCGTGGCCAGTGACGACGCCGTCGCCCAGGAAGTGCTGCCCGGCAAGGCCGAATTCGGTCGCGCGGTGCGTCACGAACGCATCGAGCTCGACGAAGGACCCTGCATCGAGCAGCAGGTCCAGCCGCTCCCTCGCCGTGAGCTTGCCCCACGCGTGCTGGCGCTCGATCCGCACCGGACCACCGCCCTGCTGCGCCTCCTGGCGCATCCGTTCAAGGCGCTCAATCCGCTCCGCGTTGGTGGACACGCCAGGCGTACCTCCGATATGCCATGAGGTCGTCTTTGCACAAAGACGTCGGGGAGTGCCCCCATCATAGGCGGCCGAGCCAGTCGGATGCGATCGCCGGATCCGCGTCACGTCACCTGCCGTGCGGCTGTGGCACCTTCGCGCATGTGATCGGCATGTGAACTGCCTGTGAACGCGGGCTCGATTCCCCGCTCAATCGCCGGCCAGGACCCGACATATCCACAGAATGGTGCACAACTCCGGCCAGCTGTGGAAAAACGTCGACCGCAGCCGATCCCAGCGCTGTAGCATTCGCACACCTCTGCTCCCTGCCCAGGGACTGCAGTCCACGAGGTAACGCCCTTGACGCAAGTGATCGCCATCGCCAACCAGAAGGGCGGCGTCGGCAAGACAACGACCGCAATCAACCTCGCGGGCGCCCTCGCCGAGGAGGACCGTCGCGTCCTCCTGGTCGACATGGATCCGCAGGCGAACTTGACGGCCGGCGTGGGCGTCAACCTGAACACGGTGGGACGATCGATGGCCGATGTCCTCGCGGACGGGCGTGCGACGCTCACCGAGGTCATCCTCCCGACGGAGACCGCCGGCATCGATGTGGCGCCCGCCCACATCGACCTCGCCAGCACCGAGGGCGAGCTGTTCACCGCACTCGGTCGCGAGTCGATCCTGCGCGAGGCGATGGCCGATGCCATCGCCCCCTACGACTACGTCCTGATCGACTGCCCGCCGAACCTCGGGCTGCTCACCGTCAACGGCCTCGTGGCCGCGGACAGCGTCATCATCCCGGTGCAGACGCAGTACTACGCGATGAAGGGCCTGACCAACCTCGTCAAGGTCATCAGCGCGATCCGCCAGAAGCTCAACCGCGACCTGCGCATCCTCGGCCTGCTCCCTACCTTCTTCGACGGCCGTACGAACCTCGCCAAGGACATGCTCGAGGAGTTGCGCATCGTCGGCGACCACCACGTCTTCAACTCCATCGTCCGAACCAGCGTTAAGCTGGGAGAGGCACCGCTCGTCGGCCGTCCGATCACCGCGTATGCCGGGTCGTCGGATGCAGCGCGGACGTACCGCGAGCTCGCCCGGGAGGTGATCGAGCTTGGCCAGGCCTGACTTCCGCGCCACCGCCGCCCGCCGACTGTCCGAGGAACGGGAGCTCTCCCCCGCGATCGTCAGTCTGCTGTCACCCGAGAGGGCCCATCGTTCGACTGGCGTCAGGTTCGTCGCGGTGGACCGCGTCGAGCCCAACCCGGAGAACCCGCGCCTCGTATTCGACGAGGCAACGCTCGAGGAGCTGGCCGCGTCCATCCGCGAGCACGGCGTGCTGCAGCCGGTTCTGGTCCGCCCACTTGACGAGAACCGGTTCCAGCTGATCGCCGGCGAGCGCCGCTGGCGCGCCTCCAAGCTCGCCGGCCAATCGACGATACCCGCCCTCGTCGAGGACATCGACGACTCCACCGCGCTCGAGATCTCCATCATCGAGAACCTCCAGCGCGAGGACATCTCGCCGTTGGACGAAGCGGTGATGTACGACCGGATGATCAAGGAGCACGGCTACAGCATCCGGCGCCTAGCCGAGAAGCTTGGCAAGGACAAGGGCTACCTCGAGAACCGGCTCCGGTTGGCGGACGCGCCCCCCGAGGTCCGTGACCTGGTGTCTTTGCGCAAGGACACCCTGTCCCACGCCTATGAGCTCATGAAGGTCGCCGACCCCCGCAAGCGCAAGCGGCTGGCGGACGCGGTGGCCCGCAACGAGCTGTCGCTGGTCAAGCTCCGCGAGCGGATCGAGGGTCGCGCCCCGCGGCGGGCGGATGCCGCGGACGAGGACGCCCAGGCGGCTCCCGTCCCCGAGACCCAGGCCGAGCCCGCCGTATCGCCCGGCCCGCAGGCGGCGGAGGTCGGATGGGCCGCGGGGGACCCGAGCCCGATTCTCAAGGACGACAGCCTCCACACCGCCAAGACCCAGCTCAACGAGGCTGTCGAGGAGCTGCTCGGGGTGATCCGCGATCCACGCCTCCTCGAGTCCATCGGCTCGATCGACCGGGCGAACCTCGCCAAGTACTTGACCATCGCCAAGCTCCGCCTGGAGAACGCCATCGCCGTCGTGCGGAGCGGCGACCCGGACCGCTAGGCGGTTCACCCAGGCCTCGGCCCGCCTTCAGGTACGAGAAGAGAAGCCGGCGCCCATCGGCGCCGGCTTCTGGCTGTTCCTGTGGCGTGGCCTGCGGTCACGCCGAGCTGTTCTAGTGGGAGGAGTGCCCCGAGCCCTGGCGGAACTGGGTGCCCAGGGGCGCCGATCCCGTCGGCGCGATCCCACAGGCCTCGGGCGTGACGGTCGACCAGTCGAACCCCGTCAGCGACACGTGCATGTGCGCGACGCAGGAGACGAATGCGCCGTGGTTCCGGAAGCCCGATGGGGTGGGCATGTGCGCTGCGGCCGAGACGAGGGCGCCGTGGGTGCCCGGGCTCGATGCCGGCGACGCCAGGGGGCTGACAGCCAGGGCGGTCGACGGCGTCGGCGTCGGCGTCGGCGTCGGGGTCGGGGTCGGGGTCGGGCTCTCTGTCGGCTCGGCAGTCTCGGTGGCTTCAGCCGTCGTGGCCAGTCCATGCGCGTGCGAAGACACCGGGGCCATCGAGGGAGCCGCGGCGAAGACCGCTCCGGCAGAGATCGCGAGCACTGCAAGCGAGATGCCCAGACCCCGGAAGCGGCGAAGTAGAAACGACATAAGACGCTGGTTTCCTCCAACCATGGTCGGCGATACGCCTACGATAACGACCTCTCAGTGAGGTCCGTTAGGGGGTACGGTCGTCCCGGGCGGCGGGTGGGACCTGGTGTCCTGCCGATGCGCACCGCCCCGACCTGCTCCTCCTGAGGCACCGGGAGCGCGATCGGTTTCAAAGGCCCTGTGCTCAGGCGACGACGCTCACCGCATTCACCCACGCCACCACGAGGAGCCCCAGCCCGACGGCCTGCAGCTCGAAGGCCACCTCCCGTGCGGCAGGCCCGCGCCGCGAGGCCACCAGCCCGAGCAGCGCTCCCGCGACCGGGACCAGGGCCACCCAGGTCGCGATGTCGAGCCAAGGCCCCCATGCGCCGAGCATCGAACCGGACGCAACGGCCGTTGCCGCCACCAGCACCTGCAGCACCAACACCAGCGCGGTCGTGCGCACGGGGCCCAATGCCACCGCCAACGACTTCTTGGCAGCGGCGGCGTCGCGCTCGATGTCCACCGCGGCGTTGGCGATCGCGATGGCGGCCCCGGCAAGCGCCGACACCGGCGCCAGCACGGTGAACGCGGGCGGCAGGCCGCCTGTCGCCCCCAGCCAGCCATAGGTGGGCAGGAGCGGGACCCCGAGGGCCAGAGGGAGCCACGACAGCCGGCTGCCGTTGGCAGCAAGGTCGTACCAGGCGCCGATCGCGAGGACAACCACCGCGAGGAGCAGGATCTGCGGGCCGCTGGCGAGCGCGGCCGCGAGGCCTGCACCGGCGCTCAGGAGGAGCACCGCGCGGGCCGCGGACTCACCCACCACGCGGTCCGGGATGGGCTTGCCGTGCTTCGTCGCGGCGTCGCGCGGCGTGTCGACGATGTCGTTCAGGGTTCCGATCGCGAACTGGAGGAGCGCCATGGAGGCGGCGAGGGACAGCACCCGGGCCGGTCCCGCTCCGGCGATGGCCGCCACCAAGCCCACCACGACACCATCGAGGAGGGACGGGAACGGGTGGACGAGCCGAGCCGCCTCGACGATGCGGCGGGGCTGGCTGCGGGGGCTAGCCTCCTCGTCTCGAGCCGCCCACTCTGAGTCCCCTCCGGCGGGCGTGATGGCAGCCACGGACTCGACGTCACGCAGCGGCCGAAGGATCCTGGCCCGGCGACTCGGGGTTGCGGCCGACGACCCGAGCGGTGAGGATGGCGGGGTCGGTGGCCGTTCCTCCGCGTGGGGCTGGGACAGCGGTCGGACCCTGGCGGCCGACCGTGCCCCCACGCGGGCTGGCGGCGACATCGCGGCACCCGGTGCCGGCGCTGTGATGGCGTCTCGGTCGGCCGGTGCCGCCGACGCTTCGGGCCCAAGGTGGCGGCGCCAGGTGCCGTCGAGGGCCGGCGGGCGTGTCAGGGGCGCAGAGGCGTCGGGGGCCGGCGCCTTCCCGATCGGGTGGGCCTGCCGGAACGGCGCCGCATCAGGGCGGCGGTCAGACGTAGACGAGCTCGTCGAACGAGGCCACGAGGTACTCGACGAGCCTCTCGCGGCCGTCGGCCACCTCGGCGCGAATGCCGGGGACGAGAGCCCACAGCGCCACGGACGGGACCATCAGGCGGCCCTGGGCGTCGTGCCCGATCGTGGCGGGCGGACCGCCGCCAGAAGCGAACACGCGTTCGAATTCTCGCTCGCTGAGCTTCGCCGCGGAGCGGAAGTCCTCGACGACGCGAACGACGCCGCGGCGGATGGCCACGTCGCGCATCAGCTCGGCGGCCCAGCTGTCGATCTGGGCGTCTGGCTGCTCCGCCAAGCGGGCGCGGTACTCGGTGCGGTCGGCTGAGAGGCCGGTGGCTCCCACGCAGGATCTCCAAGCTGGTGCGGTGTCCCCAGCAGGATGCCACAGACGGGGGTCAGTCCGCGCCCCCGCCAGCCCCGTCGCGTTCACGGACGGCGCGCAGGTAGGCCGCGCCGTCCCCGTCACCCAGTATCGGTCGCGTCCCTTCGGGCCAGTCGTTGAACCACTCGGTGAGGCGGCGGAAGCGGCGACCTGGCGGAGGGGGGTCAGGGAAGTCGGCGGTCATAGCCAGCAGGGCCGCCTCGATCCGCCTCGTCATCGACTCGACCGCCTCGCGTCTCGCCGGCCCCGCCGGAGCGATGGGCTCCCCCACCCGGATCCGGACGCCGCGCCGGAAGGCCAGCCACGACGTGCCGTTGACGGCGAGCGGGATCACCGGCACGCCCCAACGGATGGCGAAGTACGCGGGTCCGTCGTCGACCGGTGTCATCTCGTGCTCGCCGCGGTGGATCCTCCCCTCCCCAGCGATCGCGATGACCCAGCCGCGGCGGAGCACCTTGCCCACGCGGCGGGTAGTGGGCAGGAGGTCCGTCTTCTCGGGCCGGTAGGGGATCCCGTATCCGGCCCAGGCCATCAACCTGTTCCGAGCCCCTCGAGTCATGTCCGCCTCCTTCGGCCCGAACATGGCGTAGTGGGGGCGAAGGGGCAGCACGGTGATCAGGACGAGGGGATCCGCCCAGTTGAGGTGGTTGAAGCAGTAGATCGCGGGTCCGGTCGCCCAGCGCTCGGGGTACTCGACGCGGACGCGCAGCAGGCCGCCGACCACGACGCGGCACGCGAGCCGGAGCAGCCGGACCCTGAGGGCCCGGTACTCGGGCTCGGGGAGCAGCATCTCGGGCACGCGGCGAGTATGGCGGACGTTGGTTGCCTCTGGCCCGGGCCGGTCGGGCCCGCGGGTAGGGACGCTCGTCATGCGCCCCGGCTGGACCTGTGGGCCACAATGTGCCGCGAACCGCGGGAGGTGGTGATGCACGTGAACCGGGGGCTCCTTGGCTGGGGCGTGTTCTTCCTCGCGCTCGGCGCTGTCCCACTCGCCGTCCAAGGTGGCATCCTCGATGCGGCCATGGCGCGGCAGGCGTGGCAGCTGTGGCCGATGCTGTTGATCGGCGCCGGTCTCGCGCTCGTGCTGCGGCACACGCCGCTCGTGTCGCTCGGCAACGTCGTCGTCGGGCTGACCTTCGGCCTGATGGTCGGGGGCGTGGTCGGCGGCGGCCTCGCGCCCGGCGCGCCGTTCGCCCTCTGCGGGGTGGGCGGGTCGACCGCGACGAGCTCGAACGGGCCGCCGACCGCGGGCACGCTCGGGACGCACGCGTCGGTCAGCCTCGCCGTCGACTGCGGCGCGCTGACGGTCTCGTCCGCGCCCGGCAGCGACTGGTCGGTCGCGTGGCCCTCGCAGGGCGTGAGCGCACCCGACATCGGGTCGGGCAGCGACCATCTCGACGCCCGCTTCGGCCAGCAGCACGGCTTCGCCGTGGGCGAGCCGGCCGCGCGTTGGGACGTTGTGCTCCCCGAGGACCCGTCGACCGAGCTCTCGGTCGACGTCGGCGCTGGCTCGCTCCGGGCAAGCCTTGGCGGTGCGCGCGTCGCGTCGCTCGCGGCAACCGTCAACGCGGGCGACGCCCGCATCGACTTGACGGGAGCGCCGGGCGTCACCTCTGCGAGCGGCAGCGTCAATGCGGGCTCGCTGCGGGTCGCCCTCCCGAGGCCCGGCAGTGGGCTGACGGGGACCTTCTCGGCCAACGCAGGCAGCATCGCCATCTGCACGCCGTCGGGCACACCCGTGCGGATCACGGTGGACGACAACACGCTCGGCTCGACCAACTTCGCCCAGCGCGCCATGACCCAGAACGGGAACGTGTGGACGCGCGGCTCCTTCAGCCCCGGGACCCCTGGCATCGACCTGCATGTCTCGGTCAACGTGGGCTCCATCGACCTCGACCCGGAGGATGGCTGTGGATGACCGCCTCTACCGGTCCACCACCGACCGGTCGATCTCAGGCGTGTGCGGCGGCGTCGCTGCATGGCTGGGCCTTGACCCGTCGCTGGTGCGCGTCGGCTGGGTCCTGCTCGCGCTGGTGTCGGGCGGGATCTTCGTGATCCTGTACATCGCCATGGCGATCGTGGTGCCGGACGCACCGCCCGGCTGGGCGCCCCGGGGCCGCATGCATCCTCCCGCGTACGGCCAGACGTGGGATCAGCACTGGGGTGGCGGAGCACCCGGGAATGCGCCGGGTGGCCCACCAGGCGGCGCGTGGACCGGCGCATCGGGCTGGCAGCCGGGCACCGGGTCGTCAGGGCCGCCCCCGCCCGGCACGCCGACCGGTCGGCCGGGTGACTGGTCGCGCGCGGAGCGGTCGACATGGAGCGGGTCTGCCACCGGCGATGGCGCCGGCCTCGTCGCGGGCGGCGTCCTGATCGTGCTGGGCGCGTGGTTCCTCGTGATGGACTACATCCCGGTCAACTGGGACCTCGTGTGGCCGGTCGCGATCATCGCGCTGGGCGCGATCCTGATCGTCGGGGCGATGCGCCGGAGGGGTTAGCCCCACCGCAAACCGCCCGCCTGTGCCGGCCTCAACGCCAGAGGCGCTTCCAGAAGACGACCGGGCTCGACGACTGGTAGATCCAGCCCACGAGCGGCGCGGTGGCGAGGATCGCGAGCGCGGCCCCGGGCCGGATCCGCCCGCTGCAGGTCCCCGCAGCGGCGGCGAGCGCGCCGAGCGCCGCCCCCTTCACCACCCCTGTCCGGCCGGGCAGCACGTCGTGCCCCACCGGCAGCAGCCACGCGGCGACGAGCGCGAACCGCCAGGCCGGCCGCCGGACATGCGGCGCGACCAGGCGGAGCGGGAGCAGCAGGAACAGCGGGATCTGGACCAGGGTGAGCACGGCGACGCGGAGCCGCTCGGGCAGCCGGTACATGCGCGCGAGGCTCGTCATCGCCGGGCTCATCCCCCCCGCCAGGAACTCCGGCAGGTCGCGCGCCTCGATCGGGCCGACCAGGACCTCCCAGCCGGTCAGCGCCGCCAGTCCCCGTCGGATCCGGCCGCCGAGCCTCGGCACGACGATCTGCCGCCGATCCACGAGGGACTCGAGCGCGTAGAGCTCGATCAGGGCAGCCGCCTTCTCGGCGTTGAACAGGCCGGCGTCACCCGCGCACCAGACGTTCCAGCCGTCGGTGTCCTCGACGACGAGGTAGGCGTCTCGACCCGCCATCGCTGAGCGGACCGATGCGACCGAGGCCAGGAAGTTCCCCGTCAGCAGGACGGGCCCGGCGCGCCCGGGCCGGCCGATGCGGTAGACGCCAGGACGCACGGCGATGGGCAGGTCGATCCAGGCCGCCGCGCGCAGCGCCGCCCGCGCCGCGCCCGCAGGCAGCGCCTCGTCAAGCGGCGCGACGGCCGGGATCGTCTTCGGCAGGTCCTCGGGGCGCCGGGCCACCAGGACCTCGAGACCGCCGAGCCCACGCGACGCCTCGGGGACGAGCACCAGGCCGGCCCCGGCGAGCAACTCCGTCCAGGCGTGGTGGCGGCTGGGGGCGAGCTCCTGCAGCGCCAGGAACGACACCGCCCACTGGACCGCTCGCGCGATCCCGACCAGGACGCGCGGCACGAGCGCGGCCGGCGGGACCTCGTCAGCGAGCACGACGCGACCGCCGGGCCGGAGCGCCTCCGCCATCCGCCGCACGGCCAGCGCCGCGAGGTCGCGCGAGAGCTCGCCGAGGACGAAGGTCGCCGTCGCCACGTCGAAGCGCTCGGTCCCGAGCGGCGGGAAGGCCGCATCGCCCTCGCGGAAGTCGACGCTGACGCCGGCCGCGGCCGCCTTGTCGCGGGCCACCGCTAGCATCGAGGCCGATCGGTCGACGGCAACCACCTCGACGCCCGAGCGGGCCGCCGCCACGGCCAGGGACCCGGTCCCGCAGCCGATGTCGAGGAGCCGCTCGCCAGGCCCGATCTCGGCCAGGACCGCATTGCGCAGCCTGCCTGCTCGGCCGAGGGTGACCACCTCGATCCAGCGGTCGTAGAAGCGCACGAGGCGCGCACTGCGGTCGGCCACGACCATCGCCGCCAGGGACATCGCGTCGACCTCCTGTCGACCCCCTTGCTCGACTCGAGTGTCGGCCCGTTCGGGCGGCGGCGCAAGCGAGCGCCGGCCGAGAGGTGATCCGCGCTGGCCCGACGCCTGCCCCGCACGGATCAGCTAGGCTGGGAGAGGCGACGGTCTCCGTGACCTCGCAGAGGAGTACGCCTCGGTTGCCCCCCATCTTCGGCCGTCGAGCATCCGACTACGCCGCCTATCGGCCCGAGTACCCGGACGAGGCGTTCCGGCGCTGGCGTGGGATGGGCATCGGGTTGCCCGGTCAGCGGCTCCTCGACTTGGGGACCGGAACGGGGGCGCTGGCCCGCGGCTTCGCGCGGGCCGGATGCGAGGTCACCGGGCTCGATCCCGACACCGCGCTCCTGGCCGAGGCCCGGCGCCTCGACGCTGCCGCAGGCGTGACGATCGCGTACCGTGAGGGTGTCGCAGAGCAGACCGGGCTGGGCGCGTCCTCCTGGGATGTCGTCACGGCAGCGCAGTGCTGGCACTGGTTCGACCGCACTCGGGCGGCCGCCGAGGTGCGCCGTCTCCTTCGGCCCCATGGCGTGCTGGTCATCTGCCACCTGTCCTATCTGGCGCTGCCCGGCAACGTCTGCGAGGCCTCGGAGCGGCTGGTGCTGCGGCACAACCCGAGCTGGGGGATGGCCGGCGAATCGGGGATGCACCCAGCCTGGGCGCTGGACGCCGCGATGGCCGGACTGGTCGGGATCGAGACGTTCAGCTTCGACACGGAGATCGCCTACACCCACGATGCCTGGCGCGGCCGGATGCGCAGCTGCAACGGCGTCGGCGCCACCCTGCCGCCGGACGGGGTAGCGGCGTTCGACCGCGAACTGGAGCGGCTGCTGGCCGACCGTTTCCCCGACCGGCTCCTGGCGGTCCCGCATCGCCTCTGGGCGCTCGTCGCGCGCGCACCGGCCGTGTGAGCCGATCGCAGGCCCGCGGCCTGTTCGATGGGCTCGACGTGGAGGGCGCCCGTCCGTGAGCGCTCGGCGCCCTCAAGACCGCGGATCGGGTCAGGCCGAGCCGGTCTCCGCCCGGAGCCGCGGCAGCGCCCCCGGGTGGTGCTCCTGGAGGTACCCGATGAGCCGCTCGCGGACGAGGCAGCGCAGGTCCCAGGCGGCGCCCGAGTCGGCCGCACTCATCAGCGCCCGGAGGGTCATCGCCCGCTCCGTCGAATCGGTGACCTGGAGCCCCCAGGCCTCGCCGTCCCAGAGTTTCGAGCCGTCGAGGACGCGCTTCAGCTCGGCGCGGACGTCATCGACCGGCACCCGGTAGTCGGCGTGGATCTCGACGGTCCCCAGGATCTGGGCCTTGGTGCGGGTCCAGTTCTCGACCGGCTGCTCGATGATGGCGCTGAGCGGCACGACCAGCCGCCGCAGGTCCCAGATGCGGACGACCACGTACGTCGTGGTGATCTCCTCGATCCTGCCCCACTCGCCGTCGATGACCACCACATCCTCGAGCCGGATCGGCTGGGTCAGCGCGATCTGGATCCCCGCCAGCAGGTTCGACAGGACGGGCCGGGCCGCCATGCCGATGACGATGCCGGCGATGCCGGCGGACGCCAGGATGCTGGCGCCGAGGCTCTGCGCCTCGGGGAATGTGAGGAGCCCGATGGCGAGCGCGACGATCGCGACCGAGGTGACGAACAGCCGGCGGAGGATGGCGATCTGCGTCTCCACCGTCCTGGCGTGCAGGTCGTCCGGGCCGCCGTCCCGGTATCGGTCCAGCGCGAGGTCGTCCACGATCCAGGAGACCGACACCACCAGCCAGGCCACGCCGGCGATGATGCCGAGGCCCACGAGGTGGCGGAGCCCGTTCGAGACCGGGGCGTCGATCGCCACGACGGGCAGCCCGATGAACAGGGCGACCAGGGGGGCCAGCAGCCGCGTCGGCTGGCGCGTGTGGGCGAGGATCGATTCGTCGAGCGTGCTGGCCGTGTGGCGCGCGGCCCGGCGGGCGAGTGCGTACGCGAGCGCGTGGACGATGACCGCCACGATCGCGGCTGCCACCAACTCGATGACCGCCCCCGCCGGCCCTTGCCAGCCCGGTAGTCCGTCGAACATCTGCGCCTCCTTGCTCCAGTCACCTCCTTCCAGCCTAGTCGGTCGACCCGCGCCTGCGACCGGATCGCCCGAACGGGTGACTCCGGACTCGGTGGCAGACGGTATGGTCGAGGTGATGCTTGGCCTGCCCTCGGGCGCCTCCCTGCCCGCGCTCGTCATGTTGTTCGGGCTGTCCGCCGCGGCCGTCGTGGCTGGCACCGCCCGCGCCCGGAGCGGCGAAGCGATCGCCGAGCGGACGGGCCTCGGCGCGTCCCGTGTCGGCATGATGCCCGGGCACGTAGGCATCGGCGCGTCCCTCGTCGGCATGCTCCTGCTCGCGGGCGCCACGTCGCCGCCCCCCGAGGTCACAACCGACGGCAGCGCGGCACTCGCGGACGTCGTGGCCCCCGCCGTGGGCGACCTGTTCGGGGGCGGCATGGTCCTCGTCCCCGGTGCGGCATGGGCGGCGGCGACGTGATGTGCGGTCCTGCGGCGACGGGCCCGGCATCGGATCCCTGGAGGCGCGAGGCCTCGGACGTCGTGGCCGACCTCGCGTCGGACCCGTCCGCCGGCATCTCCGCGCACGAGGCGCGGGCCCGCCTGGAGCGTCACGGACCGAACGCGCTCCGCGCACGCACCGTCAAGCCGATCTGGCGTCTGCTCCTCGAGCAGTTCACGAAGGCGATGATCCTCGTCCTCATCGGGGCGGCGATCGTCACGGCGGCGATCGGCGACCTGAAGGACACGGTCGTCATCCTCGCCATCATCGTGCTCAACGGACTCGTCGGATTCGTCCAGGAGTACCGCGCCGAGAAGGCGATGGACGCCCTCAAGCGGATGACCAGCCCCTCGACCCGGGTGGTGAGGGGCGGCGAGACGATGGTCGTGCCCGCGACCGACCTCGTTCCCGGCGACCTCGTGCGCCTCGACGCTGGCGACGTCGTCACCGCGGACCTGCGCCTCCTCGAGGCGCAGGCGCTCAGGATCAACGAGGCCGCCCTGACGGGCGAGTCCGAGCCCGCGAGCAAGACCACGGTGCCGCTCCCCGACGTGACGCCGGCGCTCCTCGCAGACCAGCGGAACATGGGCTTCAGCGGGACGGCGGTGACATACGGGCGGGGGCTGGGCATCGTCGTCGCGACCGGCATGGAGACCGCGCTCGGCCGCGTGGCCGATCTTCTCCAAGAGCACGCTGGCGGAAAGACGCCGCTGCAGGGGCGCCTCTCGACGCTGGGCAAGCGGCTGGCGCTCGCCGCCGGCGTCGTCTGCGTCTTCGTGTTCGCGACCGGAGTCGCCCGGGGCGAGCCGGTTGACGTCATGTTCCTGACTGCGGTGAGCCTGGCCGTGGCCGCCATCCCCGAGGGCCTGCCGGCGGTCGTGACGATCGCCCTCGCGCTCGGCGCCCGTCGGATGGCCAGGCGACGGTCGCTGATCCGCAAGCTGCCGGCCGTCGAGACGCTGGGCTCGGTCACGGTCATCTGCAGCGACAAGACGGGGACGCTCACCGAGAACCGCATGCTCGTGGAGCGGGTGTGGACACCGGCAGGCGAGTACTGCGTCACGGGCGACGGCTACGCGCCGAGTGGCACATTCGAGCCGGACCCGGCCGGTGACGGGGCGCTCGACCGGCTGGTGGACGTCGCCGCCGCCTGCAACGACGCAACGCTCCGGGCGCCCGCGAAGCCCGGGGTGCCCTGGTCGGTCACCGGCGACCCCACGGATGGCGCGCTCCTCGCCCTCGCCGCCAAGCGCGGTGTGGATGCCCGCGAACTCGTGCAGGCCCGTCCTCGGGTGGAGGAGCTGACGTTCGACTCCGAGCGGCGCCGGATGGCCACGCTCCACAACGTCGAAGGGGCCGTCTGGGTTGCAGTGAAGGGCGCGCTGGAAGCTGTCGCGCCGCTGGTCGATGCGGCCGACGCGGATCTCCTGGCGCAGGCCGAGCGGGTGGCGGAGGACTACGCCGCCGACGGCTACCGGGTGCTCGCCCTGGCCGAGCGCCGCATCGGCAGAGTCCCGGGCCGCCTCGACGATGCCGAGCGCGGGCTGCGCCTCCTGGGCATCGTGGGCATGGCGGACCCGCCGCGCGCCGCCTCCGCCCCGTCCATCGCCGCGTGCCGGTCGGCCGGCATCACGCCGGTCATGATCACCGGCGACCACCCGCTCACGGCGGGCGCGATGGCCCGGCGGATCCACGTGCTCCGGGCGGATGGGCGTGCGCTGACCGGCGCCGAGCTGGAGGAGCTCGACGACGCCGCGTTCGAGGCGATCGTCAGCGACATCGCCGTCTACGCGCGGACGAACCCGGCGCAGAAGCTCCGGATCGTGCAAGCCTGGCAGCGCCGCGGCGCCGTGGTCGCGATGACCGGCGACGGCGTGAACGACGCGCCCGCGCTGAAGCTGGCCGACATCGGCGTCGCAATGGGCGTCACCGGCACCGAGGTCAGCAAGGAGGCCGCCGACATGATCCTCGCCGATGACGACTTCGCCACGGTCGTCGCGGCTGTCGAGGAGGGGCGCCGGATCTACGACAACATCCGGCGTTTCGTCCGCTACCTGCTCACCACCAACTCGGCGGAGATCTGGGTCATGGCGCTGGCGCCATTCCTCGGCCTGCCGTTCCCGCTGATCGCCGTCCAGATCCTGTGGATCAACCTCGTGACCGACGGCCTCCCTGCCCTCGCGCTGGGCGTCGAGCCGGTGGAGCGGGGCGCGATGCGCCGTCCGCCCCGAGCCCCGACCGAGTCCATCTTCGCGCGGGGGCTGTGGCAGGACGCCGTCTGGGTGGGCCTGTTCATGGCCGCCGTGACGCTGGGCGTGCAGGCGCTGGCGATCGGCGCGGGCTGGCCGTGGCAGACGATGGTGTTCACCACGCTGGCCCTGCTCCAGCTCGGGAATGCGCTCGCGGTGCGCTCAGAGACCGATTCGCTGTTCAGCCTCGGCTTGGGCACCAACCTGCCGTTGACCGTCACGGTGGTGGTGACGCTCATCGTTCAGTTGGCGCTCGTGTTCGTGCCCGCGTTCCAGCCGGTCTTCGCGACGACGGCGCTCTCGGCCGCCCAGCTTGCGGTGGTCCTCTCGGCGTCCACGCTCGGCTTCGCCGCGGTGGAGGCCGAGAAGTGGTTCGCCCGACGTCGTCGACCCGGCGCTCCGCCCGGCGTCGCGGAAGCCGCGTAGGAGCGCGCGGCCGACGAGGGTGATGGTCGCGTTCGGCGGCTCCGACGAGGCGCTCGCCGGGCTCGAGTGCGTCGCCTGCCTGGCGCTGGGGCCGACCGACCAGGTCTTCCTGCTCTCTGTCGCGGAGACGGACCCGGTATCGGCCAGGGCCTTCCGCGTGGCTCGAACCGACTTTGTGGTCCTCGGCCGCCGCGGGCAAAGCGGGCTCCGCGGGCGTCTCGCCGGGTCGGTCTCGCGGCACGTCGCGGGCGGCGCAGCGTGCTCGATCCTCGTCGTCCCTGCAGTGTCTCGTGCTCCCGGCGACACGGACTGACGGCCTCTCCGGGCTCCCGGCGGGCGCTCGCGACGACTGACTGCTCGGCGGGCGCTCGCGGCGACTCCGACTGCGCTGCCTGCGGCGACTGCTCGGCGGATCCCGCTCCCGGCGGGCGCTCGCGGCGATGGGCTGGCACGCCGCAATCTCCTTGCGCAGCTACGACGCCGCTCCGCTCACTGCACCACGTAGGACCCGACCACCAGCGCGAGACACGCCAAGTAGACGGCCAGGAGGGGGAGCCTCTCCCGGTCGAGGTCGGCGTCGCCCGCCGGCATGACGAGCCCGCTGAAGAATGTGGGCGGCCTGCCGAACCGGGCACGGAATCGACTGTTCCACCGGACAATGGCAGGAATGCAGATCGCGAACAGGCCGCCGGCCGCCGCCAGCAGGATCAGGGCCACATCGACCCGCGGGCCGGTCACGGCCACGACGAGGCAGAAGAGCGCGACGATGCCGAACAGCGACGCGCCGACCTTGCTGCCCATCCGCTGCCCTCCAGTCGGCGTCCCGTCGCGCCCCGTCGCGCCCCGTCGCCGCGACGGACTCAGCATCGCACTGGGGGTCCACGCCCGCTCGGTCGCAGCGCACCGACGCCGCTGCGCGATATGCCACCAGAAGGACGAACAGACATCACCCGTCCAGCGACACCACGTCGGGTGCCGGCGAGCGCTGAAGCGAGCGCGCCGCCGCGACGCCGCCGCCTGCGCCAGAGCGACCCGACGACAGCCTTCGCGCCCATCTGGATCGGATCAGACGGCCTCGGGGCGTTGATGGGCGCCGAATGCGGCGGCCGCGACCTGCGGGTCAAGTGACGGGGACGAGGAGATCGATGGCGTCACGTCTTCGGTAGAACTCGATCTCGGGCCTCGTCGGATCCCGATCGGTGCGCTGCGCCAGCTTGGCAAACGCAGGAGCGATCAGTGCGTACACGGCCGGCGGCTCCCCCTGCAGCCGGACGCGAGCGTAACGTCCACCGGGCAGGACCCCGGTTTCCAGCGCCAGCGTCTCAGGGTCGTCGTCGCCAACCTCGACGCACGCCAGGTACTCGTGGCTCGCGGGGTCGAGAGCCCCGTAGAACTTCCGAGACCGAAGCGATCCGAGGCGCCCCTCCAGGTCAGCCCACACCCGAGTGATTGCCTCCTGGGTGTCGGCGGCACGGAGCAGCATCACAGCCACGTCGACGCGTTCGACGATCGTCGCTTCGTCCGTCACCTCAGCCGACCTCGTTGTTCCGCAAGCTCATCCGCCAGGGCGGTGGCCCAGCCACCGTCCCGGCGCGGATGAACGGTGACCCACACCTGGCCCTGCCACTCGTTGAGCTCCAACGTGCCCGGGAGGCCCGGCCGACGCAGGTGCCAATGACGACTGCCAGCGCGGCCGGCAAGGGTCCGCTCGCTCCGGACGACCAGCCCGCGCTGAAAGCACTCGTCAAGGACCTGTTGTGCGGTCAGGAGCAGATCGCGTCTCAGCACGGCGTCCACGATTCTAGACGGGCAGACGACAACGGCGTTGAACTCCATCAGTTGGAGATGGGCGCCGGGTCGCGTCAGCCCTGCCAGCGGCCTCCCCACTGTCGCCTCCAGCCCTCGAGCCTGTCGGTCAGCCGTCGAGCGGCCTGAGCCCACCCTTCTCGCGCCCAATGCGAACGGCCAGCGGGGCGGCCACGAGGCGGACGGGCACGGTGCGGAGCGCCCCCTCGAGCGCGATCGCCTCCCGTACGGGAGGCGATCGCCGTCGTTAGCGCCGACCGAGCCGACATGTGCTGCCGTCAGCTGGGCGATGGTCGTCGGGCGGTCCACAGCCACTCGCTCCCCGGGCCGACCAGCGCCATGCCATCGGTGTTGACGATCTTCACGGTGACCCTCCCTGTCTCCGCGGGGGATGACGCTCCGGGCCCGGAACACGGCGGACCCGGCCGGTCGCGAAGCATGCCGCCTAGACCGACGCGCCGCGCGCCGGCCGCGGGCTGGCCTGGGTATGGGCGCAAACGGAACCTCCCCGGGCGCGCGCGTCGCAGCAGCCCGGGGAGGGTGTGCCCCGTCGCACGCAGATCAGACGGCCGGGGGGAGAGTGCCGAGGGCTCGCGCGCTTGGGGAGCGCGCGGATTCTCGGTGGGGTCGCCTGGCGGCCGACCGTGCCGAAGGCACTGGGGATGAGGGCCGAGCGGCAGGGGAGGCATTTCAGATGCATTGCGGTAGCGCCACCAGCGAGGGCGGCCTCACCGCGGACGCCGGAGGTGGGTTGTCGAGTCGGTTGCGTTGCGCAGGTAAGATCGATCCGGAGCGACCGGCTCCGGATCGTGGCCCGAAGCACGCTAGCGCAGGGCACCATGCTCGAATGCGACGCGACACAGATGACAGAGCCAGCCGCGGGCGACCACGGCCGCTCTGGGGATGTTCGCCGTCCGATCGACCTCCTCGACGGCGACCCAGTTGGAATTGGTACGGCCAGCTCGCAGGCGGGTCCGCATTCAGATGGCAGCGATGGCGGCGATCTCGCCTGCTGGGCGAGCCTGATATGTCAGGGATGTGGGGGCGTGACGGCCGACCCGGCTCACGACCTCCAGCATGGGAGATGGCTGGCCGCGCTCGAGCGTGAGCGGGCCGAACGATAGGCCGTTGCGTTCGCGTCGATGATCGGCGAGGCCAGGGGTGTGGGCCTGCGGTGCGCCTCGCAACAACCTGGGGTACGCCCACAACGAAGACCTCTGCGGGCCCCTGGCGCGCCTGGAGTGTCCCCCTCGAGTGGTGGGATTTGAGCTCGGCTCCTGACCTGGCGGCCGCGGCGCGGCGTCAGGGCCGCCGGTGTGATTCTCGGCGCGATCCGACCAAGGTTCACGACGGAGGGCGGCAACGCTCCGGTCCGACACCGCCTGTCGCGCGGAGGGAACCGGCGGCTCAACGCGGCGATCTGCCGCGTCGCGATGACCCAGCTCCGCTTCGAGCCGCGCGCTCGTCGGATCCACGAGCAGGCGCGAGCCGACGGCCACACCCGCCGCGAGGCCATCGCCCACGCGTCCCATCCGGCGTTCCGGTGATCGAGCTGGCTCGGCGCCGTTTCAGCACGAACGGGACCTCGCGCGTGGGTTCGGCCACGAGCTGGCCCGGTCTCAATCATCCCTGACGATCGCTCGTTGGGCAGCCCAGGCGAGGTCACTCCAGATGCCCTTGACGAGACGGAGCATCGTCCGCACGCCGCGCCCCATCGGGGTCTCCGCGTACTCCCCCGGCAGGTCCTGGTCCGACCAGTCGCCGCGCTCGGTCGCCAGGTGCTCCGCGAGCTCTTCTCGTCTTCGCTCCCGCACTGCGCGTGGCACAGGCCGCGTGTAGAGCCAGACCCACGCACGCACGAACATCCGCGACACGTCGAGCCCGCCGGCCTCGAGGACCACGACCAGCGCCAGGGCGAGGAACACGCCGGGCAGCAGCGGATTCATCCGATGGCCCGCGCGGGGATCGCTCGTGGCAGGGGCAAGGGTGCCGCGGCCACGCCCGCCGGCGTCAGCTGGTAGCGGCGACGTCGTGGCCGGCCGATGGGGGCCGGCTCCTCCCACCAGCTGCCGAGATAGCCGACGCGCTCGAGCCGGTCGAGGGCGCGATACAGGCTCCCGTAGCCGACCGTGGGCAACCGTTCGGGGCTGCCAGCGAGCTCCGACGCGAGTTGGTAGCCGTGGAAGGCGGGCGTGCCGGCCACCGTCAGGCGACACGTCACCGCGAGGATGCGCGCCTCGAGCCGGGAGAGGCGGGGCGAACGTGCCTCGGGCAACGGGTGACCCTATCCGGCGGTGGCCACCGGGACGCTCGCCAGCCAAGTGGCGAGCTCCTCGACGACCACAGGATCGACGTGCTGCCCGCCCCGCATCAGGTCCTGCGGCGTGGAGGGGCCGCTGCCCGTGAACAGGAAGTGGTCGTCATCGGGGTGGACCCTGATCGTCACCCCCGGACGGTCGGCCAGCGCGGCCTGCCATCGCGACAGGTCGTCCTCCACGGTGGCCTGGTAGTCGCGGCCGCCCTGGACAACGAGGATCGGCTTGCCGAGCGTGGCGGCGGCTGCCGGGGCGTCATAGCCGCGCAGGTCGAGCCAGTAGGGAGCGGGTGTGCCCATCGGCAGCTCGCCGGTCGGGGTCGCGGGCGACAGGTCCGGGCTGTCCACCTGCTGCGCCTGGCGGGTCAGCGCATCGATGGCCGAGGCGGATCCGGCCGCGGTCGCCGGGTCCAGGGAGGCCAGGTACTGGATCTGGCGGACGATGACCCAGTGCAGCGGCGCGGCACCCCCGGCCAGGATGACGAGCCCCGCGACCGCCGGCTCGGCTGCCGCCACGCGCGGCGCAACGGTACCGCCGAGGCTGTGGCCCGCCACGAAGATGCGCGACGGATCGATCTCCGGGCGCTGCCGCAGAAGCGTGATCGCCGCACGTGCCTGGGGCAGGTACTCATCGGACAGGGTGAAGCCCGGCATCGACCTCGCCTCAGCCGGACGAGCGTAGGTCACCTTGTCGAAGCGCAGCACCGCGATTCCCCGGCTGGCCAGGCCCCAGGCGAGGTCCTTGAACGGCTTGCTCGGCCCGGCGCTTTCGTCACGGTCCATAGGCCCGGACCCTGCCAGCAGCACGACGCCGGGCAGCGGTCGCTGCGCGCGCGGGAGGGTGAGCGTTCCGGGCACGGCCAGGTCCCCCGGGCCGATCTGGACGTCCTGCTCCTCGAATCTCGAGGGATCCGCGTAGGCCGGCGGCTCCCATGCCGATACCGGCGCCATGGCCTCCGGCGGTGCGAGCTGGAGTCCCGTCAGCGCTCCCCCCGCTGTCACCGTGGCGACGAACGTCAGCCCACCGTGCTCACAGCGGAGCGGCACCTTGACCACGGTCACGCCAGGGGCAGGCTCACCGATGGCGGTGCCGATCGAGGTGACCTGGCCGAGATTCCCGGTGGATGCCTCCCAGGCCGCGCGCAGCGAACCGGCCGCGACCATCGGGCGCAGCGGCTCGGCGAACCTCTCGCGGAGCTCCTCGAACCGCCCCGCCTGCGCAAGCTCGAGCGCGCCGAGGCCAGCCTGGATCGGAGAAGGGAGCACGGCGTCGTCCTTTCGTCAGTGGGGAGGCGGATCCCCGTCGGTCGATGCGGCCTCGTCGGTTGGCAGCAGAATCGTGTACAGCAGCCGCCGGCGACGGCCCTGAGCCGGCGGGTTGGCAAGCCGCGGCGCGGCGGCCGCGACGATCTCGCGGGCGAGGTCGCCGAGCTCGGCGTCGGTCAGCCACATCCCGGCGGTCTGGTATGTCGCGCCGTCGCGGCCGGGCTGAGGGTGACCGGCGAGGTAGCGGTCGAAGTCCGTCAGGAGGCCGGCGACAAAGGCGATGAAGGCCTGGCCGTGCTCGTCGAGCGTCATCGCTGCCGCCTCCTCCGGGCTGATCCGCGCCTCGGCTGCCCGCAGCTCGTAGGTGCGTTCCACCGCTCCCCGGATCCGACGCTCGTCCACGGCCACGAGTACACCCGCGGTGGCCAGCCGTGCGACATGGCGGTAGATGCTGGCCTGTGGCACGTCCGGCAGCGCTGCCGCCAGCTGGCCGGTGGTCAGGCGGCGATCGCCCATGAAGGCCTTGATGATCCGCAGGCGCACGGGGTGCAGGAGCAGGTTCGCGCTCGTCACGTGCCCATCCTAGCCGATTATTCTCATTGTTGCTATCGTTCTCGATAGCGCGAAGAATGATCAGCCTGGAGCGAACCATGCACCTCTGGAGATCGAGGCCGACAACCATCGTGAAGACCTACGGTCGCGACAGCCTCATCGCGCTGGCAAGCCCGCTCCTGGCGCTCGTCGCACGGACCTTCGGGTTCCAGCTGCGGCTCAAGTCCGAGGACCAGGTGGCCTTGGAGATGGAGCGCGACGCCATCGCCCTCCTGCGGAAGGGGTACCAGGTCGTCTCGTCGGAGCAATTCGAGATCGAGCCCTTCGGGGCCACGTGGCACAAGGTGACCTACAAGCTGGCAGACGAGCCGCCGAGTCACTGACATCACCCCCCGAGGAGCGGCGGCCCGCCCCATTCGGCAGCGGCTGCCCTCACCGCCGAGCGGCGATGACCACCTCTCAGCTGACGAGCCAAGCGGTGACGACCTCGTGATCGACGACCTGCCAGGCACCGCCATCGAGGAGCGCGGTCAGCTCGATCGGCCGACAGCCGCCGACCAGCATCGGCCGTCGACGCCAGACCCGAGTCCAGGTGTCCGACACGAAGCGCGACACGGTCCCGGTGCCCGGCGTGATGCTCACCAGGCAGAGCAGGCCGTCGGGCCCCAGGAGGCGAAGCCCCTCCGCGAGCCAGCGCTGCGCCTCCGGCCTGGTCATCTGGGTCAGGAGGTAGCCGGTCCCGAACGACACCTCCAAGACCCGCGGACCCTCGATGGAGGGCAGGGCTCGCGACAGCAGGTGCCCCCAGAACGGCAGGAGTTTGACCAGTCGGTCGTACAGGCGAGCGAACCGCGAGTAGTACCGGTCGAACTGGCGCTTGTATGCCTCCCCGTCGATGGGTTCGGTCGAGTAGCGCGGCATCACCCGAGCCTACACCCGGACCTCGCGAGCCCACACCCGATGGACCAGTGCGGCTGGCTGCGGCCGGCGGGGCCCAGTTGATTGGCCCGTCCATCGCTGGCGGTGCGGTCGCCCGGGAGCCCGAGCGGAGCCGATGATGAAGGTCGAGCTCCTGCACGTTCCGTGTTGCCCGCACGTCGTGAGTGCTCGGCGTTCTGCACGAATGTCTTGCCGAGCTCGGGATCCACGCCCAGGTCGAGGAGCACCAGGGCGCCCACCCGTCGCCGACCAACCTGGTCAACGGGCGGGACGTGAGGGGCGCATCGATGGGGTACGGGGCCGCGTGCGGGCTCGACCGGCCCACCCGTGTGGCCATCCTCCCGGGTGGGCCGATC
>JBJKRU010000034.1:0-25737 GCA_046704485.1 Candidatus Limnocylindrales bacterium | reverse complement strand
GATCGGCGCATGGGCGCGCCCCGTTCCCGACCCCGCACCCATCGCCTCGGCCTGGACACCCGCCGCCCCGTCCGCGCCGCCCGTCGCGCCGCCGCCGGCCGCCGAGTGGGTGGCCGCCCCTCCCTCCCCTTCGCACGCGCAGCAGCCGAGGGCGCGTCGCGGCGTGACTCCCGTGATCCTCGCGGCCGCCATCGTCGCCACGGCCGTGCTGACGGCCGGGACCACCTACGTGGCCGTCGAGGCGACCCACCCGATCGCGAGCGCCCCCGCCAACCAGCTCGCGGCTGCTCAGCCCTCGACCAGCCCGGGCAGCACGACGGCGCCCGCCGGCCAGGCGGCCCCCACGCTGGTGCCGGCCAACCCGCTGCCGGCCAACGGCCAGGCGTCGATCCCGGACATCGTGAAGGCGGTTGGACCCGCGGTCGTCACCATCACCGCCGACGGCGCCACCTCCACCGACCCCACCACCGGGATCACCGGGACGGGCCAGTCCGTGGGATCGGGGATCATCTTCGACTCGAACGGCCTGGTGCTCACCAACCACCACGTCGTGGCCGGCAACCCGAGCAAGCTCACGGTCACGCTCAAGGACGGCCGGACCTTCAACGCGTCGATCTACGGCATCGACACCCTCACCGACCTCGCGATCGTGAAGATCGAGGGCGCCTCGAACCTGCCGACCGCGCCCATCGGGGCCTCCGCCAACATCGAGGTGGGGCAGCAGACGATCGCCATCGGCAGCCCGCTCGGCGACCTGACCAATTCGGTGACGAGCGGGATCGTGTCGGCGCTCGGCCGGCAGATCACCGTCCAGGGCGAGACGCTCGACAACCTGATCCAGACCGACACGCCCATCAACCCCGGCAACAGCGGAGGCCCGCTGCTCGATGCCGGCGGAAACGTGATCGGCGTCAACACCGCCATCTCGTCCAACGCCCAGAACATCGGCTTCGCGATCCCGATCGACATGGCCCGCCCGCTGCTCGCCCAGGCCTCCGCCGGCCAGCCGCTGTCCCGTGCCTGGCTGGGCGTCCGGTTCGAGACCATCGACCCGACCCTTCAGCAGGCCCTGAACCTGCCGGTCGCCAACGGCGCCTGGATCCCGTCGACGGCGGCGCTGCAGCAGCTGCAGAGCCAGTCCGGCAGCGGGTCCAGCGGCAACGGGACCAACCCGTTCGCCAACGGCTCCAACGGGAGCGGCTCCGCGATCACCGGATCGATCATCGTGGCGGGCAGCCCGGCAGCGAAGGCCGGCCTCGCCGAGGGCGACATCATCACCGCCGTGAACGGCACCACCCTTGACGCCACCCACACCCTGGACCTCCTGATCGGCCAGCTCAACCCTGGCCAGCAGGCGACGCTGACCGTTCTGCGCAACGGGCAGACGATCAACGTCACGGTCACGCTCGGGACTCGCCCGCAATCGGCGTAGCCCTGAGGGACGCGGCCATTCAGCCCGCGTCCGCTTCCCGACGGCACGGGCCCCGGCAGCGACGCCGGGGCCCGGTCGATTCCCGGGGCCCGGTCGATTCCCGGGCCTGGCGCTGGCGGTCCGCCGACGGCGCCCGCGGGGCGGCGGGTCAGGGAACCGGCAGCACGAACACGAACTTCCCGTCGCGGACGGGGTCCTTGGTCCACTCGCGGTAGGGCTTGTAGTCGATGCTCAGGTCCGACGTCTTCACGAACGTGTCGGGCGGGTTGGAGTAGCCCCAGATCGACGACAGGCGGTTGTACCAGACATCCTCGATGTAGAGGCCGGTCACGGTGAAGTCCTTGGTCAGCGCCGGGTCCGCGGTGGCCTTGAAGCCCGACACCACCCACGAGTGCCAGCCGTACCACACGATCAGGCCAGCCGGGCGGTTCGTCGCGCGGATGGCCTTGGCGACGGTGTAGGCCGCGGCGTTGATGCTGCCTCGGACGTCGAGCGCGAAGTTGCCGTACCCCAGCTTGGTGAGGCCCTCGGGCCAGGCGAGGGCGTCGGCGCCCCCGGTGTTGCCCGGCTCGAGCGAGTAGGCGAGGTTGTAGAGCTGGGTCTGGAACGCCTTCGTCGTGTCGGCGCCCGCGCTCATGATGTTGATCGAGGTCTGCATCGCCGCGGGCACGCACCAGGTGTCCACGTACTCGCCCACGAAGTCGCCCTTCTCGTAGAGGTCCATGGAGAACGGGCCCAACGTCGGCGAGGGCGTCAGGGTCGGCGAGGCGGTCGGGCTGGGGGTGGCACCGGGCGACGGGCTGGTGACGCCCGCCGCGACCAGCGTCGCGATGGGCGAGGGGCCCGCCGTGGCCGGCAGGGTCGGGGCGACGTGCGAGGCGAGCAGGAGCTCGTCTGCCCGTGGCGTGACTGCCGGCGCGGCGACAAGGGTCGAGGAGTTGAGCGCCTGCCCGGTGGCGACCGCGCCGGCGGCCAGGACGGACACCGCGGCGACGCCCACGGCACCCTGCACCAGCCGCCTCCGCACGCCGCCGTGCCAGCCTGGCAGGAACCGGCGGAGCAGCCCGGCGAATCGCGTGTGCTCGACGCGGCTGGTGACGTCCTGGAGAAGAGCGGCGGGCTTCAAGTGGGCGGTGAACCTCCGGCGTCCTGGCGCCGATGGCAGTCGCGCGGTCACGCCTCGCGCGCATCGGCGGCGCACGACGCGTGGTGACGCCTGTCGGCCCCGCCGCGTGACGAGCGGGCGACGGCGCTCCGGTCAGGCGCCGAAGCCGAAGTCGGCCTCGGGGCCCTCGTGGATCAGCGAGCCGTGCTCCTCGGCCTCGCCGGACGAGAACCAGCCACGCAGGCTCCCCCGCCACAGCGCGCGCTCGTGGTAGCGGCCTTCCGGGTTGATGCCGTCGAGGCCTCGTCCCGTGACCAGGGTCTCGATCAGCGGTGCCAGCTGCGATCCGTAGACGTGCATGCATGGCTCGGGCCGCACGCCCGGCCACGAGTAGCACGAGACCACGGTCCGACGCTCGGTCGTGGGCACGCCCGCCGGGAGCGCGTCCCAGGCCGGGTCATCGGGCGCGAACTCCCACTGGTCGAGGTTGCCCTGCGGGATGCCCTCGACACCGCGGACCACCTTGGGCTCGGCGTCGAGCAGGTACGGGTCCACCGACAGGTCGCACACCACCGCGTGCTTGGGCAGCAGCGCCAGCCACGAGTTCGGGATGAGCGCGGTCGAAGGGTCTCGGCGGGCGGTGGCGTCCACCAGCAGGTCCGTCATGAGCAGCCGCGCCTTGAGGTACTCCGCGTCCCCTGTGAGGTTGCGCCCGGCCGAGACGACCTCCACGCCGGGCAGGCCCTGGCGGGTGAGCTGCTCGTTGCGGGCATCGTCGCCGTACTTGGTGGCGAACTCCACGGCGTGGCGGCCGACCCGACCGGCGCCCATGATCAGCACCTTGACGGTGGAGTGGCGGGGCCCGGCGAGCTCCGGCCAGGTGCGCTCGAGGGCCGCGAATCCGGCCGAGATCCCGTTCCAGGCCACGCTCCGAAGATTCTCCACCATGCGCCGGCCGTTGTCGTCCCGGATGAGATCCAGGCTGATCGCGTCGATGCCCATGTCGCGCAGCATGCGGACGCGCTCCGGACGCGTGCTGAAGTGGAGCATGGAGACCAGCGTCGCGCCGCGGCGCAGCAGTTCGTACTTGCCGTCTGGTGCGCGCAGCACCAGCACGACGTCCTGCTTGTAGCAGTCCTCCTCGTCGGTGACCACGACGTCCGGCGACACGGCGGTGTAGTCGAGGTCGGTGTACCCCATGCCGGACCCCAGGCCCGACTCGATGTGGACCTCGGCGCCGGCGGCGGACATGAGGCCGACCAGCGGCGGCAGGAAGTCGCGGAGCTCGTTGGGCTCGCGGTGCATGCGCGGCAGCCCGACGGTCAGCCGCTGTCCGTTGGTCATCTCTGCCTCCCACAGGAACAGGTGCCAGTATCGCCGATCGCCCGGGCGCAGTCGGACTCCGGGGACGCCATCCCGGCCGACACGGCGGCGTGCGCCAATGGCCCGTGGGGCCCCGCCCGCGGGCCGCACGGCCCGGGCCAGCCGGCGCCCGCGGTGCCAGACTGCCCGCTATGACTGGCGAGCGAAACCTGACCTTCGGCTTCCCGCGCATGCGGAACGAGCCCGGGGAGCGGCGGGCGTTCCTGCCTGCCCTGATGGCCACCCTCACCGAGATGGGCGCGGACGTGTTCGTCGAGGCGGGCTCCGGATCTGGCATGGGCATCGACGACGACGTGTACCTGGCCGTCTCGCCCAGAGTGCACATCGTGGACGAGGCCGGCGCCTACGCCCAGGACGTGGTCACGGTGCTCCGGGCCCCGGAGGGGCGGTACCAGCTGATCCGTCCGGGGGCCCTCCTGATCTCGATGCTCCACTTCAACACCCGCCCGGAGCGGGTCGAGATGCTGGCCGGGCTAGGGATCGACGCGGTCGCGCTGGACATGGTCACCGGCGATGACGGGCGTCGACTCGTCCAGAACCTGCGAGACGTCGCGCGGAACGGGCTCGCGTCGGCGTTCACCGCGCTCGAGCGCCGCTGGCCGCCGCTGTGGTCGCCCAACCGGCCGCCCGTGAGCGTCACGATCATCGGGGCCGGCGGGGTGGGCAAGTTCGCGATCGAGTGGGCTGCCCGGGCGGGCGACACGGCGCGCAACGAGCGGCTGATGCGCGAGGGCCTGCCCGGGGTCGAGGTCGTCGTGGCCGAGCAGAACCTCGCCGGCAACGAGGCCTACTTCCGCCACCGGCTGGCCTTGACCGACATCCTGGTGGACGCGACGGCGCGACCCGATCCGTCCAAGCCGCTGATGCCGAACGCCTGGCTCCATTGGCTGCCCGAGCACGCGGTCATCTGCGACCTCGCCGTCGATCCGTACCTGCTCGACGACGACCCGCCGGTCGTGCGCGGCATCGAAGGCATCCCGCAGGGCAACCTCGACCAGTGGGAGTTCGGCCCGGACGACCCGGCCTGGGACCGGCTGCCCCATGGCGTCCCAACCTCGCACCGGCGGACCGTGGTGTCCTGCTACTCGTGGCCCGGCGTGGACCCGAGGGCCTGCATGGAGCTCTACGGCTCGCAGGTCACTCCGCTGCTCAAGACGCTCGTGTGGTATGGCGGAACGGCGGCCATCGGCGAGGCCGTGTCGTTCCACGGCCGGGCCATGTGGCGCGCCAGTCTCGGCCGGTTCCTCGAGCAGCGAGGGGCGTCCCGGCCCTGACCGGCGGCTGGGATCAGCCCGCGCGGAGACCCGGCGCGCCAGGCGCGGGCCGCGGACACCCGCACGGGCGGACTCGCTCATCGGCGCTGGCGATCGAGAGCGCCGAGTTCCGCAGATTCCCCCTTGACAGGCGCGCGACCAGTATCTATATTGGGATCAATCCAGTTATCTGGAATGAACTCAGAAGTGAGAGGAGAGCCCGAGCCCCATGGCCGATCCCGCCGCCAGCTCCGCCTCTCTCATCCTCCACCCGGTCCGGATGCGGATCCTGCTTGCATTCGGCCGCGGGATCCCGCTCACCGCGCAGGGCCTGGCGGACCTGCTCCCGGACGTGCCGCGAGCGACGCTGTACCGCCACCTCTCGATCCTCGTCGATGGCGGGATCCTCGAGGTGGTGGCGGAGCAGCGCGTGCGCGGCGCCGTCGAGCGGACCTACGGCCTGCGGCAGGGCGGCGGCTCGCTGTCCATGTCCGACATCGAGACCGCGAGCCCCGAGGACCACCTCCGCTACTTCGCGTGGTTCGCCGCCACGCTCATCGACGAGTACGCGCGCTACCTGCGCCGTGACCGGATCGACGTCGTGGCCGACGCGGTCATGTTCCGCGAGGCGACGGTGTACCTGACCAACGAGGAGGCCGCCGACGTCACCCGCGAGATGTGGTCCGCGGTCATGCGTCGGATCGGCACCCAGCCATCGCCAGATCGTCGGCCGCGGACGTTCGCGGCCGCCAGCTTCCCCGGCCAGGAGGCCGGGATCGAGGGAGGAACCCGGTGAACGAGACGCAGATCCTGCTCCTTCTCCTGCCGCTCGTCGTCGTGCAGCTCGGCCTCATGGTCTTCGCCCTGCGGGACCTGTTCTCCCCCGGGCGGGTCGTCGTCGGCGGCAGCAAGCCGATCTGGCTGGTCCTGATCGTGTTCGGCGAGCTCCTCGGACCGCTGGCCTACTTCGTGGCCGGCCGTCGCGACGCCTGAGCAGTCCGATGCACGCCACCACCCTGATCCCGGCCGCGACGCCAAGCCGTGGCCGCCGTGGGGACGGCACGATCGTCGCCCACAACCTGACCAAGCGGTATGGCCGCGTCACCGCGGTCGACGGGCTCGAGCTCGACGTCCCGTCGGGCAGCGTGTTCGGCTTCCTCGGGCCCAATGGCTCAGGCAAGACGACCACCCTGCGGCTGCTGAGCGGCCTCGGCAGGCCGACCGCCGGGGAGGCGATCGTGGCCGGGATCCGCGTCGGCAGCGACCCGGTCGAGCTCGGCCGGAGGATCGGCTACCTCGACCAGTCGCCTCGACTGTTCGGCTGGATGAAGGGCCGCGAACTGCTCGAGCTGGCCGGACGGCTGTGCGGCCTCGAGGGGACGGCACTGCGCGCCCGCGTCGGCGAGCTGCTCGAGCTGGTCGACCTCGCCGACGCCGCCGAGCGCCCCATCGGCGGCTACTCCGGCGGCATGCGCCAGCGGATCGGCATCGCCCAGGCGATCGTCCACCGGCCGTCGCTGCTGTTCCTCGACGAGCCGGTGTCGGCGCTCGACCCCGAGGGTCGGCGCGATGTGCTCGAGATGCTGGAGCGCCTCCGGTCAGAGACGACCGTGTTCATGTCCACGCACATCCTCTCCGATGTCGAGCGCGTCTGCGATCGCGTCGCGATCGTGGACCGGGGTCGGCTGATCACCGAGTCCGGCATCCCGGAGCTGCTGGCGCGATACGCCGCGCCCGCCTGGGAGCTGGAGGTCGAGCCCGGCAGCGAGGGCGCGCTGCGGCTGGCCGCGGACGGGCTCCGGGCCCGCCAGTGGGCCCGCGCGATCGAGGTGGACGGGGCCGTCGCCAGGCTGGCGGTCGCCGACGAAGACCAGGCCGGCGCCGAGCTGCTCGCGTTCGTCGCCGCGAGCGGCCTCCATGCCGTCCGCGTCGAGCGCGTCCGCCCGACCCTCGAAGACGTGTTCCTGGCGCTGGTGGGCCGCGAGCGGGCCGAACTCGAGGAGGTGGCGTGATGCACGGCTTCAGGATCCTGCTCCGCAAGGAGCTCCACGAGGGGTGGCAGACCCGGCGATTCCCGGTCGTCCTCGTCCTCTTCTTCGCGCTGGGAATGATGGCGCCGCTGCTGGCGCGGTTCACCCCCGACATCGTCGCCGCCACCGGCAGCGCCAGCCTCGCCGCCACCCTGCCGGTGCCCAGCGCAGGAGACGCTGTGGACCAGTTCCTCAAGATGACCGGCCAGCTCGGGGCCTTCGTGGCGATCCTGCTCGCGATGGGGGCCGTCGCGGCCGACCGCGAGCGGGGGACAGCCGCTCTCGTGCTGACCAAGCCCGTGGGCCGCGGGGCGTACCTCGCGTCCAAGTTGGTTGCGCTCGCTGCCATCCTGCTGGTGGCCTCGGTGGCCGCCGGCGTGGCGGCCGCCTTCTACACCGCGGTGCTGTTCGAGCCCCTGCCCCTCGCCGGGACCGCTGCGGCGATCGCCCTCACCTGGATCGGTCTCCTGATCCCCGCCGGGGTCACCTTCCTCGGGAGCGTCGTCGGGCCGTCCTCGGCCGTGGCGGCCGGCATGGGCTTCGCGTGGCTGCTCCTGGCCGGCCTGCTGTCCGCCCTGCCGACGGTGGGGGGTGCCATGCCCGCGGCGCTGACCGGCCAGGCACGGGCCTTCGCGCTGGGGACTGCCGGCACGGCAGGCTCGCTCGGCGCACCGCTCCTCGTCAGCCTCGCGATCCTCGCCGGCGTGGCGGTCGTCGCGTGGCGCGCCTTCGACCGCCAGGAGCTCTGACCCGCCCCGACTCGCCGCCTCGATGTCCCGGCGCCTCGGCGGCGCCGGGACTAGCGGGCGCCCGCCGGGACCCTCGCCGCCCGCAACCGCGCCTCGAGCTCGTCCACCGAGCGGGCCATGGCGGCGGGCAGCGTGTCACCGAACCGGTCGAAGTGCTCGCGGATGAGCGCCACCTCGTCGAGCCACCCGTCGACGTCGACCGCCAGCAGCTGGTCCATCGTGCTGTCGGGGAGCGAGAGTCCCGCGAGATCGAGCGCGCCCGGGGCGGGCAGCCGGCCGATCGGGGTGTCGACGGCCTGGGCCGTGCCCTCGATGCGCTCGGTGACCCACTTGAGCACGCGGCTGTTCTCGCCGAAGCCGGGCCACAGGAACTTGCCGTCGGCGCCCTTGCGGAACCAGTTGACGAAGAACACCTTGGGCAGCTTGGACGCGTCGGTCCGGCTCTCGAAGCTCAGCCAGTGGCCCCAGTAGTCGGCCATGTTGTAGCCGCAGAACGGGAGCATCGCCATCGGGTCGCGGCGCAGCTGGCCGACAGCGCCGACCGCAGCCGCCGTGGTCTCGGAGCCGGCCGTGGCGCCCATGAACGTGCCGTGGGTCCAGTCGAACGCCTCGGTGACGAGCGGGATGGTGCTGCCTCGGCGACCGCCGAACAGGATCGCGTCGATCGGCACGCCCGCGGGGTCCTCCCACTCGTCGGCGATGACCGGGCACTGCTGGGCCGCCACGGTGAACCGCGCGTTGGGGTGGGCTGCCTTGCGCGCGCCGCCCTCGTAGGGCCGGCGGAGCCAGTCAGTGAGCCCCTCGGGCGCGGCGTCCGTCATCCCCTCCCACCACACGTCGCCGTCACCGGTGATCGCGCAGTTGGTGTAGATCGAGTTGGCGGTCAGCGTCCGCATGGCGTTCGGGTTGCTGCCCATGCCGGTGCCGGGCGCGACGCCGAAGAAGCCCGCCTCGGGGTTGATCGCGCGCAGCCGCCCGTCCGCGCCGAGCTTCATCCACGCGATGTCCTCGCCGATGGTCTGGACCTTCCAGCCGGGCAGCGTGGGCTCGAGCATGGCGAGGTTGGTCTTGCCGCACGCGGACGGGAAGGCGCCGGTGATGTAGTGCGTGCGCCCCTCAGGGCTGGTCAGCTTGAGGATCAGCATGTGCTCGGCAAGCCAGCCCTCGTCGCGGGCCTGGACCGACGCGATGCGCAGCGCGTGGCACTTCTTGCCCAGGAGCGCATTGCCGCCGTATCCCGAGCCGAAGGACATGATCTCCCGCGTCTCGGGGAAGTGGGTGATGTACTTGTGCTCGATGCTGTGCGGCCACGGCACGTCGGGCTCATCTGGGCCCAGCGGCATCCCCACCGAGTGGAGTCCGCGGACGAACTCGCCGTCGGACCCCAGCACCTCCAGCACCCGCGTGCCGACCCGCGTCATGAGGTGCATGTTCGCCACGACGTACGGCGAGTCGGTGATCTCCACGCCGATGTTGGCGATGGGCGAGCCCACCGGGCCCATCGAGTAGGGGATCACGTACATCGTCCGCCCGGCCATGCTGCCGGCGAACAGGCCGGTGAGGGTGGCCTTCATCTCGGCCGGGTCGGCCCAGTTGTTGGTGGGCCCGGCGTCCTCCGGCCTGGCCGAGCAGATGAACGTCCGGCCCTCCACGCGCGCCACGTCGGCCGGGTGGGAGCGGACGAGGACGCTGCCGGGGCGCTTGTCGTCGTCGAGCGGGACCGCCGTCCCCGCGTGGACCATCAGGCGGATCATCTCGTCGTGCTCGGCGGCCGAGCCGTCGCACCAGCGGACGCGGTCTGGCGTGCACAGGGAGGCGACTTCCTCGACCCAGGCGTCGAGATTGGCGTTGCGCATCATTTCCTCCAGGGGTCCCGTACGCCGCCGGAGGGCCGGCCGGACCGCGATTCGGGGAGTGTGCGGTCCAATGCGCCGTCTCGGGGAGGGCCGACCGGCACGCGGCACAGACGACGCTCGGCCGGGATGCCGGGAAGGCGCCGCGGAAGGCGGGCGTCCAAGCGACGCGGCGCCTTCAGGCGGCCGGGTCGGCCTCCGGCAGCCGCTCGCCGGCCTCGACCCGCACCGGGAGCCGGTTCTCGGGTGGGGTCAACGGGCACGAGTAGGAGGGCGAGTAGGCGCAGTAGGGTTGGTAGGCGAGGTTGAAGTCGAGCGTGAACCTCCCGTCGGGCTCGGGCTCGAGGTCCAGGTACCTGCCGGCGCCGTACGTCTCCGGGCCGGATGTGGCGTCGAGGAAGGGGACGAACAGCGAACCGCCGCCGAGGTCGTAGGCCACGAGCGCCAGCAGCCGCCCGCCGAGCGTGAAGCGCAGCGTGCCAGCCCGCCGGGCGCGGCGGAGGTCGTCATCCGAGGTGGGCAGGTCGAACGCCTCGGGCTCGTCGCCCTCGTACTCGCCGAGCGTGACGCCCTCGAGTCGGTATGCCGGGTCCACCGGGAAGTAGGCGAGCCCGGCGAAGGTCTCGCGCTCGGCAGGCGGGATGGGGCTGTCGGGCGCCAGGCGGAAGTACTCGTCCTTCCTGGCGCGTTCGTCCTCGATCGCCCGGACGAGCTCACGGGCCTGGGGGTCGGACTGGGCCAATCGATCTCCTGGCATGCCGATGCGGTTGTAGCCGCCGGCCCCCTAGCGTAGCCGCAGACTGGCGGGCGCGCGGGGGGCCGGGAGTGACCTCTCCGGGGGGGCGAGCCTACGCAGATGCGGCGGCCGCCTGGTGGCTGGCCACGCGGATGACCGGCGGGTGCTCGAAGTGCTTCTTGACGGCGCACTGGTCGGCCGCGCGCACCACCGCGTCCGTGTACTTGGTCGGGAAGTCCTCGGGCAGCTCGATGGTCACCTCGATGTCGGTCACCATGCCGGTCATCGGGTCCGCGCCCATGCGCTGGACGAGCCGGATGCCGTCGGTGGGGATACCACGCTGCCGGCAGAAGCCCAGGACGTAGATCCCCGCGCAAGTGCCGATCGTGGACAGGAACGTGAGGAACGGCGTCGGCGCCGAGCTTCGGCCGCCGCCGGACGGGGGCTGGTCCGTGGGAACCGTGAACGGGCCGAAATGGGCGTCGACGCGCGCGCCGCCCGGGAAGTCGATGACCATCTCCATGGGTGTCGGATCCTCTGCTAGCAGCCCGTCACAGGGCGGGCGAGGGCATCATTTTAGCACTTGCGCAATAACGCAAGCAAGCCTGTAGGTGTCGGGTGCGCCGCGTTCGGGCGCCGAGGCCCGCCGACCTCGGGTATGGTGGGCGCCCGGGCCAGCTTGCGGCGCGATCGCCGGTGGAGCGGGTGCGTGGCCCGAACGCAGGCGGGAGAGACACTTCGTTGACCGAGCCGCTCCGCCCCATCGAGTGGACCGGGGCGTCGATCCGCGTGATCGACCAGACCGCCCTGCCCGGCCGGCTCACCCGGATCAGCCTCGAGACCGTCGACGCGCTGGTCGACGCCGTGGTGCGCCTGTCCGTCCGCGGGGCTCCGCAGCTCGGCGCCGTGGGGGCCCTCGGCGTCGGCCTCGCCATGGTCCAGGCGCAGCGCGAGGGCTGGGACGACGACCAGCTCCGCGCAGCGATCGACCGCGTGCGCACAGCCCGCCCGACGGCGGTGAACCTCGCGTGGGGCGTGGATCGTGTCCGTCCGCTGATGCGGCAGGGCGTCGAGGCGGTGGTGGCGGCCGCCATGGCGATCATCGCCGAGGACGAGCGCAACAACCACGAGATCGGGCGCCGGGCCGCCGCCTGGATCCAGGCCCGGGCTGCCGGTCGCGTGCGGGTCCTGACGCACTGCAACACCGGCGCCCTGGCCACCACCGAGTGGGGGACTGCGCTCGGGATCGTCCGCGAGCTCCACGCTCGCGACGCCCTGGAAGTCGTCTATGTCGATGAGACGCGCCCGCTGCTGCAGGGCGCCCGCCTGACCGCCTGGGAGCTCGTGCAGGACGGCATTCCCCACCTCGTGCAGGCTGACGGCGCTGCGGCGAGCACGATCCTCCGACGCCTGGTGGACGTGGCGATCATCGGGGCCGACCGGATCGCCGCCAACGGCGACACCGCCAACAAGATCGGCAGCGTCGGGGTCGCCCTCGCCTGCCGGGACGCGGGGATCCCGTTGATCGTCGCCGCCCCCGAGTCCACCGTCGACGCCGCGACGCCGAGGGGCGACGACATCCACATCGAGATGCGGCCCGACGAGGAGGTGCTCAACTGGGGCGGCGTGCGGACCGCCCCCGAGCAGAGCCGCGCCCACAACCCGGCGTTCGACGTGACGCCCGCGCGCCTGATCTCGGCCATCGTGACCGAGCAGCGGGTGGTCGAGCCGGCGCTCGGCCAGGTCATGGCGGTGCGCCCGGAGCCCGGCTGAGGCCGGACACGGCGCTACAGGTGCCGCAGTCCCTCGAGCGCCTCCTCGGGGAAGGCCGTGGTGGTGTCGCCCAGCTGCAGGCAGCGGAATGTGCTCAGCGCGGCGTCCTCGAGCAGGAGGGCGCGCCGGTAGGCCGAAGCGATCGTGTCGCCCAGGGTGGAGCAGCCGTGGTGGGCGAGGATCACCGCGTCGCAATCGCGCGACGCGTCCGCGGCGGCATCGGCCAGCTCGTCCGAGCCGTTGTGGAAGAACGGGATTCGGGCGATGCGCCGCAGGTAGGCGGCGTGGTCCAGGGTCAGCAGGCGGACGGGGTAGCCGAGCGCGTCCACGAGGACAGCCGTCTGGGGATGCAGGTGCACGATCGCGTTCGCGTCCGCGCGGGCGCGGTAGGTCCGCTGGTGGAGCCTCCACTCCGATGACGGGTCGGGGTTCCCCTCGACGACGGCGCCGTCGAGGTCCAGGACGCTGAAGTCGCCCTCGCCGAGACGGTCGAGCCGGGTGGCCCGCGCGCTCACGACGAAGACGGCCGACCCAGGCGGGCGCGCCGACAGGTTGCCGCCGGTCGACACGACGAGGCCGCGGCGGACGGCGTCGGCGCCGATCTCGGCGAGCTCGGCCGTCAGGGCGGCCATCGGGTCGGACATCGGCACGCTCCTCACAGTGGCGCGGACCGGTCGATCGCGAACCGCCCGGCCAGGGCGTCGGGACCATTGTGCCCGTGGCGGCGGCGCCCGGCTCGACAGATGCCGGGGCCCTGCCTTGGCGGGCCTCTCCGGGCGGGTCCCCAGGCGTCGCCGCGGTGGCCGACTTCCTGTGAGGTTCCACATCTGGGTTGTCATCGAACCCAAAGAAACAGGCCCGAGACTGCAACTCGTGAACCCGACCATCCCCGCCCGCGTCCATGCCCGTTCCCGCAACGACAGCCGGCTGCAGTCGATGACCCTCGGGGCCGTCGCCCTCGGCATCGCCGGGACCGGCTTCTTCGGCTACGCCGCCGCCCTGACCTACGCGGGCACGACCACCAACAACGCCGCCACGACGATCCAGGGCGGCTACACGCCGCAGCAGCTGCAGAACAGCTACAGCTACAACGGCGGGGACGACGGCCAGGGCACGCAGGGCGGCCTGGTCAACCCCTACTACAGCCAGCAGCAGCCGCTCGTCGTCGCCCCGCCTGCAAGCACGAGCCGCCAGTCGCACGTCATCAGCGGCGGCTCCTGACGCCGCGTCGCGAAGCCTGCCCAGGCCGTCGCGCCCGTCAGCCGCCCGCGGCTTCGCCCAGGAGTCCGCCAGACCCGATGTTCAATCAAGTCCTCTGGTTCACCGCCCGCGGCTCGGGGATCGTGACCCTGCTGATGGTGACGGCCTCGGTGTGCTTCGGCCTCCTGACGGTCGGGCGCTTCTGGCATGAGACGTGGCCGAGGTTCTTCAACCTGGAGATGCACCGCCGCATCTCGCTGCTCGCGGTCGTGTTCAACGTGATCCACGTCACGACCGCGGTGCTCGACCCGTTCGCGAAGCTGGGCTGGTCCGCGGCGATCGTGCCCCTCGCGTCCGCCTACCGGCCGCTGCCGGTAGCGCTGGGCGTGATCTCGATGTACCTGTTCGTCGCCTTGACCATCACCGGGCTCATCCGGGCGCACATGCCCCAGGGCCTGTGGCGTGCGATCCACTGGACCAGCTACGCGATGTGGCCCCTCGCCCTCGCCCACAGCTTCCTTGCGGGCAGCGACGCCGGGTCCCTGTGGATGCTGGCGATCGGCGGCGTGAGCCTCGGTGCGGTCGGCGCGTGCCTCCTGTTCCGGGTCTCGTTCTGGGACCAGAACCGGGATCGGCTCGACGACGCCGTGCTGACGTCCTCGTGGGAAGACGCCACCCGTCGCGGGAGGACCCGATGACCGCCCGTGTCCTCGGCGGGCCCGCCCCGGCGGCCGGCGCGGAGTCCCTCGCCGACCACCGAGCCCGGCTCGGCGACCTGCCGGGCCGGGCGGAGCGCTCGCACATCATCGCGATGCTCGAAGCGTCTGGGCTGCTGGGCCGTGGCGGGGCAGGGTTCCCCGTGGGCCGCAAGTGGGGTTCCGTCGCTCGGCGCTCGGGCGGCCATGCGGTGGTGCTCGCCAACGGCGCCGAGGGCGAGCCCCTCAGCCACAAGGACCGGGTGCTCATGGCGTCGCGGCCGCACCTCGTCATCGACGGCCTGGAGCTCGCGGCCGAGGCCGTGGGGGCGACGCGGGCCGTCCTCTACGTGGGCGCGGAGCACACGCAGGCGAGGGCCGCCCTGGAGCACGCGCTCGACGAGCGCGACGCGAGCCGGTCGCAGTCTCTGCCACGCGTCCGCATCGGGATCGCGACCCCGCCTGCCTCCTACGTGGCGGGCGAGGAATCCGCGGCGGTCCACTTCGTCAACGCTGGCGATCCTCGGCCCACCACCGTGCCGCCCCGCCCGTTCGAGAAGGGCGTCGGGGGCCGGCCGACGCTGGTCCAGAACGTCGAGAGCCTCGCCCATGCCGCACTCATCGCCCGGTACGGTGATGAGTGGTACCGGGAGGCAGGTCGTGCCGAGACCGCCGGCACAGCGCTCGTCACCGTGACCGGCGGGTCCCGCCCGGGCGTGGTCGAGATCGACCTCGGCACCACGATCGGCGAGCTCGCCGAGTGGGCGGGCGTGACCGCCGCGGAGGGGAGCCCCGTGCTCCTGGGCGGCTACTTCGGCGGGCTCCTGGCCGGCAGCGACGCCTGGCGGCTGCCGCTCGACCCCGCCATCCTGCGCCGCAACGGCACCGCGCTCGGCGCGGGCGTCGTGGCCTTCATGGGCGACGAGACGTGCGGCGTGGCCACGACGGCGCGGATCATGGACTACATGGCGGGCTCGTCCGCCGCCCAGTGCGGGCCGTGCGTGTTCGGCCTCCGCTCGATCGCCGACGCCACGGCCCGGATCGCCACCAGCCAGGGCCACCAGGACGACCTGGGCCGCCTCCGCGGCTGGTCCCAGTCCCTTGCCGGTCGCGGCGCCTGCCGCCTTCCCGACGGCACGACGGGCCTGCTCGCGAGCTCGCTGCGGGTCTACGAGGCCGACTGGGCCTCCCACCAGCACCACCGCCGCTGCCTGGTGCGGCACGGCATGTCGAGGGCGACCGCATGAACGCCACCCGGCGGCTGGAGCCATGAGCCTTCGCCGCGCGCTGGATTCCGGCCTCCGCCTGGAGATCGACCGCATCGCCTGCGACGGCTACGGGACGTGCGCGGAGCTGCTGCCGGAGGGGATCGACCTCGACGAGTGGGGCTACCCGATCATCGCGCCCGGCACGGTGCCGCTCCACCTCGTGGACCTCGCCAAGCGCGCCGTCGACGGGTGCCCGGTGCTGGCCTTGCGCCTGGCCCCGTGCGAGGCGGGCGTCGCCGCCACGGCTCCGCTGCCCGGCCCGGTGCTCGCCGCGCGTCCGGACCGCACCGAGGGCACGCCCCCCTGGCCGCAGCGCCCCGCCTCGAAGTCGGCGAAGCGCCAACCCGACAGCCGCCGCCGGCGCTGACCCCCCGCGCTGACCCCGCGGGGCGCTGACGTCCCGGCGCCAGCGCCCACAACCTGCTGCCCCCTTCGGGACGCTGTCCTGGCTGCTACCCCTTCACCGATCCGCCCACGATGCCGCGGACGAAGTAGCGCTGGAGCGTGAAGAACACGAGCAGCGGGACCGACATCGAGATGAAGGCAGCCGCCGCGAGGTACCACCAGCCCTGGCCGAACGAGCCGACGAGGCCGGCAATGGCGATGGTCAGCGGAGCGTTGTCCGGGTTGGCCGCCCCGATGTAGATGAGGGCCACCAGGAGGTCGTTCCAGACGAACAGGAACTGGAAGATGACGAGGGCCGCGATGGCGGGAACGCTCATCGGGATCGCCAGCCGGAAGAACGAGGTGACCGGGCTGGCTCCGTCGATCGCGGCGGACTCGAACACCTCGCGCGGCAGCTCTCCCATGAAGTTGCGCAGCAGGTACACGGCGAACGGCAGGCCGTAGCCGGTGTGGGCGAGCCACACGGCCAGGAACTGGCCCTCGAGGCCCACCTGTCCGTAGAGCCGCAGGATCGGGATGAAGGTGGTCTGGAGCGGGACGACGAGCAGCCCGACCACCACGACGAACAGGATGTTCCGGCCGGGGAACTCCATCCACGCGAATGCATAGGCCGCGAAGGCCGCCACGAACACCGGGATGACCGTGGCGGGGATCGAGATGAACAGGCTGTTGATGAAGCCCGTCCCGATCCCGGCCTGGGCGAGCACGTAGGTGTAGTTCTGCAGGGTGGCCTGGGCAGGCTGGAAGAAGAACGTCCACCAGCCGCTGGACTGGACGTCCTGTGAGGGCCGGAACGAGCTGACCAGCAGGCCGATGGTGGGGATCAGCCAGATCGCCATCAGCAGGATGACCACCACGTGCGTGCCGAGGTGCTGCAGGCGCCCGGCCCAATCTGACCCGCTCTTGTTGCGACGGACGGGAGGTGCCGCGAGGCCGCTCATCGGATGGCCTCCTGGGCTTGGAAGCGTCGGATGTTGAAGGCCATGATGGGGATCACGGCGATCATCAGGACGATCGCCAGCACGGCGCCTCGCCCGAAGTTGCCGTTGGTGAACATCCACGTGTACATCGCGTTGGCGATGACCTGCGTGTCGAAGTTGCCATTGGTCATGACGTAGACGATGTCGAAGGCCTTGAGGGCGGTGATGATCATCACGGTCGCCACCACCGTCAGCGTCGGGAGCAGCAGCGGAAAGGTGATGTGGCGGAAGACCTCGAGCTCGTTGGCGCCATCCACGCGCGCCGCCTCGAGGAGCTCGGGGCTGATGCCCTTGAGCGCGGCCGAGATGATCACCATCCCGAACCCGGTCCACATCCAGGACATCACGACGATGAGCATCAGTGTGTTGAACTTGAACGTGCTGGTCGGGATGAACGCAACCGGCGCGCCGCCGAGACCCGTGATGATGGCGTTGAGCGTGCCCGTCTGGGACGCTCCGGCCGGCTGGTAGGCGAACATGAACAGCCAGATGACGCTGGCTGCGGTGGCGCTGATCGCCAGCGGCAGGAAGATCACCGCCTTGGCGGCCGACTCGTAGCGGACGCGGTCGACCAGCACCGCGAACAGGAGGCCGACGCCCACTGTGATCGCGGGCAACAGCACCAGCCAGATGACGTTGTTGAACAGGGACCCGATCCCGTCACTGCTGGAGAGGAACCAGCGGTAGTTGTCGACGCCGACGAACTTGCCGACGTTGTTCTCGAAGCTCTGGATCAGCGTCCCGATGGTCGGGTAGACGAGGTAGACGATCAGGAAGGCGAGCGCCGGGAGGAGCCACAGCCAGGGTCGCACCGTGGGCTTGCGTCGCTCAGGCAGCAGCCGGAGGACCTGTTCCGTGGCCACGATGTAGCCGACCAAGACCGCTGGCACGCCGACGACGACGATGATGGCCGTCACCAGCCGAGGGTCCATACCGTTCCTCCGCTGTGGCGGGGGCGGGCGGCGCGGATCCGCGACCGCCCGTCCCCGAGTCCGTGCCTACTGCGAGTAGGCCGACGACTGGACGCCGTCGAGGTGCGAGAGGATCGAGTCGAGCTGGCTCGGGTTCTGGATGTAGTTGACGAGGCCCTTGTAGAACTCGATCTGCATCTCGGTCGGCATCTGGTCCGACGCGTCGAACACGAACGACGACGCGCCTGACAGGATCTGGCCGAGCCGCTGGTTCATGGCGTTGGGGTAGTTGGCCACGTTCTTGTTGGCGGACAGGAATTCGCCGGGGGCGACGAACAGTGCCTGCGCCTGCGAGCTGACCAGGTACTTCATGAGGGCCGCGGCCTGCGGGGTGTTCTTGAACATGCCGAACAGGTCGCCGGCGCCCTCGACGGCGTTCGAGTACTGCGAGTTGATCGCCGGGAACGGGATGAAGTTGTAGTCGGTGAGCTTGGTCTGGTTGGCGAATGCGCCGAGACCCGTGATGAAGCTGGCCTCGTGGAGGAACAGGCAGCCCGGCGGGGTGGTGAACAGCGGATCGCCTGCGTTGGCGAAGTTGGTGGTCACGATGCGGTTGGCGCCGCCGTAGCTGTCGGCCGCCATCTGGCCCAGGTCTTGGAACGCGGTCTTGACCTGGTCGCTCGACCACTTGAGCTTGCCCTGCCACCACTGGTTGTAGACGTCAGGACCGTAGGTCTTGAGCATGAACGTCTCGACGATGTCGGTTGCCGGCCAGCCGGTTGCGGCGCCCGACTCGACGGCGAGGCACCACGGCGCCTGCGCCTTGCTCTTGTCCTGGGTGATCAGGTTCTGGAAGTCCGACCACGTGGCCGGCGGATTGCTGGCAAGGTCACCCACGACCTTCGGGTCGAACCAGATCTGGCCCTTCGCCGAGACGTCGAGGAAGACGCCCACGAGCTGGCTGTTCACCGTGCCGAGCTGCACGAGCGATGACGGCGTCTGCGACTGGTAGGTGCTCATGTCGATGACCGACGAGAGGTCCTGCAACACTCCGCTGCTCGCGAACTGCTGCATCTGCGCCGGGCCGGGGATGCCGGCGATGTCGGGCAGTGACGAGCCACCGGCGGCGATCGCCGTCTGGAGCACGGTGGGCTCGTCGCGGGTGCCTGTGTACTTGATCTGGACGCCCGTGGCGTCAATGAAGGGTTGCACCATCTGCAGGAACTGCTGCTGTTCGCTGCCGCTCCACTGGGCCAGGACGGTGACTGACCCGCCGATGTTGGAGCCGAGCGTCGAGGCGTACTGCTTCGCCGCGGCGACCTGGTCGGCCCCCGGCGTGGGAAGCGGAGCAGGAGTCGCCGAGGCGGCGGCCGATGCCGACGCGGACGGGGCCATTGAGGACGAGGCTGACGGTGCCATCGACGCCGCCGGGCCTGAGGCCGCGGGCGAAGGCGTCGACGTCGAGCTCGAGCATGCAGTGGCGATGAGCGCCACGATGGCCATCGCAGCCATCGCTCGAAGGCGGGTGGGACGTTGATCAAGCATGTGCGGTTTTCCTCCAGGCTGCTTGCTGGCAAATGGGGACGGCTTTGCCCTACTGACCTCCCGTCACATGGCAACCGCGGTGGACGCCCGGACCACGAGCTCCGTTGCCAGGAGCGTGCGGCTGGTCGCGGGTCGTCCGGCCAGACGGTCGATCAGCGCGCGGCCTGCGGCGGCGCCGAGGTCGCGAGCTGGGATGCGGACGGTGGTGAGGGGCGGGTCGAAGTGGCGGGCGAGCGGGATGTCGTCGAAGCCCACCAAGGAGATGTCGTCCGGGACGCGGCGGTGCGCCTCGCGGATGGCGCGCAGCGCGCCGAAGGCGACGATGTCGCTGGCGACGAAGACGGCGGTCAGGTCGGCGGTGCGGTTGAGCAGGTCGCGCATGGCGACGTGGCCGCTCGCAGCATCGAACGCGCCGATCGCGACCAGCCGCTCGTCGAATGGGATGCTCCGCTCCTCCAGCGCGTCACGGTAGCCCGCGAACCGGTCGGACGCAGCGGTGTAGTCGAGCGGCGCGTGGGTGACGAAGCCGATGCGCCGGTGGCCGAGACCCGCCAGGTGGGCCGTCGCGGCGGCGGCACCCTTCCGGTTCTCGACGTCGACGCTTGGAGCGCCCAGGCCCGGCAGAGAGCCCTGGAGGATCACCGGGAACCCGTCCCGGACGACCCCCTGCAGCTCGGGGTCGTCGGCGCGGGGCCCGGACACGATGAGGCCGTCGACGCGCCGCGAGCGGACGAGGTCGCTGTAGCGCTGCCCGTCGGGCGAGACGGCCTCCACGAGAACGCGATAGCCGTCCGAACGGGCCTCGTCGGCAATGCCCAGCAGGGTCTCCGCAAGCAGCGCGTCGGACCCAACCTGGTCCTGCGTCTGGAGGAGGACGAGCCCGATCGCCATCGAGGCGCCCCCCGCGAGCGCCCTCGCCGGGCTCTGGACGTGGTAGCCCAGCTGCTCGGCGGCGCGCAGGACGCGTCCGCGCGTCTCCTCGGAGATGCCGGTGTTGGCGCGGCCATTAAGGACGAACGACACCGTTGTCCGCGAGACGCCTGCCAAGGCAGCAACGTCCGCGCTCGTGGGCCGTCGCGGCTGCTTCATACGGTCTCCCTGGAATGGTCAGCTCTCCCGGGCCGTTCTCCCCACAGCCCCTGACCTAACACGTGTGACTAACACGTGTTAGCGGGTATTATTGACCCCGGCCGGCGAGTCGGTCAAGGACCCCGCTCGAGCGCCCCCGGCGTCGTCGGCACTCACCGTGCCGCCCATGCAGGCGAGTCCCGGCCGCCAGTTCACCGCTCCGGAGGTGCCGCTGTGACCGTGTCTGCGCCCCGCCCCGACCGCGCCGCCAACCCCGCCCCGCGCACCCTGCCGCCGCGCCCTCGGCCGGTTGAGCGGGCGGTCGACCTGGGCTCCACCGCGGTCCTGCGCCACGGCGCGCTGGCGCTGGTCGCCGACCCGTTCGGCGACATCCGCCCGGACTCGCGGGGGCTCGGGCTGTACAACGGCGACACACGGGTCCTGTCGAGCCTCGTCCTCCTGGTGGGCGGACGCCGGCCCCTCCTGCTCCAGCCCGACGCCGGCGGCTCAGACCGCGGCTCGATCCAGCTCGCCAACCCCGACCTCGCCAGCGGCGCGGCGCGTCCGGACCGGACGAGCGGTGTCCCCGCCCAGTCGGTCGGCATCCGGCGCGAACGGGCACTGGACGCGGGAGGCCTGCACGAGCGCGTCCACATCGCCAACTTCACGACGGAGCGCCTGTCGCTCGAGGTCGGCCTGCTCCTCGACTTCGACGCGGCCGACATCTTCGAGATCCGCGGCTATGCGCGCTCGGAGCGCGGGCGGCTCGACGCGATCGAGATCGACGACGGCGTCCGGTTCGCCTACCAGGGACGCGACGGCCGCCGACTCACGACCACGGTGGCCTTCGACGAGCCGCCGGGACGGATCGAGGCGGCGCCGGACGACAGCGATGCTTCGGTGGCGACCCTGTGGAGCCTGTCCCTCGGAGGCGGCGAGTCCGTCACGCTGGGCTGGACCGTGGCGGCGGCCTGGACGCCCGCCCGTGCGCGCGGCCTCCGCCTCGAGCCCCGGCGGCCTGCGCGCGGGCGGGACGCCGCCGGCGACACGCGCTTCGAGACCGACGACGCGCTGCTCAACGCGGTCGTCGAGCGGAGCCTCGCGGATGTCGACCAGCTCGAGACAGCCGGCCCCGGACGGGGCGAGAGCTTCCTGGCGGCAGGCGTCCCCTGGTTTGCCACCCTCTTCGGCCGTGACGCCCTGCTCGCGGCGCTGTTCCTGCTGCCGGTCCGGCCGTCGGTGGCGGCCGACACGCTGCGCACCCTCGGCCGGCTGCAGGCGACCGAGCGCCGCGACGCCCAGGACGCCGAGCCCGGCAAGATCCTCCACGAGCTCCGCACCGGCGAGATGGCCGCGATGGGCGAGGTCCCGTTCGGGCGCTACTACGGCACTGCCGATGCCACTCCGCTTTGGCTGCTGCTGCTCGCAGCCCATCATGCCTGGACCGGCGACGACGGCCTGCTCGAACAGTTGTGGCCGAATGCGCTCCGGGCGCTCGCTTGGCTCGAGGCGCGGCTGGCCGAAGGCGGCCTCGTCAGCTACCAGACCCGGGCGCCCGACGGCCTGCGCAACCAGGGGTGGAAGGACTCGGCCGATTCCGTCCGCAACCGGGCTGGTGCCATCGCCGAGCCGCCCATCGCGCTGGTCGAGGTCCAGGCGTACGCGATCGGGGCGTTCCGGGCGATGGCCGGCCTCGCCGACCGCCGAGGCGAGGATGCGCTCGCGACGCGGCTCCGCGCCCGCGGCGAGGCGCTCCGGGAGCGCCTCGAGGCGGACTTCTGGTGCCCGGATCTCCACCGATACGCGATGGCCCTCGACGGCGCTGGGAGGCGCGTCGACGCGCTGGCGAGCAACGTCGCCCACGCGATGTGGCAGGGTGCGGTCGAGGAGGACCGGGCGGCACGGACGGCGCGCGACCTCGCGGGGCCAGAGATGGACTCAGGCTGGGGCCTGCGCACGTACGCCGCCGGCCAGCCAGGCTACAACCCGATGAGCTACCACGTGGGATCGGTGTGGCCGCACGACACCGCCATCGCCATCGCCGGCCTGCGCCGCTACAGGTTCGACGCCCAGGCGGCGAAGCTCGCCGACGGCCTGCTCGACGCGGCACGGGCGCTCCCGATGTTCCGGCTGCCGGAGGTGTTCTGCGGGTTCGCGCGCGCCGGGGCAGACCGGCCCGTCGCGTACCCGGTCTCGTGCGCCCCGCAGGCATGGGCGGCCGCCGCGCCGTACTTCGTGCTCGAGGCGCTGCTCGGGCTCGAGGCGGACGCGCCCGGCCGGATCCTGCGCGTGGCCCGCCCGATCCTCCCGCAGCAGGTCCGGCGGCTCACAGTCACCGGGCTCCGGGTGGGCGATGCCGAGGTGGACCTGCAGTTCCGGGCCGGGCGGGCCTCGGTGGGCGTGGAGGTGCTGCGACGCCGCGGCGACGTGACGGTCCACGTGGAGGCCTGAAGCCGCCCCGTCGTGGGGGCCTGAAGCCGCCCCGTCGCGCCCGGTGGACGCTGCCACATCGGTCGGCCGCCGGCGGCGGATGCGCAGCAGGGCCAGTGCGTGTGGACCTCTACTTGTGTCGGGCCGCCCGCGGTAGATAGGCCAGCCACGCGATGGCCCACTTCACCGCCATGAGCGCCGCGAGCGACACGATGGCTGCCCGGGCTGGGGTCGCGACCTCCTCACCACCGAGCGCCGCCGTCGCTGGGCCAAGCAGGAGTGTCCAGCCGAACAGGCCCGACACGATCAGGGCGAGGTTGACGATCCCGATCGGTGCGCCGACGAGGGATGCCCGGAGGTATCCGTGCCGGGCGGCCATGGCCTGGATGCCCCAGGAGCACATCACGCTCCCGAGGACGAACAGGGCGACCAGGCCCGCCTCGTACGAGCCCAGCACGGGCACCGGCTCGGCGTGCGCCGCGGCGAGGGCCATCACGGCGACCGGGATCCCGACCAGGGTCGCAAGCACGGGCTTGGCGCCGACGGTGGGCGTGCGAACGGACGTTGCTGCGGCCATGGGGCAATCCTCCGCGGGCGGGCTGTCGGAGAGGCTATGGAGGGCGGCTCGAGCGGGACAGTGCGACACGTCTCGCCAGACCGTGCCGGTCGGCCCGGCGCGGCCCTCCGGCTGCCCCCACCTTGGGATGGGGGGATACCCGGCTGGTGGCGGACCAGCGACCGATCCGAGAATGGCGGTGTCCACCGAGCGAACTGCGGGCGTGACCCGCGAGCAGCACCCGAGAGGCGGCATGACGATGGCCGAGACGGCAACGAACCCCGAGATCGCAGCGATGCGGGAGATGGCGAAGCCGGGCAAGCTCGACCGGAGGGGCGGTGCGTCCTCGCGGCAGGCCCAGCCGCAGGGCGGCGGCGCCGTGTACGGGCTGGGCATGATCGGCGCCCTCGCCTACTTCGTCGCATCGGCCGACGGCGGCCGGGGCTACGCGATGGCCTTCGGAAAGGCGATGGTGTGGCCTGCGCTCCTCGTCTACCGCGCCTTCCGGTTCCTCCACCGCTAGAGCGATCGACCGTCACCGGTCGCGGAGGCGGGCGCCTGTGGGATCGTACGGCGCCGCTGGCAGGATCCACGCCCGCCGCGGCTCGCCCATGACCTCGACGGCCAGCGCGGGGCGGGCCTCGGCGATCTCGCGCTCCACGTACCCGAGGGCGAGGCTCGTCCCGACGAAGTGGCCGTAGCCGCCCGAGGTGACCTCGCCCACGAGGCGGCCGTCGAGGCGGATCGCGTCGTCGGCAGCGGCGTCTGCGTCGGCCGCGTCGACGCGGAGCAGGACGAGGCGGCTCGCGGGGCCCGCCTCGCGCTCTCGCAGTGCCGCCTCGCGGCCGATGAACTCGCCCTTGTCAAGGGCGATGTAGCGGTCCAGGCCGCATGCCGCCGGCGTCACGTGGTGCCGGTACTCGCTGCTCCAGATGCCGTAGCCCTTCTCGAGTCGCAGGGAGTCGAGCGCGAGGTCGCCGACGAGCGCCATGCCGTGGGGCCGTCCCGCCTCCAGGAGCGCCTCGAACAGCGCAAGGTGGCGGCGGCGCGGGACGACGATCTCATAGCCCAGCTCGCCGGTCAGCGAGATCCGCCCGACGACAGCCTCGGCGCCGGCGACGACCATGGGGCGGATGCCCAGGAACGGGAGGCCGGTGGACGAGAGGTCAGCCGACGGGTCGCTGGCGCCCAGGGCGGCGAGGACCTGGCGGGATGCCGGTCCGGAGACCGCCCAGCCCATCATCTCGTCGGTCACGTTCGCGAGCCTCACGCCGCTGGCCGGAAGGTGCGCCCGGAACCAGCGCAGGTGCCAGTCCTGGAGGTGGTACGAGGCCGTGATCCAGAACCGGTCCGGTTCGAGGCGCGTGAGCGAGAGGTCGCCCAGCAGGTGCCCCGACGGCGCCAGCATCGGGGCGAGGCGGATCCGGCCGGTGGCCGGCAGTCGGCTCGCGACCAGCCCGTCGAGCCAGGCCGCGGCGCCAGGCCCGCTCACCTCGTATCGAGCGTACTGGGCGATCTCGAACGCGCCGGCCGTCGTGCGGACGGCGGTGGCCTCCTTGTCGACGAACGGCTCGGCATTCGAACGGCCGAACGTGGCCCCCTCCTCGAACCCGGGGTCGGGAGCGTGGAAGCGGACGACCTCGAGTCCCCAGTTGACCGTGTGGGACGCGCCCGCCGCGGCGAGGCGCTCGTGGGCGGGAGTCGTCTTGAGCGGCCGGCCGGCGGGCAGCTCCTCGTTCGGGTAGGCGATGACGAACCGCCGGGCGTAGAACTGGGCGGTGGTCGCCCGCAGATAGCGGTCCTCGGCGGCGAACGCGCCGAAGCGCGCCACGTCCATCCCGAACGCGTCCATCCCCGGGTCGCCGTCCACCAGCCAGTTCGCGAGCACCAGGCCCACGCCCGCGCACTGGGAGAAGCCCGCGAACACGCCGCACGCCGCCCAGTAGCCGGGCAGGCCGTCGATCGGGCCGACGAGCGGGTTGCCGTCCGGGGTGGCCGTGAACGGGCCGCACACCCAGCGCGTGACGCCGGTCTCGGAGAGGACGGGGAAGCGGCGGTAGGCGAGCTCGAGCTCGGGAGCGATGCGGTCGATGTCCTCGGGCAGCAGCTGCATGCCGAAATCCCACGGCGCGCCCTCGACCGACCAGTGGGCGGGGTGCGTCTCGTACACGCCCAGCAGCACGCCGTTGCCCTCCCGCTGGAGGTACGTGTAGCCCTCGAGATCGGTGACCGCGGGCATCCTGCCGCCGAGCGCGGCCACGGCCGGAATCTCGTCGGTCACGAGGTAGTGGTGCGCGAGCGGCGCCACCGGGTGGTCGACGCCCGCCATGCGCCCGACCCGCCGCGCCCAGAGCCCGGCTGCGTT
>JBJKRU010000033.1:0-7228 GCA_046704485.1 Candidatus Limnocylindrales bacterium | reverse complement strand
CCCGGCGGATCCCGCCCGCCAGCGTCGCGATCTGCGACGCCCCGTGGACCAGGAGCCCGGGCGCGTCGCTCTGGCTGCGGCCGCCCTCGATCAGCCGCAGGCTCACGTGCGGCCGCGGGCAGCCGCGAGCCGGAGCTCGAGCGCCATGAGCGGGTCGAAGTCGCGGAGCCGGATCGCCTCGGCGGCGGCCGCGAGCCGGGCGTCGCGCGGCGCATCGGCGGGGGCGCCGGCATGATCGGCCACGTCGAGGAGCGCCGCCAGCGGCGCGAGGCCGACCAGCTCGGATTCCGCGAGCTCGACGCCGTCTTCCGCGGACAGCTCCCCCACCACCTCCCAGGCGCGCCACAGCGGCGTGACCCGGAAGTCGAGCAGGTTCATCGACACCTCCGCGCGCACCGGGTTGCCGCGCTCCGGCTCCTCGACCCGGAACCCGTTGGCCTGGACGCGGGGGAGCCCTCCGCCGGACTCGCGGACGCGCCGGGCGATCCGCTTGGCGAGCTCGACGTCCTCTGAGGCGAGGTTGATGTTCCACGCGATGAGGAAGGGCCGGGCGCCCACGGCCGTGGCGCCCGCACTGGGGTGCATGTGCGCGGGCGCGAAGTCTGGCTGGCGCCCGTTCTGCGCGATCTCGACTTTGAGGCCCTCGTTCTGGGCGCGCCGCACGTCGGCGAGCTTGACGCGGTCCGAGCGCGCAGCGGCGGCGGCGTAGAGGTAGACGGGCAGGCCGTACCGGGCGGCGATGCGGCTGCCGAAGCTTCGCGCCAGCTCGACGCAGTCGTCGAGCGTCGTGTCCCCCAGCGGAACGAACGGGACGACGTCGACGGCGCCGATCCTCGGGTGCTCGCCCTGCTGCTCGTCCATGTCGATCTCGTCGATCGCGGCGGCGACGAGCCGGTCGAGGCCGTCCATCACCGCATCGTGCTCGCCCGCGACCGTGAACACCGAGCGGTTGTGGCTGCCGTCCGACGTCCGGTCGAGCAGCTGGACGCCGGGGACCGAGACGAGCGCGTCGGCGAGCCGCTCGATCACGTCGAGCCGGCGGCCCTCGGAGACGTTGGGGACGCTCTCGACCAGCATGCGGCCGATGCTACAGGTCGGGGAGATGGGCTGGGGGTCGGCTGTGCGTTGTGGCCGACCTGGCGTCCGGCCTGGACTGGGCTCAGTCGCCGAGCATGGGGACGTGGACGCCGCGCTCCCGGGCGACGTCCGCCGCCCGCGCGTACCCCGCGTCCACGTGGCGCGCCACGCCCATGCCCGGGTCGGTCAGCAGGACGCGCGACAGCTTCTCGGCCGCGAGGTCCGTTCCATCGGCCACCACCACCATGCCGGCGTGCTGGCTGTACCCGATGCCGACGCCACCGCCGTGGTGGATGGACACCCACGTCGCGCCCGCCGCGATGTTGACCATCGCGTTGAGCATGGGCCAGTCGGCCACCGCGTCGGTTCCGTCGGCCATCGCCTCGGTCTCGCGGTTGGGCGAGGCCACCGAGCCCGCGTCGAGGTGGTCGCGGCCGATCACGATCGGCGCCGACACCTCTCCGCTGCGGACCAGCTCGTTGAACGCGAGGCCGGCCTTGTGGCGCTCGCCGTAGCCGAGCCAGCAGATGCGCGCCGGCAGGCCCTGGAACGGGACCCGCGCCTCCGCCATCTCGATCCATCGGCGCAGGCCCTCGTCCTCGGGGAAGAGCTCGAGGATCGCGCGGTCGGTGCGCAGGATGTCTGCCGGGTCGCCGGACAACGCCGCCCAGCGGAACGGGCCGCGGCCCTCGCAGAACTGCGGCCGGATGAAGGCGGGCACGAAGCCGGGGTAGTCGAAGGCGTTCTCGACCCCCGCGTCTCGAGCCTGCGCGCGCAGGTTGTTGCCGTAGTCGAAGGCGACGGCGCCCGCCGCCTTGAACTCGAGGATCGCCCGGACGTGGTCGGCCATCGAGCGCCTGGCGCGCGCCTCGTACAGGTCGGGCTGGGCGGAGCGCAGGAGCCGCGCGTCGCCCAGGCTGATCTCGGCCGGCACGTACCCGCCGAGCGCGTCGTGCGCCGAGGTCTGGTCCGTCACGATGTCGAAGCGCTCGCCCGCCTTCGCCCACATCGGCTCGATCTCGGCGGCGTTGCCCACCAGGGCGATCGAGAGCGCCCGCCCCTCCGCGGCGGCCTCGCGGGCCAGGCGCAGCGCCTCGGCGGGGTCGTGCGTGAGGCGGTCCACGTAGCCGATCTCGTGGCGGCGTGCGGCCCGGTGCTCGTCCACCTCGATCGCGAGGCACACGCCCTCGTTCATCGTGACCGCCAGCGGCTGCGCGCCGCCCATGCCGCCCAGGCCCGCGGTCAGCGTGACCGTCCCCCGCAGCGTCCCGCCGAAGTGCTGGCGTGCGCACTCCGCGAACGTCTCATACGTGCCCTGGAGGATCCCCTGGGTGCCGATGTAGATCCACGACCCGGCCGTCATCTGCCCGTACATCATCAGGCCCTTCCGCTCGAGCTCGCGGAAGTGCTCCCAGGTCGCCCACTTGCCGACGAGGTTCGAGTTGGCGATCAGCACGCGGGGTGCCCAAGCGTGGGTGCGGAAGACTGCCACGGGCTTGCCGCTCTGCACCAGGAGCGTCTCGTCGTCGCCCAGTGCGCGCAGCTCGCGGACGATGGCGTCGAACGCCTCCCAGCTTCGGGCAGCGCGGCCGGTGCCGCCATAGACCACGAGCCTGTCGGGGTCCTCGGCGACCTCGGGGTCGAGGTTGTTCATGAGCATCCGCAGCACGGCCTCCTGCTGCCAGCCGCGGGTGGACAGGGTCGTGCCGCGCGGAGCGCGGACCGGGCGCGGGCCGGACGGGGCGGGGCCGCTGGTCTCGGTGCTCATCGCGCCCGAGTCTATCCCCGGAGCCCGCCGATGATCTGCTCGCCCAGGTCCTTGGAGCCAGTGGACAGCAGCGACACGATCACGCCCTTGTCGGCCAGATAGGCGTGGTAGACGCGCAGTCCGCCGCCGCACGTGGCGACGTAGATGGTGCGCCCGCCGACCGTCTGGTCCGCCTCGGACAGGACGCCGCTCGACTGGGCGCAGGCGCCGTCGTTGTAGGTGGCCCGCCAGTCCGAGTAGAACGCGTCCGAGTAGACCCCGGGCCGGAGGTGGGCCACCACGCCGGAGGCGAGGTCGGTGCCGGAGACCGCGATCGGGAAGACGGCGCGGTCGACGTTGGCCTCGAAGCACGGGTCCTTGGCCGCCTCGCCGAACGCGCTGGGCTCCTGGGTGATCGCGACGCCCGCGACCGAGGTGGGCAGGATCGACATGAGGCTCGCGTCCAGCACAGGCGCGGCCGCACCGGCGGGCATCGTGCAGGAGGCGGCCCCGGGGCTGGCAGGCGATCCGGAGGCGACAGGCCCGGCAGATGCGATGGCCGGTCCAAGCGTCGTGCTCGGCGCGGACGCGGCTGTCGGGAGCAGGGTGGCGGGCGACGCGGCCGCACTGCCGCAGGCCCCGGCGGTCAGCGCCGTGAGGAGCACGGCACCGGTCAGCCCGAGCCTCACGCGAGCTCCCGCCTGAGCACCGGGAACCGGTCGTCGGGGGCGGCAACGGTGAAGCCGAGCCCTGTCCAGAACGACGGCTGCGCCGCGCTGGTCGCGTCCGGCTTCGCCCCCACCTCCGGGTACGCCTCCACGGCCGAGAAGCCCCGCCCCGCGAGGTCGTCGCACACCGCGTCGACCAGCTGGGCGGCATACCCGTGCGCACGCGCGGCCGGCGTGGTGGCGATGCAGGTGATGACGGCCGGCAGCGGCGACTGCGGCAGCCTCGGGTAGAGCTCGCGGGTGTGCATCGCGCGCGGATAGGCGGACAGCGGTCCGAACTGGATGTAGGCGGCGGGCTCCTCGTCCACCAGCAGGACCTTCGCGTAGGAGCCGAAGACGACGGCCCCGCGCGCCAGCAGGCGGAGCTTCGGCAGCGCGTCGCCGCCCACGGCCGGGGCGGCCTTCGGCGGCGGGGCGAACGGGTTGAACGGCGCGCCCTCGTCGCCGGCGAAGGGGTTGAACGGTGTCCCTGACGACGCGGTGGCGAACGGGTTGAAGGCGGGCGCGTCGTCGTCCCCGAACGGGTTGCGCGGTCGGGGCTTCGATGCTGGGGTGGGTGCCGCAGCGCTGAGCCAGCTCGCACGGGCGGCCTTCGAGCCCCGTTCGGCGTCTTCCCAGTAGTCGCAGCTGCGGTGGTCGAACCCGGGGTCGGCGCAGGGCGGGAGGAGCGCGAAGCTCGCCTCGTCGGTCACGTCCACGATGCGGATCGCCATGACGTGAGTGTAGGGCGCGGCGCCCTCGACGCATGCCCCCTGGCGGGGAGGCGCCAGCCTAGCCGACCAGCGCGGCCAGCTCCCCGTCCCGCACGATCCGCAGCGCAGCCGCCATGTCGGGACCGGGCTCGCGGTCCACGGTGAGCGGCGGGATGGACCGCCGGACGATCGCGAGCGCCTCCGCCACGCCGTCGCCCGGCATGGGCGCGGGCGCGCCCATCGCCACCCGGCTGAGCTCCAGGGCCTGGGCCGCGGCCAGCACCTCGATCGCCAGGATCTGCTCCGCGTGGGCGAGGACCGTGCGGGCGTGCCGCGCCGCGCCGGCGCCCATCGACACGTGGTCCTCCTGGTTGGCGGAGGTCGGGATGGAGTCGGCCGAGGAGGGATGCGCGAGCACCTTGTTCTCGGACGCCAAGGCCGCCGCCGTGTACTGGACGATCATGAGGCCGCTGTTCCGGCCCGGGTCGGGCGTCAGGAACGCCGGCAGACCGCCGTTGAGCCGCGGATCGAGCATCAGGGCGACGCGCCGCTCGGAGATCGCGCCGAGCTCGGCAAGCGCCAGCTTCGCGAAGTCGAGGGCGAGCGCGATCGGCTCCCCGTGGAAGTTGCCGCCGGAGATGACGAGCCCACCGCCGGTCGCGACGGCGTCGGGCGGCACCTCGCCGCCGGACGGGAACACGAGCGGGTTGTCCGTGGCCGAGTTGAGCTCCACGTCGAGGACCCGCCGGAGATGGTCGAGCGCGTCGCGCACCGCACCGTGCACCTGGGGCACGCAGCGCAGCGAGTACGGGTCCTGCACCTTGTGCGTGGAGCCGTGGTGCGCCGTCTGGAAGCCGGACCCCTGGAGCAGGCGCCGGACCTCGGCGGCGACGGCGACCTGCCCGGGGTGGGGTCGCGCGAGCTGGTACGGCGCGGCGAACGCGACCTCGGTCCCGAGCATCGCCTCGAGCGTCATTGCCGCCGCGACCGAGGCGGTCCGCGCCAGCCGGTCCGCGTCGGCCAGCAGCAGTGCGCCGAGCGAGGACATGAGCTGCGTGCCGTTGAGCAGCGCGAGTCCCTCCTTCGGCGCCAGCTCCAGGGGCTCGAGGCCAGCCTCGCGGAGGGCGACGAGCGCGGGTAGCACGGTGCCGCCCACCTCGACCTCGCCGCGGCCCACGATCGGCAGCGCCAGGTGGGCCAGCGGAGCCAGGTCGCCCGAGGCGCCGACGCTGCCCTGCTCGGGCACCACCGGGTGGATTCCCAGCTCGAGGAACCGGATCAGCCGGTCCACGAGCTCCGGCCGCGCGCCCGAGTGGCCGAGCGCCAGCGTGTTCGCGCGAAGCAGCAGCATCGCGCGCACCACGTCGCGCGGGAAGGGGCGGCCCACGCCAGCCGCGTGCGAGGCGATGAGGTTCCCCTGGAGGCGGGCCGTGTCGGCGGGCGGGATGAACGTCGTAGCGAGGTCGCCGAAGCCGGTTGTGACCCCGTACACCACCTCTCCCCGGTCGACGAGCGCGTTGATCACCGCGCGCGCCTCGGCGATCCGCTCGCGCGCGTGGACGTCCAGCGCCACGCGGGCGCCGTGGCGGGCCACCGCCTCGACGTCGGCCACCGTCAGGTCGGCACCCGTGAGGATGACGCGCTCGGGGTGCAGCGCCGGGATGTGGCTCGGGGTGAAGTGCGGCTCGCTCACGGTGCCGAGGATAGTGGGCGCGGGTCACGCCGGAGCGGCGGGTCCGCCGAGGCGGGCGGCGCCGACGGGTCGCCGAGGCCGGCACCGCCATCGTCGGATATCCTCGCGTCCGTGCCGGAGGCTGGCGTGCCGGCGATCCCACCAGGAGCTGCCGCGCACGTGCTCGCCTTCATCGACACCATCGCTATTCCGTTCCTCACCAGCCTGTACGGGGCCGTCGGCTACCTGGGCGTGCTGCTGGCCATGGCGATCGAGTCCGCCATGATCCCGCTCCCGTCGGAGCTGATCCTCCCGTTCGCGGGGTTCATGGTGTCCGACCCCACCCAGATCGAGCCGCTCACGAAGTCGCCGTGGGGCTTCTGGATCGTCGTCGTTGTGGCCGTCGTCGGGAACACGGCGGGCTCGCTGATCGCCTACGCCATCGGCGCCTGGGGCGGACGCCCGTTCCTCGAGCGGTACGGCCGGTACCTGCTGATCCGGGAGCACGAGATCGACATCGCCGACAGGTTCTTCGCCGACCACGGCGCGGCCACGGTGTTCTTCGGCCGCCTGCTGCCGGTGGTCCGCACGTTCATCTCGTTCCCGGCGGGCGTGACACGGATGCCGCTCGGCAGGTTCATCGTCTACTCGACGGCCGGCGCGGTCCCCTGGACCATCGCGCTGCTCTTCGCGGGGACGCAGCTCGGCGCGCACTGGGAGGACATCCGCAAGGCCCTCCAGCCGTTCGACACGCTCATCGCCGTGGCCGTCGTGGCGCTGCTGGCGCTGCTGCTCTGGATGCGCCTCGGGCGACCGGGCTGGCCCAAGAAGGACGCGGGGGCTGCAGCGGGCTGACGCCATCGCGTGCCGCGCACCGGACTGTGGCCGCAAACGGGTCACCCCCGCCGCAACGGGCCGGATGGGCCAACGGGTCGCAGCGAGCCGCAACGGGCCGCAACGGGGCCGCATGGGCCAACGGGCCGCAGCGAGCCGCAACGGGCCGCAACGGGTCATCCCCGGCCGCAACAGTAGACTCTCGCCGGGCGCGATCGCCCGCCGGCAGAACTCCCGCAGTCTCCGCCCGGCGCCGCCGGCTCCGCCACTCGCGCTCGCGTGCTCAGGCATCCCCTGCCAGGAATGGAGTCCGCCATGGGTCCCAATGCGTGGCTGCGCAGCCACCCGCTGGTCTACGCGCTGATCGGCGCCGTCATCGTCGCGCTGGGGGCAGTCCGCGGCCAGCCGATCGCCATCGGTGCCGGCGTGCTGGTGGTCCTGTACGGGCTGGGCAGAGCCTTCGTGTTCTGACGACGGG
>JBJKRU010000032.1:0-13003 GCA_046704485.1 Candidatus Limnocylindrales bacterium | reverse complement strand
CTCCGCGGAGCCCGCGTCGACGAGGCGCTGGACGCGCTGTCACGCTACCTCGACGACGCGTCGCTGGCGGGCCTCGAGCAGGTGACCGTGATCCACGGCCTCGGCACCGGAGCGCTCCGGGACGCCGTCAGAGACCTCGCCGGGTCGCACCCGCTCGTCCGCAGCTTCCGCGCAGGAGAGCGCGGTGAGGGCGGTGACGGGGCGACGATCGTGAGGCTCTAGCCGTCGAGCGTGGAACGCGGCCCGGCGTGCGTGCGCCGACGCGACGCTAGTGCTTGCCCTTCGACGGCGTCGGCGTCGGGAACGGGAACGGGTTGGGCGTCGGGGTCACCGCCGGCCCGACGGGGAACTCCGAGGGGCACGGCGACGCGGGGTCGAAGGAGATGCACGGCGGCGGCGGCGGCGTCACCGGCACCACGTCGCACATCTTGGTCGGGGCGAACGCGCCGCCCCACGTTCTGCCGAACGGGTAGAAGCCGCTGCCGTAGAAGTACGTGGTGGCCGTGCCCTTCGGGCCGCCCCGCACGCCCGAGCCGCGGGCCGCGCGCGCCTGCCAGGCGATGTCCGCCTTCTGCCAGGCTGGGTAGGCGGCCTCGACGCTGCTGTAGTCGATGAATGAGCGCGTCTCCTCCGGCCCGGCGCAGCCGGGTTGCCAGAGCAGCCCGCTCGCGGCATCCACCTGGAGGGTGACGACGGCCGGGCCGGTGGACGTCGGCACGGTCCCGGGCAGGTACAGCTCGTTGATCGTCTTGGTCGTGGTGGGCCCGGGCAGCATCCCGGTGAACGCATCGACCGTCGCGGTCACCAGGCCCTGGGGCTCAACGCGGCTGAACGACTCGATCGGCATGCCCTTCGACACCTCGGACATGATCGCCGACCAGAGGGGGGCCGACGAGTCGAGCGACAGCGATCCGGTCGGCGAGTTGTCAGAGTTGCCCATCCAGACGCCCACGACGAGCCCCGGCAGCGTCGGGTCCGACGGCGGGGCGAGGTAGCCGTCGGCGAGCACGTCGCGGGTGTCCTCTGTCGTGCCCGTCTTGTACGCGGCGGGGCGGACCTTGCTGCTGGTCACGCCGTCGGTGATCCGCCATTTCGCCCAGAACGGGTTCACGCTCGTCTGGGTGTTGCCGGCGAGGATGTCCGTGATGATGTACGCGCTCTGGGCGGAGACCACCCGCTTGCCGGCCAGGGTCACCCCGGGCTGCGGCCACACCTGGGTCCCGTCCGGGCCGATCACCTTGAGGATCGTGTGGCGGGGCATGAGCACCCCGCCGTCGGCGAGCGTGCCGTAGGCGCTGATCATGTCGATCGGGTGGACGAGCAGCGTCCCGATGCTCTCAGAGGCCACGGCATAGGTGTTGGCGGGATACGTGATGCCGAAGTCCTTGGTCCGCTGGAGCTGGTGGTCCAGGCCGTTCAAGAAGCCGGCCTTGATCGCCGGGATGTTGAGCGAGAACTCGAGCGCCTGGCGCAGCCGGACGGGCCCACGCTCCAGCTTGTCTGCCTGTGTCGGCAGGTAGGGTGTCTGGCCGGTCCCAGCGAAGTTGGTGACCACGTCCATGAACAGGGTCGAGGCGGTCAGGGTCCGGTCCTCGATGCCGATCGAGTAGTCGATCGGCTTGATCGACGACCCCGGCTGCCGGAAGCCGTCGCTCAGCACGTCGAACTGCGGCTGGAACTTCTTGTTCCCCGATGTGGCGTACTGGTTCGCCGAGCCGGAGTAGGCGAGCACCTCCCCTGTCCGGTAGTCCAGGACGCCCGCCGCGGCGTTGTGGATGTTGTCGTTGGCCAGGTTGAGGATCCAGCCCCACTCGGACGACGGGATCTTCTGCTGCTTGAGCAGCGCCTTCGGATCGGACGAGGTGGGGATCGTCGCGGCGGCGTACACCCACTTGTCGACGGTCTGCTGCATCGACCAGTTGAGCGTGCTGTAGACCTTGTAGCCGCCGGTGTCGATCTTGTCGCACGTGGTCGTGCCGCAGATCAGCTGTGCGAGCTCGTCACGGACCTGCCACACGAACTGGGGCGCCTTCCAGGACGGGGGCGTCTGCGGTGCGAGGATCACCGGCTCCTGCTGCGCCGCGGCGATCTCCTGCGGGGTGTAGTGCCCGAGGCTGGCGTTGGTCAGCATGAGCTGCAGGATGTAGTTGCGGCGCTGGACGATCGGCCTGTCGGGCGGCACCACGAGCTGGGTGAGCTCGTTGCCGTGGGCGTCCTTCTTGGGGTTCCCGTTCGCGTCGAGGATGGGCTCCTCCACGGCATTGGAGACCAGGTCGTAGGTGGTGGGCGACTGCGGGATGCCCGCCAGGATGGCCATCTGGGCCAGCGTCAGCTGGTCGAGGCTCTCGTTCCAGTAGCTCCTGGCCGCGGCCGCCACGCCGTAGCTGCGGTTGCCGTAGAAGTTCTGGTTGAGGTAGTCCTGCATGATGGTCTGCTTGCCCTCCAGGCCCGGATAGGCCTGCGTCAAGCGGATCGACTGGATGATCTCCTTCGCCTTGCGGATGTACCGGTCGCCGTTGAGGACGTCCTGCGGCAGCAGGCGTGCTCGGACGAGCTGCTGCGTGATGGTGGAGCCGCCGCGGTCGTTGCCGCTGATCGTGGAGATCGTGGCGGAGATGAAGCCGCCGATGTCGAAGCCCGGGTTCTCCCAGAACGTGTGGTCCTCGATCGAGGTCGTGGCATCGATGAGGCCCACCGGGATGTCCTTGAACTGGACGACATCACGGCGGTCGGAGCCCAGCTTGGCGAGCTCGGTCTTGCCGGTCCGGTCGTAGACGACGGTCTGCGAGGTGAAAGTGAGCACGCCGGGGTCGAGCGCGGAGCTCGGGTCCGGGAGTCCCTGGGAGAGGTACTGGTAGGCGCCCACCGCAGCCACCGCCGCGCCGGCGCCGACCAGCAGGAACACGCCGAACAGCAGGACTGGGATGGCGACGAGCGTCCCTTGCAGCGCGCCGTTGCCGCGGGGACGACGCGCGCCCTGACGGCGGTGGCGCTGCCGCCGGGCGAGGCTGTTTCGCATGACTGGTGGACGATACCATGCAGGAGTTGAACACCCGGACCCCGGTTCGGGCCGGACCCCAGACGGACTCCGTCCTCCAGTTGTGACGTGCCGGTGACCGAACACAGCGATCCTGCCCCCGGCCTGCCCGGCCTGCTCGACGAGCTCGAGTGGCGCGGAATCCTGCATGCGACCACGCCCGGCGTGGCCGCCCGCCTCGCCACGGGGCGCTCCATCTCCGCCTACATCGGCTTCGACCCCAGCGCCGACTCGCTGCACGTTGGGCACCTGATCCCGATCTTCGGGCTGATCCGACTGCAGCTCCGGGGCGGCAAGCCGGTCGCCCTGGTCGGCGGCGGGACCGGGATGATCGGCGACCCGTCGATGCGCTCCTCCGAGCGGAACCTGCTCGACGAGGCGACGCTGGCGCGGAACGTGGCGGCGATCCACGCCCAGCTCGAGCGGTACCTGGACTTCTCGGCGGGGCCCACCCAGGCCGTCCTCGCGAACAACTACGACTGGCTCGGGAGGATCTCCCTGATCGAGTACCTGCGGGACATCGGCACGCACTTCACCGTGCCGTACATGCTCGCCAAGGACTCCGTCCAGCAGCGCCTCGAGCGCGGCCTGTCGTTCACCGAGTTCAGCTACATGACGCTCCAGGCGTTCGACTTCGCGACGCTGTACCGCGAGCACGGCGTCGAGATGCAGATGGGCGGAGCCGACCAGTGGGGCAACATCACCGCCGGCCTCGAGCTCATCCGACGGACCACGACGCCCGGAAGCGATGAGAGCCCCGCGCACGGGATCGCGTACAAGCTGCTGCTGGCCCCGTCGGGCAACAAGTTCGGCAAGAGCGAGGCGGGCGACTCGGTCTGGCTCGATCCCGCCCGGACCACGCCCTACGCGTTCTACCAGTACTGGGTCAACCTCGACGACCGGGACGTGCCGGCCTACCTGCGCTGGTTCACGCTCTGGCCGCGCGAGCGGATCACGGCCCTCGAGGCCGCCATCGCGGACGGCCCCGACGCCCGGGAGGCGCAGCGCGAACTGGCGTTCGACGTGACGGCCCGCGTCCACGGCGAGCCGGAGGCGCGGTCGGCCGTGGAGGTCTCGGCGGCACTCTTCCAGCGCGAGCCCGTCGCCGACCCCGCGCTCCTGGCCCGCATCCACGCCGCGACGAGGGGCCCGCTCGCGACGCCGGAGTCGGTCGCCGGCGGAGTGGCGGTGCTGCTGGCCGAGACCGGGCTCGCACCCTCGCGCGGCGAGGCTCGGCGCCTCATCTCGGGCGGTGCCATCACCGTGAACGGCGAGCGCATCACGGACCAGGCGGCGCCAGTGCCCACACCCGTGGAGGGCGAGTGGCTCGAGATCCGCGTGGGCAAGCGCAATCGCGCCGTCGTGCGCGTGGAGCGCGCCTGACGCGGAGCCGGCGCGGCGGGAGCCCTAGCTCGAGAGCTCCCAGCAGTGGCCGCTGGGGTCCGCGATCGTCACGGTGCGCGGACCCCACGGACGGTCGAGCGGGCCGTTGAGGATCCGGACGCCGAGCGTCCGCAGGTGGGCGGCGAAGGCGTCCACGTCCTCGACTTCGAGGGTCAGCATCATCCGCGCGGGCGTGCCCTCAGTCCCCACGGGCGCGGGCATGATCAGCTCCGGCGCAGCAGAGGCGAGCAGCAGGTTGACCACGATGTTCGGGAAGCGATACGCGATCGCGTCCTCGTCCTTGTGCACGAGGGGCATCCCGAACACTTCGTGGTAGAAGCGCTCGGTCGCGGCCAGGTCGTCAACGAAGAGCGTCACGGCGAAGACCTGCTTCGCGCGGGCGCTGGGCGACATCGCGTCGTTGGCAGGCATCGGTCGGCTCCCTTCAGCGGCCGCCCGGTCGTCCGTGGCGCTCCTGCAGGACCGCGATGACGCTCGCGGGGGCCAGGCCCCGCTCTGCGAGCAGCACGAGGGCATGGTAGGCGAGATCCGCCGCTTCGCCAGCCAGCAGTCGGCCTGTTTCTCCACGGTCCTCATGGGCGCGCTCGGCCGCCTCGTCGTTCTTGGCCGCGAGCAGCACCTCTGTCGCCTCCTCGGCCACCTTGCGGCCCGCGAGGTCGACCCCGCCATCGAGCAGCCGCGTCGTGTAGGAGCCGGGCGGCCGCCCTGCCGCCCGCGAGGCGATGACCGCCCACAGGGACTCGAGCCAGGCGAAGCCCTGGGTCGGCCCGGCGGAGGAGGGTGCGCCGTCGGGATCGAAGCACGACCGGACCCCGCGGTGGCACGTCGGCCCGGCAGGGTCGACGCCGAGCAGCAGCGCGTCGCCGTCGCAGTCGAGCGCCAGCGTCCGCAGGCGCAGCACGTTGCCCGATGTCTCACCCTTGCGCCACAGGCGTCCCCGAGAGCGCGAGTGGAAGTGGACCTCGCCCGTCGCGAGTGTCGCCGCCAGCGCCTCGGCGTCGAGATAGCCGACCATCAGGACCCGGCCGTCCGCCACGTCCTGCACCACGCCCGCCACCAAGCCCCCCTCGCCCCACGCCACCCGGCCCGGCGCGAGGCCGAGCGCAAGTTCCACCGGGCCGGCCGACGCCTGACGACCCGTGTCCGACTCGCCGCTCATCCCGCCTCCGTTTCGCCCGGCATGCGGCGCACCGGAAGCCCGGCCGCCGCCATGGCCGCCTTGATCGCCGCGATGGACCACTCCCGGCGGTGGAAGATCCCGGCCGCCAGAACGGCGTCGGCACCGCCGTCCCGGACGGCCGCGATGAAGTCGTCCGGGCCGCCCGCGCCGCCGGACGCTATGACGGGCACCGGCACGAGATCGGAGATGGCGCGCAGCTGCCCGGTGTCGAACCCGGACTTGGTTCCGTCGCGGTCGATCGAGGTCACCAGCAGCTCGCCCGCGCCCAGCTCGATGACGCGCTGCGCCCAGTCGAGCGCGTCCAGGTTCGCCGGTTCGCGGCCGCCCTTGACGACGACCTCGAACCCCGAGGGGATCGCGTCCGTGACCGGGACGCGCCGGGCGTCGATCGCCACCACCACGGCCTGGCTCCCGAACCGCGCGGCGCAGCGGCGGACCAGGCCGGGGTCCTCGACCGCGCGGGTGTTGAGGCTGACCTTGTCCGCTCCGGCGCGGAGGACGGCCCGCATGTCCTCGACGCTCCGGACGCCGCCGCCCACGGTCAGCGGGATGAATGCCCTCCGTGCGGTCCGCTCCACGATGTCGAGCAGCGTGCCGCGGCCCTCCGGCGCGGCCGAGATGTCCAGGAAGACGATCTCGTCGGCACCCTCGATGGCGTAGCGCTCGGCGAGCTCGGGCGGGTCGCCCTCGTCCTTGAGGTCGACGAAGCGGGTGCCCTTGACCACCCGCCCGTCGGCGACGTCGAGGCACGGGATGACGCGGCGGCGGAGCATCTACGCCGCCTCCCCGGCGAGCCGGACGACGTTCGCGACGAGGCGCAGGCCGTCGGCGCCGGAGCGCTCTGGGTGGAACTGGACGCCCAGGAGGTTGCCGCGGGCCACCGCCGAGGTGAAACGGCGGCCGTGTTCGGTCTCGGCCACGACGACGTCCTCGTCGTCGGGCGCGCCCGCGTACGAGTGGACGAAGTAGAAGTCCGCGTCGGGGGCGATGCCGGCGAAGGCGCGGTGGTGGCGGCGGCGCTCCACTTGGTTCCACCCGATATGGGGGAGGGTTGGGGCGCCGTCGAGGCGGACGGTGTGGCCGCGGAGGATGCCGAGGGTCCGGGCGTGGTCCTCGTTGCTCGTCTCGAACAGGAGCTGGAGCCCGAGGCAGATCCCGAGGAACGGGCGGTCGGCCGCGACCCAGTCGAGGATGGCCCGCTCGAAGCCCCCAGCCCGGAGGCGCTCCATGGCCGGGGCGGACGCCCCGACGCCCGGGACGACGAGCAGGGCCTGTTCGCCGATCTGGTCCGCGGCGTCCACACGGCGGACGTCGGCCCCGGCGGCAGCGAGGGCCTGCTCGATCGACACGAGGTTGCCCGCGCCGTAGTCGACGACGGCGACCGGAACGCGCACACCCGCGCGGAGGGCGGTCATCGGGGCGCCTCCGGCGTCACCCGAGCGAGCCCTTGGTGGACGCGACGCCGGTCCGCCTCGGGTCGGGCTCGCATGCCGTGCGCATGGCGCGTGCGAGTGCCTTGAACGCCGCCTCCGCCAGGTGGTGGTCGTTTCGGCCAGAGCCGCGGAGGTGGACCGTTGCGCCGGCCGTCCGTGCGAACGACTCGAGGGCGTGCTCGATGAGCTGCGTCGGCAGCTGGCCGACGCGTTCGCCCCGGAACGGCAGGTCGATGACCGCGTACGGGCGGCCGGAGAGGTCGATGACCGCGGTCGCAAGCGCCTCGTCCATCGGCACCGCGGCGTCGCCGAAGCGTTTGATCCCCGACTTGACGCCCAGGGCCTCGGCGAATGCTGCGCCGAGCACCAGCGCCGCATCTTCGACGGTGTGGTGCTCGTCGACCTCGAGGTCACCCTCGGCTCGCAGCGTCAGGTCGAACAGGCCGTGATGGGCGAACGATGTCAAGAGGTGGTCGTAGAAGCCGATCCCGGTCCGCACGTCGGCCCGGCCGGTGCCCGAGACGAGCAGCCCGACGGAGATCTTCGTCTCGCGCGTCTCGCGGGACAGGGTGACGAGCCCGTCGGCTGACCGGACGACGTCAAGGCTGCCGAGGGGCGTGGTCATGCGGGCACCTCCGGGGCGATCTCCCCGATCGCCTCAATGAGCCGGTCGTTCTCCTGGGGGCCGCGGACGGTGACGCGGATGCAGGAGACTGCCGGGTGGCGGTCGGAGAACGTTCGCGGCACCAGGCCGCGGCGCATCAGCTGGTCGGCCACGAACGCCGATCGGGCGGGCGTGCCGACGTCCACGAGAACGAAGCACGCGACCGACGGGTACGGCCGCCAGCCGGCCGACTCGAACGCGGCGACCAGCCGTGGCCGCTGCTCCTCGACTCGGGCCACATTGGCGAGCATCGCCGCCGGCTCGCTCAGCGCCCGCGTCACCACGGTCTCGGAGATGGTGCCGACCGACCCCGGCGGCCGGTAGAGGGCGACGCGCGACAGCGTTGCCGGGGATGCCACGGCAAACCCCACGCGGAGCCCGGCGAGCGCATACGCCTTCGAGGCGGTCCGGACGAGAACGAGGTTCTCGAAGCGGCGCCGCAGCGGGATGAGCGAACGGCCGGTGAACTCGGCGTACGCCTCGTCGACGTCGACGGCCGGCGGCCCGCGGCGGGCGGCGGCCGCGTCGGCCACGATGTCGCCGAGCAGCGCCTCGAGCGAGCCCGGCGGCTCCTCGGCGCCCGTCGGGTTGTTGGGGTTGCACAGCCAGATCAACGCCGCGTCGCGCGCGGCATCGCGAACCCGCGGCAGGTCGAGTGCGAAGCCGTGCTCGGCGCCGAGCCGGGGCACCGGCACGGCGGTGCCGCCCCGCTGCTCGGACACGACGCGGTACATGGCGTACGTCGGCGTGGGGATGACTGCCCGCTGGCCGGCCGCCAGGAACGCCTTGGCGCACATGTCGAGGATCTCGTCGGCGCCGGCGCCAGGCACCACCTCGTCGGCTTCGACGCCGTATCGGGCGGCCGCGGCCTCGACCAGCCGCCTGTAGTCGCCCGGCGGGTACTCCGACAGGCTCGTCTCGAAGCGCCCGGCCGCGAGCATCTCGCCCAGCATCTCGGGAGGTGCCGGGGAGGTGTTGAGGTCGAAGCGGATGACCTGCTCGACCGGGATTCCGAAGCGTGCGGCGACGCCCTCGTCGGTTGCCTCCCAGCTGTAGCTCGCCGGTGCGGCCGGCGCGGTGGCGGCAGACGACGGGACGGTCACGGGAGGATCTTCTCGATGGGCAGGATGAGGATCCCGGACGCCCCCGCGGCCTTGAGGCGGGGGAGCAGCCCCCAGACCTCATCCGAGCCGACGACGGCGTGGATGGCGATCATGCCCGCGTGCGCGAGCGGGATGACCGACGGGGATTCCAGGCCCGGCAGGAGGCTCTCGAGTTCGGCGAGGTGCGAGGCGGGCGCGTTCATCATCAGGTACTTGCGGTCGCGGGCGGCGATGACCGAGCCGAGCATCTGCACGATGCCGTTGAGCTCGTCCGGGCGCTCGTCCTGGGCCGCCGGGCCCGCCACGAGCACCGCCTGCGACTCCAGCACATCGCCGATGGCGCGCAGGCCGTTCATCTGGAGCGTCGAGCCAGTGGACACGAGGTCAACGATCGCGTCGGCGAGCCCGAGTCGGGGCGCCACCTCGACAGCGCCGGAGAGCGGCACGACCTCCACTGGGATACTGCGCTCGTCGAAGTAGCGGCGGGTGGTCCGCGGGTGCGACGTTGCGACGCGCTGGCCTGCCAGGTCGTCCACCGCCCGCACGGGAGCGTCGGAAGGGACCGCCGCCGCCAGCCGGCAGCGGCCGTATCCCAGCCTTGCGATCACGGGCAGGTCGCGACCCACCTCGGCGAGGATGTCTGCGCCGGTGATGCCGGCGTCCGCCACGCCGTCGGCGACGAACTCCACGACGTCGTCGGTGCGGACGAACAGGATGTCGAGCGGCTGGTTCGTGACGCGGGCGACCAGGCTGCGGTCGTGCTCCTCGAACACCAGGCCCGAGGCGTGGAGGAGCTGCAGGGTCGGCTCCACGAGCCGACCCTTGTTCGGGACTGCCAGCCGGAGGCGGTCCCTCATCGCTCGGCCGCCAGGGGGTACGAGGTGCCGCCCTGCGCCCTCAGGCGATCGAGCTGGGACTGGTAGCCGCCCTCGCCGTGGTGGAGCCACGACGCAATACGGGTGATGGTCGCCGTGCTGGCCCCCGTCTGCCGGGAGATCTCGGCGTAGTGGAGGCCTGCGTCGAGCATCCGGACCACTGCCCACCGCTGAGCCAGGTCGTGGAGTTCGCCCACGGTGCACAGGTCGCGGAGGAAGCGCAGCGCGTCCTCGCGGTCATCGAGGTGCAGGATGACGTCCAGAAGGGCGTCGAGCTCTGGGGTCCGCCATTCGCTTGCCACGGGTGCGATCCTCGCGGTGACAGATTTGAAGGTTCCGTCCTGACCTTCTGAAGGCATGATAGCGTAGTAGTGTAGTAATACGAAGGCACGGAGGTCAATTGGCCGCGTTCGAGGTGCTGCCGGCGATCGACCTGGAGGGCGGGCGCGTCGTCCGCCTGCTGCAGGGCGACTTCGAGCGCGAGACCGTATACGAGGACGATCCGGTCCGCGTGGCGCGGTCGTTTGCCGATGCGGGGGCCGAGTGGCTCCACGTCGTGGACCTCGACGGCGCGCGGCTGGGGGAACCGAGGCAGCTGCGGCTCGTGTCGCAGATCGTCGCCGAGGTGCACGGCCGTGCCCGGGTGGAGGTAGGCGGGGGACTGCGGACCGCCGGGGACGTGGCCGGAGCCCTCGGGGCGGGGGCGAGCCGCGTCGCAGTCGGCACGGCGGCGCTGCGGGACCCCGACTTCGTCGTCGGTCTCGTGTCACGCTACGGATCGGCGAGGATCGCCTGCTCGCTCGACATCCGCGACGGCCTGGCGCTCGGGGAGGGCTGGCGGCGCGGCGCGGCCGGCGTCCCGGCGAGCGACGCTCTCGAGCGGCTGTCTGCCGCCGGGATCGACACCTTCGCCGTCACCGCCATCGACCGCGACGGGATGATGGGAGGACCGGACCTCGCGCTCCTGCGCTCGCTCGTCCGCCTGGGACGGGGGCGGATCATCGCGTCGGGCGGCATCTCGTCGCTCGAGGACATCCTCGCGGTGCAGGCGGCGGGCTGCGGTGGCGCGATCGTCGGGAGGGCCCTGTACGAGGGGCGGATCACCATCGGCGAGATCGTCACGGCCATCGACGGGCGCGACCTGCCGCACTGACGCGTCGGCGAGCGGCTACCGCGGACTGAACGCCTGGGACGGAATCAAGGCGCGGCGCCGGTGTCCGGCGGCGCGCTGCTGTCGAGACGCGGGCTCAGTGGCCCTCGTCCTTGTGGTCCTTCTTGCTGCCCTCGATGATCTTCTCGGCCAGGTTGCCCGGGACGTCCTCGTAGTGGTCGAGCGACGAGGAGAACGTCCCTCGGCCACCCGTCAGGGACCGCAGCTCCGTGGCGTAGGAGAAGAGCTCCGCCTGCGGGACCTGCGCGGAGATGACCTGCATCCCGTCCGCGGTGTCCAGGCCCAGCACCCGGCCGCGCCGACCGTTGAGGTCGCGGTTGACCTCGCCCATGTACTGCTCGGGGATGTGGATCTCGACCGCCATGATCGGCTCGAGGAGCACGGGCTTGGACTGCATCACGCCGTCCTTGAGCGCCATCGACGCGGCGAGCTTGAACGACAGCTCGTTGGAGTCCACGGGGTGGAACGAGCCGTCGTACAGCGTGGCCTTGAAGTCGTCGAGCGGGAAGCCGGCGAGGACGCCCTCCGCCGCCGTCTCGCGGATGCCCTTCTCGATTCCCGGGAAGAAGCCCTTGGGCACGGAGCCGCCGACGACCCGCTCGGCGAACTCGACGCCCGCGCCCGGGTTCGGCTCGAGCTCGATCCACACGTCGCCGAACATGCCGTGGCCGCCCGTCTGCTTTTTGTAGCGGCCGTGGACCTGGGCCTTGCCGCGGATCGTCTCGCGGTAGGCGACGGTCGGCGTCCGGGTCGCGATCGCGGCGCCGAACTTGCGCTTGAGCCGGTCGCAGATGACCGAGACGTGCGCCTCGCCGATGGCTCGCAGGATCTGCTCGCCGGTCGCCGAGCGCTCCACGCGGGCTGTCGGCTCCTCCTCCACCATCCGCTGGAGGGCCGGGCCCATCTTGTCGAGGTCGGCCTTGGACACCGGGTCGATGGCGACCTGGAGCGTGGGGTCCGGGAACACCATCTCGCCGAGCCGGAGGGCCGCATCTCGAGAGGTCAGCGTGTCCCCGGTCTCGGTCACACCGAGCTTCGCGATCGCCCCGATCTCGCCGGCTCGCAGCTCGCCGGCCGGTTCCTGCTCCTTGCCGTGGAGGTAGAGCAGCTGGCCGATCCGCTCGTCCTCGCCCTTCGAGCTGTTGAACGCGGGGCTCTGGCTCTTGAGGGTGCCGGCGAGCACGCGCAGGTAGGTCAGCCGGCCGACGAAGGGGTCGGCGGCCGTCTTGAACACCCGGACGAGGAGCTGTTCGCTGGTGGCCTCGACCGCCACCTCCTTGTCCGCCTTGTCGAGGGCGGTGAAGGGTCCCTCCTCCTCGGGAGAGGGGAGGTACCGGACGATGGCGTCCAGCAGGGCGTTGAGCCCGATGCCCTTGTTGGCCGAGGCGACGAGGACCGGTGCCAGGATCGACTCGCGCACGCCCTTGTGGAGGCAGGCGTCGAGCTCGGCGTCGGAGATCTCCTCCTCGCCGAGGTACTTCTCGAACACGTCGTCGTCGGCTTCGGCCGCGGCCTCGAGGAGCTGATCGCGCCGGAGCGCCACCTCGTCGGCGAGCTCGGCCGGGACGGGGATCTCGACCTCCTTCCCGCCGTCCAGCCTGTACGCCTTGCGGTGGACGAGGTCGACGTAGCCGGTGAACGTGTCGGCGGACCCGATCGCGATGTGCAGCGGCGCCACCTTGGTGCCGAACGCGGCGCGCAGCGCGTCCAGGGCAGCCGATGGGTTCGCGTTCTCGCGATCGCACTTGTTGATGACGAAGCAGGCCGCGGTCTCGGTCGCGCGGCCCACCTTGACGGCGTTCTCCAGCCCCGCCTCGACATTGCCCGACGCGTCCATGACGAACAGCGCGGCGTCCGCGGCGTGGAAGCCCTCGATCACCTCGGCCACGAAGTCCGGGTAGCCCGGCGTATCGACAACCGTGATCTCGTGATCGCCGTGCTCGAACGTCCCGACGGCGAGCGACAGCGAGCGGTGCTGCTTCTGCTCCTCGGGCTCATAGTCGAGATGGGCCGTGCCGTCGTCCACCCTGCCCAGCCGCGGGATCGCGCCGGCGCGGAACAGCACCTGCTCCGCGAGCGTTGTCTTGCCCCCGCCGGCATGGCCGGCGAGGACGACACTCCTGATGTGGGCGAGGT
>JBJKRU010000031.1:0-19668 GCA_046704485.1 Candidatus Limnocylindrales bacterium | reverse complement strand
GGGCGGTCCGGACCGTCTCGGCGGCCGCGGGCCTGGCCGACCCTCGGCGCCAGCGCCGGCGGCGGGCGGGTCGGCGGCGTCGCCCTCGTGGGGGAGCCGCCGCACCGGCGTGGGCAGCGACTCGTTCACGGGCTCGATGGCGTCCGGCTCGACACCGGCCTCCAGTTCGTGGAGGAGGTGCAGGACGCGCGTCCCGCGCTCGGCTGAATCGTCGAGCCTGACGTGCAGGTCCGGGATCCGCTTGATCCGCAGTCGGCGGCCGAGCTCGTGCCGGATGAACGGCGTCGCGTCCGCCAGTGCGCGCAGCGTCTCGTCGCGGTCAGCCTTCTGGCCGATCACGCTCACCCACACCTTGGCATGGCGCAGGTCCGGTGACGTCTCCACGTCCGTGATGGTCGCGAACCCGATTCGCGGGTCCGCGACCTCCTTCGCCAGGAGAGCGCCGATCTCCTGGCGGAGCAGCTCGTCGACGCGGTCGGTGCGCTGGCTCATCGGAGCGGCTTCCTGGAACGGACGCTCAGGCGCCGGCCCGGCTGCGCGCCTGCTGCGTGTAGCACTCGATGATGTCGCCCTCGACCTCGTCGTTGAACCCGGCCAGGCCGATGCCGCACTCGAAGTTCTGCGCCACCTCGCGGACATCGTCCCGGAAGCGGCGGAGCGACTCGATCTTGTCGGTGGCGATCACCTTGCCGCCGCGCCAGACACGGGCCATGCCGTTGCGGACGATGCGGCCGTCGGTGACGTAGCAGCCCGCGATGACCGTCGTCTTGCCCACCTTGAACAGCTGGCGGACCTCGGCCCGCCCCTCGACCACCTCGACGATCTCCGGCTCGAGCATGCCCTTGAGGGCGAGGTCGATGTCGTCGGTGAGCTTGTAGATGATGTCGTACAGGCGGAAGTCGACGCCCTCGGCCTCGGCGGCCCGGCGCGCGGTCTCGGTGATGCCGGTGTTGAACCCGACCACGATCGCGTTGCTCGCGGTCGCGAGCATGATGTCGTTGTCGGTGATGTCGCCAGCCGCCTCGAGCAGGACGTTGATCTTGACCTCGTCCGTCGACAGCTGGCCGAGGGCGTGATCGATCGCGCCCAGCGAGCCCGAGACGTCGGCCTTGAGGATGATCCGCAGCTCCTTGGCCTGGCCGGCCTGGATCTGGCGGTACAGGTCCTCGAGGGTCGCCCGGCCGGAACCGCCTCCCTGCGCCGCGGCGGCCGCGTTCTTGCGGGCCTCCACCTGGTCCCGGGCGACGGTCACGTCCTTCACGACGCGGAGCACGTCGCCGGCCTCGGGAACGTCAGACAGGCCCAGCACGACCGCCGCCGAGGCGGGGCCCGCCTTCGGGATGCGCTTGCCCGCCGAGTTCTCGAGGGCCTTGATCTTGCCGAACGTGTTGCCGGCCACCACCACGTCGCCGACCCGCAGCGTGCCCGTCTGGACGATGAGCGTGGCCACCGGCCCGCGGCCCTTGTCGAGCCGGGCCTCGATGATCGTGCCCACGGCGTCGCGCTTCGGGTTGGCCTTGAGCTCCTGGAGGTCGGCGACCAGCAGGATGATCTCGAGCAGCTCTTCGAGGCCGATGCGCGCCTTGGCGGACACCGGCACGAGCGGCGTGTCGCCGCCGTACTCCTCGATGACCACGCCCGCCTCGGCGAGCTCGGTCTTCACGCGGTCCGGATTCGCGTCCGCCTTGTCGATCTTGTTCATCGCGATGACGAGGGGGACCTTCGCCGCCTTCGCGTGGCTGATCGCCTCGAGCGTCTGGGGCATGACGCCATCGTCGGCCGCCACCACGATGACCGCGATGTCGGTCACCCTGGCGCCACGGGCGCGCATGGCGGTGAACGCCTCGTGGCCCGGGGTGTCCAGGAACACCACCCGCTTGCCGTCCTTGCTCGTGATCTCGGACGCGCCGATGTGCTGGGTGATCCCGCCGCGCTCGCCAGCCGCCACCGTGGTCGACCGGATGGCGTCGAGCAGGCTCGTCTTGCCGTGGTCGACGTGGCCCATCACGGTCACGATGGGCGGCCGCGCGACGAGGTCCTTCTCGTCCTCGGCCTCCTCGTCCCAGAGCTGCTCCTTGGCGGCCTCGGCGGGGGCGCTCTCGCCCTCCTCGTCGGCCGATGCCGTGGCAGCCTGAGGCTCGGCGACCTCGAAGCCCAGCTCCTCTGCGACGAGCGACGCGGTGTCGCGGTCGATCAGCTGGTTGATGGTCGCGAAGATGCCGCTCTTGATGAGCTCGCGGATGATGTCTGCAGGGCTGACGGTCAGCAGCTCCGCGAGCTCCTTCACCGTGATCGTGGCCGGCAGCTCGATCGGCCCACGCTCGCTCGGGTCGATCGTGGCGACGCCGCTGGGGACGAATCCGCCCGAGCGGCGCTGGGGCTTGCGGGGGCCACGCCGGCCGCGGGTGCCGCTCCTACTCCTGGCCATGGGCGCCTCCTTCGGTGATCGTGTGGTGCAGGGTCTCGGATCGCGGGCTCACGGCCCGCGGGGATTCGGGATTGGTGGCGGCAAGGCCGTCCGGGCCGACCGCCAGGAGGCGTTCAACCTCCAAGGGGATCTTCGTCCCCAGGGCATGCGCCAGAGCGCGGCGGCGGCCCGCCAAGTCGAAGCAGGCTGCATCGCGGCAGAGGTACGCTCCCCGGCCCGGCTGCCGGCCCGTCTCGTCGACGGAGATCGACCCGTCGGGTCGGCGGACGACGCGAAGGAGCTCGCGCTTGGGGCGCGGCGTGCGGCAGGCAACGCAGCTCCGCGTGGGGTGCCTGCGCGCCTCGGCGGGCCGGGATCGACCGGCCGTCGCCGCGCCTACGACGACACCTCCCCGGATGCGCGCTTGCGCGACTTGGCGACGGGCGCCGCCGCCGTCTCCGAGGCAACCTCCGCGGCAGCCTCCGCGGCGGGCGGCGCATCAGCCGCAGGAGCTGCTGCGTCGGGCGGAGTGGCGCCCGCGTCGGACGGGGCACTGCCGGCGTCGGCCTTGGGCGGGGCAGGAGTCTCAGCGGGAACCTGGTCACTCCGGATGTCGATCCGCCACCCGGTCAGGCGAGCCGCGAGCCGAGCGTTCTGGCCCTCCCGGCCGATGGCGAGCGAGAGCATGCGCTCGGGCACCGTCACGCCGGCGACCCTGTGCTCCTCGTCGATGGCCACGCTGATCACCTGTGCCGGAGACAGGGCGTTGGCCACGAAGATGCTCGGGTCCTCGCTCCACGGGATGACGTCGATCTTCTCGCCGGCAAGCTCGGCCACGACAGCCTGGACGCGCGCGCCGCGCTGCCCGACCGTGGCCCCGACCGGGTCGAGCCCCTCCTGCCGGGACGCGACGGCAACCTTGCTCCGACTGCCGGCCTCCCGGGCGATCTGCTTGATCTCGACCGTGCCGCTGTGGATCTCCGGCACCTCGAGCTCGAACAGGCGGCGCAGGAAGCCCTTGTGCGTGCGCGAGACCATGATCTGCGGCCCGCGGGCGGAACGCTTGACCTCCAGCACGAAGGCCTTGACGGGCTGACCGATTCGGTAGTGCTCGAGGGGACTCTGCTCGCTCGTTGCCAGGATCGCCTCGACGCCCTTGCCCACGTCCAGCACGATGGCGCGGGGCTCGACGCGGCTCACGGAGCCCGTGATCAGCTCGCCCTCGCGGCTCGCGAACTGGTCGAACACCTGGTCGCGCTCAACCTCGCGGATGCGCTGCAGGATGATCTGCTTGGCCGTCTGGGCGCCGATTCGACCGAAATGCTCGCCATCCAGCTGCTCGGTCAGCAGCACCTCCCCTGCGCGCGCGTCGGCCTTGGTCTTGCGGGCCTCCTCGACGCTGACCTCGAGCGCGGGGTCCTCGACGTCCTCGACCACGTGCCGGCCGCGGAACACGTCGATCCGGCCGCTCTCCGGCTCGACGCGGACGAAGATGTCCTCCTCGCCGGCGACGCGGCGATAGGCCTGCTGGATCCCGTCCTCGAGGGCGTGCACGAGCGCGTCCCGGGAGACCTGCTTCTCGGCATTGAGCTGGAGGAGCGCACCGACGAAGTCGCGACTCACCTGGCGCCCTCCCTCCTCTGCCCATGACAGAGGACCACCTCGACACAAAGAAACGTGGGTTGGTCACCCACGTCCAGAGGCGGCCCTCGATAATTGCCGGGAGTATACACCCGGGGGCGTGGACCGCCATCTCGGCGGGTCCTCCACGCCCGGGCGTCCAAGGCGCCCCTGAGGCGGCGATCCACTCGTGTCCGAGGCGGTTGACCGGCCGCCACGACGTCCGTCTCAGCCTGCGGCGGGGGCGCGCCCAGTGCCCCCCGCGCGGGCGCCTCGCGGCGCCTCCGCCGACGGCGTTCCCCCCGAAGACCGTCCCGCCGACCCGGCCCACGAACCCTCCACCGCCCGTGCGGCGGCTACCCATTCCCAGCCTGTCCTCAGCGCGCCCCTCGACGGAAAGCGTGTTGCGCGGCGCGGTGTTAGTCTCCGCCCGCTCGCGTCCCGCCCGGGCAATCGTGCCCGCGGCCGCCCGACCGAGGAAGTGTTCTTGGGGGCCTGGCATGCACCGGTCTCGTCTCCTCGTCGCGCCGCTCCTGTGCCTTGCGGTCGCCGCCTGCGGCGGATCGGCCGCGTCGGCCCCGCCGACCGCGGCACCGAGCGCGGTTCCACTCGGCACGGTCCCGGCGAGCGCAAGCACGGCGCCGTCCGTGGCGCCGAGCGCGGCGCCTTCGTCCGCGGCGCCGTCCGTGGCTCCTTCGGCCGCGCCCGCCGCAAGCGAGTCCAGCGGTCCCACCCTACCGCCGACCCCCCTCGACCCGGCCACGCTGGTGACCCAGTCTGAGGCGAGCACCCTCGCCGGCACGCCCGTCGGAGCCTGCGCGAAGTCCGACGTTGACAACCGGAAGACGTGCACCTACAGCGCGACCGGCATCCAGGTGGAGGTCACCGTGCTGCAGGCGCCCAGCCAGGCCGCCCTCGACGCGGGCAAGGCGGTGGTCCTCGCCGAGCTCCAGAAGGCGGCCTACAACGGCATCAAGACGTCCCGCCTCACCGGCATCGGCGACGATGCGGCCCTCATGACGGTCAGCCTCTCCAGCGGGGGCATCTCCCTCAAGGGCGTCGGGGTGTACGCGGTGAAGGGGCTCACGTTCGTCTCCATCACCGTCCTCGGCATCGGGCACGCGGTCCCCAGCGCGGCGACCGTCGAGGCGCAGGCCTCCACGACCGTCGGCCGCATCCCGTAGCAGCCCCCGGGGCGCGTGCCCGGCTGCGTCGCAACGCACTGTGGCGGCGTTCCTGAACGCCGCCACAGTGCGTTGCACGTGCGGCCGCCGCGCAATCGCCGCGGCGCCAGCGTCACCGAGCGCGCTGCGGGGTCCCCTACTCCGGCCAGCCCAGGCCGAACTCCTTCGACAGCCTGGCGAACACGGCGTCGTCCAGGGTGCCGGCGGCGCTCGCCTCGGCGACAGCGTCGAACCAGCGATCGAGGCCTCCTGGGACGGCCAGGAAGAGGTAGCGCGACGTCGTCGACAGCGGATTGCGGATGGCGTGGGGCAGGCGCCTCGGCAGCCAGCCCACGCCGCCGGCCTCGAGGATCTCCGTCCTGTCGGGCAACCGCACCTCGAGCGCGCCCTCCAGGACGTACGTGATCTCGTCCTCGCGCGCGTGGACGTGGAGCCGATTGCCGTCGCCGGGCTCGAAGGCCGACTCGAAGATGCAGATCGAGCCGCCCGACTGCTCACTCGTCAGGCGCTGCGTGACCGAGAGGTGGTCAAGCACACGGCCCGATCCAGGTGGCAGGAACAGCGGCTGTGCGTCGTCGCGATCCATGAGCAGGATGGTATGCGTCCGCGGAATAGTCGGGGCTTCCGAGCGAGCTCGACACCGGGGATCAGTGGGGTTTCGGGACCAGCACCCTCCCGATCGCCAAGCCGATCACGAGGCCGCCGCCCATGAACACGACCAAGAAGCTGAACTCGCCGGACTCGGCGGGGCACTGGCCTAGGCGCGGAGCGCGGCCTCGATCCACGCACGGGGCGGCACGCCCCGCAACCCCTCGGCGGTCCGATAGAGGCGGCACCGCGGCGTGTAGTCGCCGGGGTCCTTGAACGTCGGGTCGATGTCGCGGCCGTCCACGCGGATCGTCGGCGAGCCCGGGAAACGGTACGCGTCTGCCACGGCCGGGTCGGTCGCCTCGATCGCCTCGATGTCGGTGCCGGGTGCGACCTCGGCGATGACCTCGTCGAGCAGCGCCCTCGCCTGCTCGTGCCCTGGGCAGCCTTCGAACCACAGGAACTCGACGCGCCTCATGCCCTCGGCGCCTCAACCCCCACGCCGATCGGGCACGCGACGCCGGTCGCCGTGTGGCAGTCATACCCGTCCGGGTTCTTGGCGAGGTACTGCTGGTGGTCGTCCTCGGCGAAGTAGAAGTCGCCCGCGGGCGCGATCTCGGTGGTGATGGACCCGAAGCCGGCCTTGGCCAGCTCGCGCTGGTAGGCGTCGCGCGAGGCGATGGCTGCCGCCAGCTGCTCCGGGCCGTGGGCGTAGACCGCCGACCGGTACTGGGTCCCGAGGTCGTTGCCCTGGCGCATGCCCTGGGTGGGGTCGTGGTGCTCCCAGAAGACCTTCAGCAGCTGCCCGAACGTGATCACGGCCGGGTCGAAGACCACGCGGACCGTCTCGGCGTGCCCGGTGCGGCCCGTGCACGACTCGCGGTACATGGGATTGGGTGTGGACCCACCCTCGAAGCCGACGGCCGTCACCCACACGCCCGGCAGGGGCCAGAACTTCTTCTCGGCGCCCCAGTAGCAGCCCATCGCGAAGTCCGCGACCTCGAGACCGGCCGGGTAGGGCCCGCCGATCGGGCGGCCGTTCACGAAGTGGGCAGCGGGGACCATGATCGGCTGGTCCCGGCCCGGCAGGACCTGGTCAGGACTGGGCATCGACGGCTGGGCGAAGACGAAGCGCATTGGGACCTCCGATTGCCCCAAGTCTACGGCGCGGCCGTGACGCGACGGTGACGCGACGGGCTCATCCGGTCGCGCCCCAAGACAGGGCCGGTGGTCTCTTGACATCTCAGTCACGACTGAGATATTCACCCATCGTCGACCCGAGCACCCGAGGCACCACATGACCGTCATGCCACCGCCGCGACCCCGCCGCGACCTGGTCGCGCCGGATGTCGTCGACGCGATCAACGTCGCCCAGCTGCTGGGCCACCGGTGCAGGGCCACCATCCTGGCGATGCTCGCCGATGGCCCCCACTGCGTGTGCGAGTTCGCCGCGGCGCTTGGGGCCCGCGAGAACAACGTCTCCAACCACCTCGCCCGCCTCAAGGAGGCCGGCCTCGTCCGCGCCACCCGCCACGAGGCGAACGGGCGCCTGCTGATCTACGAGCGGGACGAGGCGGCAGTGGACGCCGCCCGCGCCGCGCTGTCCACCATCCTTCGCTGACCTCCGGAGCACGAGCCATGGCCAATCGACGACGCGCCGACAACACCAGTGGAGCCGGCGCCAATGGGACCCGGGCCGAGCGCCGCGCCGCCGCGCGAGTCGAGGCGAGGAGCCAGCCTGTGCGGAGAACGGGGTCTGAGCCCGCCATCGTGCGTCTCGGCCGACGCTGGCTCGTCCCCGGAATCGTCATCGTGGCGATCGTCGCCGCGGCCGGGATCATCGCTGCCGGGCTCGCCGCGCCGCCCGCGCCCGTGGCCAACGTGGTTCGGCCCGTCGAGGGCTCGGCGGCTGCGCCGGTCACCGTGGCCGAGTACTCCGACTACCAGTGCGACTACTGCGGGCGCTGGGCGCGCGACGTGGAGGCGAGCTTCCGCTCGACGTTCATCGCCACGGGGCAGGTCCGCTTCGAGTGGCACGACGACGCGTGGGAGGGCCAGGAGTCGATCGACGCCGCCAACGCCGCCCGGTGCGCCGGCGACCAGGGCCAGTTCTGGGCGATGCACGACCTGCTCTACACCTCGCAGAACGCCACGCCCAACACGGGCGCGTTCACGAAGGACAAGCTCAAGGCGATGGGCGTCACGCTGGGCCTCGACGCCACCGCCTACGACGCCTGCGTTGACGCCGGGACGTACGACGCCGCCGTCCGCTCCGACACGAAGATCTCCTCGGCCGCGTTCTCGGGCACGCCGGCGTTCAGCGTCAACGGCACGCCCTTCGTCGGGTACCAGACGCTGGACCAGTTGAGCGCCGCGATCAAGGGCGCGGCACCCGCCGCCCCGGCGGCGTCGACCGCGCCGTGATGGACCCGACCGGCGATCGGCGGACCGCCTGATGGTCGAGCTGCTGGTCGCCTTCGCGGGCGGCGTCCTGTCGCTGCTGTCGCCGTGCTCGGCGCTGCTGCTGCCGGCGTTCTTCGCCTACGCGTTCCCCTCTCCCGCCCGGCTCGCCGCGCGCACGGCGATCTTCTACGCCGGCATGTTGACCCTGCTGCTGCCGCTCGGCGTCGGGGCGGGCGTGCTGGGCGGCGTCCTCGTCTCGCAGCGTGGCGCCCTGATGGTGCTCGCCGGCGTGGTCCTGGTCGCCATCGGTGTCGTGCAGTTCGCCCGCGGCGGCTTCGAGCTGCCGAGCACCGGCGGGGCGTTGAAGCCCATGACGGCCGAGCGGGCGGCGAGCACCTTTGCGCTCGGGCTCGGCTTCGGCCTCGGCGGCTTCTGCGCCGGCCCCATCCTCGGCGGCGTCCTGACGATCGCCGCGTCGTCGGGCGGGGCGCTCTCGGGCGCGGCCCTGCTCGCGGCCTACGCCGCCGGCATGGCGTTCCCGCTGTTCATGCTGGCGCTCCTCTGGGAGCGGCTCGGCACGTCCGGACGCGGCGTGCTGCGCGGGCGCGCGGTCCGCATCCTCGGGCTCGAGCGCCACATCACGGTGGTGGTCTCGAGCGCCATGTTCGTCGTGCTCGGCCTCGTGTTCATCGTGCTCGAGGGCGCGAACCCGGCCGCCGGCCTCTACGACGCGCTCGGCATGGCCGACCTCTCGATCACGCTGCAGACCGCGCTGCTCAACGCCGCCGACGGCATCGCCCCGGTGGTCGCGGGGGGGTTCGCGGCGGCTGTGGTCGCCGCCGGAGCCGTGTTCGCGCTGGCGCGCCGCCGACGGGGCGGGCCCGCCGGCTGATCCCCCTGGGCCCGCCGGCTACGCTGCCGTGTACCGGCGGTCCACGTAGTCCTCGAGCAGGTCGATGAACTCGGCCACGATGCGGTCGCCACGGAGGGTGCGGTCCAGCTTCCCGTCCACGAACACCGGGGCCACGGGCGCCTCGAACGTGCCCGGGAGCGAGATCCCGATGTCAGCGTGCTTGGACTCGCCCGGCCCGTTGACCACGCATCCCATGACGGCCACCCGCATGTCCTCCACGCCCGGGTGCGACTCGCGCCACTCGGGCATCCGGGCCTTCAGGTGGCTCGTGATCTCCTTGGCCATCTCCTGGAAGAAGGTGGAGGTGGTGCGCCCGCAGCCGGGGCACGCGGACACCTGGGGCAGGAACGATCGGAGGCCCATCGACTGGAGCACCTGCTGGGCGACCTCGACCTCGAGCTCGCGGCCGGCGCCCGGCTCGGGCGTGAGCGAGACGCGGATCGTGTCGCCGATGCCCTCGTCGAGCAGGATGGCGAGGCCGGCCGTGGAGGCGACGATGCCCTTCATGCCCATCCCCGCCTCGGTGAGCCCGAGATGGAGCGGGTAGTCGGAACGCGGTGCAAGGCGGTGGTAGGTGTCGACAAGGTCGCGGACGCCCGACACCTTCGCCGACAGGATGATCCGGTCGTGGCGCAGGCCCACCTGCTCGGCCAGCTCGGCGGAGCGCATCGCGGACTCGACCATCGCGTCGATCATCACGTCGCGGGCGTCGCGCGGCTCGGCCGCCGCCGCGTTCGCCTCCATCAACGAGGTCAGCAGGTCCTGGTCGAGGGAGCCCCAGTTCACGCCGATGCGGACGGGCTTGTCGTTGTCGACCGCGACCCGCACGATGGTCGTGAAGTTCTCGTCGTGGTGCTTGCCGCCGACATTGCCGGGGTTGATACGGTACTTGGCCAGCAGGCGCGCCGTCTCGGGGTGCTGCACGAGCAGCTTGTGGCCGTTGTAGTGGAAGTCGCCGATCACCGGCACGTCCACGCCCAGGCCGTCGCGGAGCTTGCGCATCATCTCCGGCACCGCGGCGGCGGCCTGCTCGGTGTTGACCGTCACGCGCACCAGCTGTGAGCCGGCGTGCGCGAGCCGGGCGACCTGGAGTGCCGTGGCGTCGGGGTCCGCGGTGTCGGTGTTGGTCATCGACTGCACGACGACCGGGTGCGCCGACCCCACGATCACGCCGCCGACGTCGACCGAGACCGTGGGCCGCCGCAGCGGGCGGAGGGATTCCGGGGAGCTCATCGTCAGCCTCCCCCGGTGATCCCGCGCGCGATGTCGAAGAACGTGACCCAGATCAGGAAGGCGAACAGCGCGAGGAACCCGATGGCGTAGGTCGCCTGCTCCGCCCGGAGGCTGATCTTGCGCCCCACCCCGGGGATCGCCTTGAGGACCAGCACGAGCATGCGGCCCCCGTCCAGGGGCGGGAACGGCAGCACATTCACCAGCGCGAGGTTCGCCGACAGGATGCCCGCCACGTACAGCGTCATGATCGGACCCTCGTCTCGGAACGTCTGGCCCAGCTGCCCTGCGATCCCGACCGGCCCGGACACGGGCGGCGCCTGGGTCGGGTGGTTGACGATCGAGCTGCCGAGCGAGCCCAGCGCGTCGAAGATGGCATTGAACCAGCGCGTCGTCTCCTGCCAGCCGATCGACGCCGACTCGCCGAGCGGCCGGCTCGCGGTCGAGGCGAGGATCACCGGCTGGAAGCCCTCGGGGCCGGACTGCACCCCGAGCGCGCCCTTCCCGGCCGTGACGTCCGCCGCCGAGCGCAGGGTCGCGGTCAGCGTGGCCGCCGTGCCGTCGGCGTGGATCACGCCCAGCTGGATGGTCTGGCCGGCGTCGGCGCGCAGGTGGTCGAGGATGTTGCCGTCGCCGTAGATGCCGCGGTAGAAGTCGAACTCCTGGCCGTTGATCGACACGATCGTGTCGCCCACGACCAGCCCGGCGGCCGCGGCGGGCGAGCCGGGCTCCACCGCGGCGAACTTGACGCCGATGTTCGGCGCCCCGAAGTACGCGATGCCGCCGAAGATCGCGACCGAGAGGACGAGGTTCATCACCACGCCCATCAGCAGGATCAGCAGCTTCTTCCACAGCCGGGCGCGGCCGAAGGAGTGCGGATCGTCGAGCTCGTCCCCGTCCTCGCCCTCGAGCTTGACGAAGCCGCCGATGGGCAGCCAGTTGAGCGTGTACAGCATGCCAACCGGCCGGGGCCGCGCCTCGACGGCCGCGACGAGGTCCGGGTCGTCGCCGGCGGCTGCCAGTTCCGCGGCGTGCCGGCGCTCCCAGCTCGCGATGACCGCCGGGTCCAGAGGCCGCTCGTGGAGCACCTTCGCGCGGGGCGGGAAGCCGAAGCCGAACTCGAGGACCCGGACGCGCGACAGGCGCGCGGTGATGAAGTGGCCCGCCTCGTGGAACAGCACGAGCACGCCGAGCACGATGACGAAGAGGACGATCGAGATCGCCGCGTCGATCAGGTCGGTCATGCGCGCACCCGGCCGAAGGCGAACGCTGCACGGACCTCACGGTCCAGCGCGAGCAGGCCGTCCACATCAGGCGCCTGGCCGGGCCCCTCGCCGAACCGGCGCACGGCAGCCTCGAGCAGGCGCGGGATGCTGGCGAAGTCGAGCGTTCCGTCCAGGAACCGCGCCACCGCCACCTCGTCGGCGGCGATCAGCGCGGCCGAGGCGCGCGAGCCGATGCGCCCCGCCTCACGGGCGATGCGGAGGGCCGGGAACCGCGCCTCGTCGGGTGCGCGGAAGTCCAGCTCGCCGGTCAGCACGAGGTCAGGCGGAGCGGCAGGCGAAGCGAGGCGGTCTGGATGAGTGAGAGCGTATTGGATCGGGAGGCGCATGTCGGGGGTGCCCAGCTGGGCCTTGAGGGAACCGTCGATGAACAGGACGGCAGAGTGCACGACACTCTGCGGGTGGATGACGACATCGATCTCGTCGTAGCCGACATCGTAAAGCCAACGCGCCTCGATCACCTCCAGGCCCTTGTTCGCCAGCGTCGCCGAGTCGATCGTGATCTTGGCCCCCATGCTCCAGTTCGGATGCCTGAGCGCCTGCTGGGGCGTCGCCGCGGCGATCTCCTCGGCTGACGCGTCGCGGAACGGGCCCCCAGATGCCGTGAGCACCAGGCGGGCGATCGCGGCAGCGGGCTCGCCGACCAGGCACTGCCAGATGGCGGAGTGCTCCGAGTCGATCGGCCGGAGCCAGCCCAGGGGCGTCGCCAGCGGGTCGCGCGGGTCGTCGACGGCGCGGGCCCGGGCGCGTGCTCCCGCCTCGGCCATCACCAGGTGCCCGCCGGCGACGAGCGTCTCCTTGTTGGCGGTCGCGACCACCTTGCCCGACCTGAGGGCGGCGAGCACGGGCCGCAGCGAGAGGACGCCCCCGGTTCCCACGACCACGATCTCGACGTCGTCCCGCACGGCCATCCGCTCGAGCGCGTCCCCGCCCCGCCAGCGCTCGGTGCCGATCGGCAGGTCGGCCGCCAGCCCGTCGTCGGCGAGCGACGCCACGGCGGGTCCCAGCCGGCGCGCCTGGGCCTCGAGCTCGGCGGCGTTGTGGCCCGCCGCGAGGGCACGGACGGAGAACTGGTCTGGATGCGCCTCGAGGACGGCCACCACCTGACGGCCGATGCTGCCCGTGGAGCCCAGCACGGCGACGCCGCGAGGACCCGCCTCAGTGGACGATCGCAACGACGTACAGCGCCACGACGGGCCCGGCGAACAGGAAGGAGTCGATCCGATCGAGGATTCCGCCATGGCCGGGGATGAGCGTGCCCGAGTCCTTCGCCCCCGCGGCGCGCTTGAGCATCGACTCCGCGAGATCGCCGGCTTGGGCGGCCAGGCCGAGCAGCGGGCCCAGCACGAGGCCGCCGGCCGCGCTCTGCCCCAAGGCTGCGAGCATCAGGCTGATCACCACGGTGGCCGCGACCAGGCCGCCGACGACGCCCTCGACGGACTTGCTGGGTGAGATGTGGGTGAGGAACTTGTGGCGGCCGATCTGGCGGCCCACGAGGTAGGCGCCCGTGTCGAAGCTCCAGACGCCGAGCACGAGCAGGAGGATCCAGCCCTGCGCCGCCGAGAGGATGTGGAGCGGGGCGTTCCCCGGCACGGCGGGGGCGCCGTTCGCGACGTGGAGCACGAACGCGATGAGGCCGACGTACACGGCGCCGAACACCGTTGCGACCCAGGCCACCAGACCTTCGCGCGGGTCCTGGCGGGCGAACGCCCCGATGCCGGTGAGGACGACGCCCACGGCCGCCAGCAGCAGGCCCTTCTCGCCACCGGGCGCAAACGCCGCCTCGAGGACGAAGGCGATCGCGAGGGCCGTGCCGAACATCGACAGCGACGGGTAGCCCGCCTGCTTGATGAGCCGGAACACCTCGACTCCACCGAGGGCGGCCACCAGGACGAGAACGGCGGCGACGGCGAGGAGCCCCACCCAGAGCGCGATGATGAGCGGCGGCACCAGGATGAGCGCCGACGTCGTGCGAGTCCGTAGCACGGCGGCCTAGCGCCCGAAGCGACGTGTGCGCCGGGCGAATTCGAGGAGCGCGCTTTCCAGCTCGGCGGGCCCGAAGTCGGGCCACAGGCGGTCGCTGAACACCAGCTCCGCATAGGCGGCCTGCCAGATGAGGAAGTTGCTCACGCGCTGCTCACGGCCGGTGCGGATCAGCAGGTCCGGGTCCGGCAGGCCGGCGGTGTAGAGCGCCGCGCTGATCGTCCGCTCGTCCACGGCCTCGGGGGCGATCCCAGAGGCGACGATCCTGCGGACTGCGTCCACCAGCTCGGTCCGCCCCGCGTAGTTCCAGGCGATGTTGAGGCGCAGACGCGTGCCCTCGGCGGTCCGGGCCAGCGCCTCGCCGATCGCCTTGCGAGACGCAACGGGGAGCTCGTCGAGGCGCCCGAGCATCTGGACGCGGACGCCCTGGGCACGCAGCTCGTCCGTCTCGTTGGCGATGGCGCGCCCGAGCAGGTCGAACAGTCCCGTGACCTCGTCGTCGGAGCGCGCCCAGTTCTCGCGGCTGAACGCATACAGGGTGAGCATCGGGATGCCGCGCCGGACCGCCTGCTGCAGCACGCCGCGAACCGCCTCCATGCCGGCCGCGTGCCCCTCGAAGTCGGAGACGCCGTGGGCGCGGGCCCAGCGGCGGTTGCCGTCCATGATGATCGCGACGTGGTGCGGCAGCTCGTCGGGGAGCAGCGGCGCGTCGGCGGCGGGCGCAGGGGACGTCGGCGCCTCGGGCGCGCGATGTGACGCGCTCGCGTGGGCGAGCGGCGGCGCGTCCGTCGGGCGCGTGATGGGCTGATCGAGCGGCGCCCGGGCCACTAGACCTCGAGGACCTCCTGCTCCTTGACCGCGCCGAGGCGGTCGACATCGGCGATCACCCGGTCGGTGATCTTCTGCAGCTGGTCCTGCTGCCGCCGCGACTCGTCCGCGCCCAGCGTGCCGTCGCGCTCTTCCTTCTTGATCGCGTCCGCAGCCTCGCGGCGAAGGTTGCGGATCTCGACTCGAGCCTCTTCCATCCGCTTGTGGACGCTCTTGACGATCTCCTTGCGACGCTCCTCGGTGAGGGCGGGGATGTTGAGGCGCACGACCGTGCCGTCCACGTTGGGCATCAGCCCGATGTCGGACTTCATGATCGACTTCTCGATCGCGCCGAGGACGCCGCGGTCCCACGGCTGGATCACGATCTGGTGCGGCTCGGGCACGCTGATCGACGCGAGCTGGTTCAGCGGCGTCGGCGTCCCGTAGTACTCGACGTGGATTCGCTCAACCAGGGCAGTCGACGCCCGGCCGGTGCGGAGCCCGGCGAAGTCGCGCTCCATCGCTTCGACAGCGCGAGTCATCTTGTGCTCGGCGCTGGCTAGGTCTTCACTGGTCATGCGGTGGCTCCTCCGCTCTCGCCGGCGATGAGGGTCCCGACGGGCTCGCCGCGAGCCACCCTCGTGATGTTGTCCGGTCGGTTGAGGTCGAACACGACGATCGGCAGGTCGTTCTCTTGGCACAGGGAGACCGCCGCGGCGTCGAGGACCTTGAGCTGATCACGCAGGACGTCGAGGTAGCCGAGGCGCTCGTAGCGGGTGGCCGTCGGGACCTTCATCGGATCCGCGTCGTAGACGCCGTCCACCTTGGTGGCCTTGAGAAGCACCTCGGCGTCGATCTCCACGGCGCGCAGGGCGGCTGCGGTGTCGGTGGTGAAGTACGGGTTGCCGGTTCCCGCGACGAAGACGACGACCCGGCCCTTCTCGAGATGGCGGACGGCGCGCCGGCGGATGTAGGGCTCCGCCACCTCGTTCATGGCGATCGCCGACATCACGCGGACCGGGATCCCCGTCCGCTCGATCGCGTCCTGGAGGGCAAGGCCGTTCATCACCGTGGCCAGCATGCCGATGTAGTCGCCAGTCGCGCGGTCCATCCCGCGTGCCGCTGCCGCCATCCCCCGGAAGATGTTGCCGCCGCCGACCACGATCCCCACCTCGACGCCCATGGCCACGACATCGGCGACCTGCTGGGCGATGAACGCGCAGAACGCGGGATCCACGCCGTACTGGCGTTCACCGAGCAGCGCCTCACCCGAGAGCTTGAGCAGGATCCGGCGATAGCGGAGCTGCCCGGAGCCGGGGGCCGGGGACGGCCCCTCGCCCGCGGTGGCCGCCCGGCCGGGCTCGGTCACATCTCCTCCCCGAGGGCGAACCGGACGAAACGGCGGACGCGGATGTTCTCGCCGATCGTCGAGATCTTCTCCGTCACCAAGTCGCGCACAGACCGGTCCTCGTCGCGGAAGGGCTGCTCGAGCAGGCAGACCTCCTTGTACCACTTCGCGAGCTGACCCTCCACGATCTTGGCCCGGATCGCCTCGGGCTTGCTCTGCACCGCCTCGTCGCCGAGCAGCGCGGCCTTCTTGGACTCCAGCTCCGCCGCGGGGATGTGGTCGATGTCGACGAACAGCGGCGCAAGGCCAGCGATCTGCATGGCGAGGTCGCGGACGAGCTTCTGGAACTCCTCCGTCCGGGCCACGAAGTCGGTCTCGCAGTTGACCTCGATCAGCACGCCGACGCGGCCGCCGGTGTGGATGTAGCTGGAGACGAGACCCTCACGGGCCTCACGGCCGGCCTTCTTCGCGGCCGCCGCGAGGCCGCGCTCGCGCAGGAGCGCAACGGCCTTCTCCATGTCGCCGCCCACCTCCTCGAGCGCGCGCTTGCAGTCCATCATGCCCGCGCCGGTGCGCTCGCGAAGCTCCTTGACGGCCTCGGCCGTGATCGCCATGTGGTTGGTGCTCCTGTTGTCGTGTGCGGCGGGCACGCCCGCCGCAGGTCGATGTCCTTGAGGCGGCGGCCCTGGGCGCCGACGCCAGGCTTGGGCGGGGCGGGACGGGCCAGCCTGCGTGCAGTGCCTACTCCGCGGCAGGCGTGGCCGGCGCGCCCGGCAGGAGGTCGTCGTCCTCGGGCTCGAAGGACAGCGTCCCGCCGGCGGCGAGCTGGGCGACCAGGTCGGCTGCCGCGCTCTCGTCGAACTCGGGCTCGACCGCCGCCTGCGCCTCGACTGCCTCCGGCTCGGTCGCGGCATGGGCGGCACGCAGCCGGGCGCCCTCGATGGCCGCGTCGGCCACCAGCTGGCAGAGCAGCCGGATCGCGCGGATGGCGTCGTCGTTGGCCGGGATGATGTAGTCGAGCTCGTCCGGGTCGACGTTGGTGTCGCCCGTGCCCACGACGGGGATCTCGAGCTTGTTCGCCTCGGTGACGGCGATGCGCTCGCGGTGCGGGTCGACGATGAAGATCGCGCCGGGGAGCCGCTTCATCTTGCGGATGCCGCCGAGCGTCGCCTGGAGCTTGGTCAGCTCCTCGATGTGCTTGGCGGCCTCCTTCTTGGTCATCCGGTCGAAGTCGCCGGCCATCTGACGTGCTTCGAGCTGGTCGAGCAGGCCGATGCGCTTCTTGATGGTGACGAAGTTGGTGAGCATGCCGCCCAGCCAGCGCTTGGTGACGTACGGCTGGCCCGCGCGCATGGCCTCCTGCATCACCGGCTCCTGGGCCTGCTTCTTCGTGCCGACGAAGAGCACGCTCTCGCCGCGGGCGACGGTGTCGGTGACATATTCGAGCGCGACGTCGAGGCGCTTGACGGTCTGCGCCAGGTCGATGATGTGAATGCCGTTGCGCTCCGCGAAGATGTAGGGCTTCATCTTCGGGTTCCAGCGCCGTGTCTGATGTCCGAAGTGGACACCAGCCTCGAGGAGCTGGCGCATCGAGACGGTGGGCACGCGTGACCTCCTGCGGTTCATATCCTCCGCGGACCGCCTGCGGGGACCGCGCCAGGCTCCTCGCCTGACGGCGGCACCGTCCCGCCGGGGATCTGTCCGCGTGTGGGCTCCGACCGGCGTCCGCCGGGCGGGCATAGGCAATCGCCGTGGGCTCCACGGCGCGCGGCAGTGTAGCACATGACCGCCGCGGGGCCGGGACGCCCGACCCAGCCGGCCGACTGCCGAACATCCGGCCTGCCCGACCCAGCCGGCCCACTGCCGATCCCGCCCGCCAGCAACGGCCTCCGTGCCAAGCCTCACCAGCCCGGACCGTCGATCCCGCGGTGGTGCCGCAACGCGGGACGGCCCTCCGCGTCGAGGTCGATCGCGATCAGGTCCACCCGCACCGGCAGCGACGGCAGCCGCCGTCCGTCGGGCAACACCCGCCTCGCCGCCAACTCGCCGGCCGCTCGGCGCAGCACGGCCCGCTTGCGGCGGTCGATGGTCTCCTCAGCCAGGCCGAACTCCCGCCGGCTGCGACGCCGCACCTCGACCACGACGAGCCATGGACCGTCTGACGGGTCGATCGCCAGCAGGTCCACCTCGGCGCGCCCGAGACGCAGGTTGCGGGCGATCACGTCCCAGCCCATGGCCTCGAGCCGCATCGCAGCTAGTCGCTCCGCCGCGTCGCCGATGCGCTGGGCCGTGGTTGAGCGCTGGCGTTCCACGCGTCGAGTGTGCCCCGCGTCGATCACCGCGAGCTTACCTGCGGCTTGCGCGGCGATGGCTCGAGTGGACCCGGCCGCGGGTCCACGGGGCGCGGAGGGCGTCGCGGCGTCAGTGGACGGCGCCCATCGTTCAGTGGGCGTTGCTCGCGATCCGGACGTAGAACACCCCGTCCTCGAGGTTCCCCTCGCGATCGGTGTCCCACGCTCGGCGGACGCCCTCGAACACGAAACCGGCACGCCTGGCGACAGCCGCCGACGCGGTGTTGTCCGGGTGGGTGAAGAGCTCGAGCCGCAGGAAGCCCTGCGCGATGGACCAGTCCGCCACCAGTCGCAGCGCGCGTGTGGCGACGCCCCTGCCGCGCGCCCATGGTGCGAGCCAATAGCCGAACTCGACCCGGTGCTCAGCACGCCGGTGGCGCGCGATCGACCCGAGCACCTCGCCCGTCGCCGCGTCCGTGATCGCGAAGGAGCGCTCGTCGTCGCCGTCCCAGTCTGCGCGGCGGCGCGCCACGTATGCCCGGGCCATGGCTGCCGTGTAGGGAAGCGGTATCGGCAAGAACCGTGCGATCTCCGGGTCCTGGCAGGCCGCGAAGACGGCGTCGGCGTCGTCCGGCTCCCACGCGCGCAAGGCCACCACGCCGTCGTCGAGTCGGATGGGCGCCTCCATCATCCCCGCGCCGTCCTCAGACCCTGGCACCGGCTCGGGCGACGTCGAGATCGAGCTCGAGGGCTGCCTCCACGAGATCCGCGTCGGGGTCGGGCGGCGCGGCCCCATCGAGCCCCGTCTCGGTGGCGCCGCCAGCCTGGTGCTCGGACGTCTCGCCGAACAGCGAGAGCTGGTCGCCGGCGAGCAGGACCTGGAGCGCCTGCCAGCTCTTGCGGTGGTGCGGCGTGAGGCCGTGGGCACGGATCGCCTCCCGGTGCTCGATGGTTGCGTACCCGGCGTTGTGCTCCCAGCCGTACTGCGGGTAGCGGAGCGCGAGGTTGTGCATCATCCGATCCCGGACGGTCTTGGCGATGACCGAGGCGCACGCGATGGAGTAGACCTTCGCGTCCCCGTCCACGATGGCGGTGTACGGGCCGACCTGCTCCTCGAACCCCGCGATGCGGAGGCCGTCGACCAGCACATGGTCGTGGCCGCCGAGACGGGCGATCGCACGCCGCATGGCCAGATGCGTGGCGTGGTAGATGTTGAGGCGGTCGATGTCGGCCACCGACGCGGCTCCCAGGCCGACGGCGAAGGCCCGGCGCCGGATGATCGGCGCGAGGCGCTCACGCTGGGCTGCCGAGAGGGTCTTCGAATCGCGGACGCCAGGGATCCGCTTGCAGTTGGGCGGCATGACGACCGCCGCCGCCACCACCGCGCCGCACGTGGGCGCAACGCCCACCTCGTCCACGCCCGCGATGCGCGCGACGCCCGCCTGCCACAGCGGGCGCTCGTAGCGGAGGGTGGGGACGATCGCGGCCATCGGGTCTGTAGCGTAGCGCCGCGACGCGATCGGCGGCACACTCGGGCCATGCAGCGGCCGTTCAGGCAAGTCGACGTGTTCACGACCGGCCCCGGGCTCGGCAACCCCCTCGCCGTCGTGC